>JBLHPB010000022.1:0-28153 GCA_047624025.1 Zhongshania sp.
CCTGAATATAGAGGCCGTCCATATCAAAATCGAGAAAGCCCAGACCGGTCATAATGGCCTTGGGGAGTTGCCGGCAATAAATGGCAACGCCGTTGTGTTTGCCGTCAGCTGCATCGAAAAAATAGGGATTGTAGTCGCGAGGAAAATAGACATTGTCGCGCAGTTTGTATTCGGCAATACCCAAATTCTGAATGCAAATAATGTCTGCGTCCTGTTTGGTGACCCAGTCGAAAAAGCCTTTTTGGGCCGCATCTACAATACTGTCAGCGCAAAAGCTGATGATTCTCATGTGTTTCCTGTCCTTTTAGTCGCACGATGTCGGCGGCTAGGCATTTGGCCTTGAAGGTGGTTGCTGAGGCCAGATCGAAAGGCGTAATGAAATAGCCCAGCTAAATTTTCGATACGAACAATCTGTTAGACTACAATGAAACGGTATTGACAACAATCACAGTGCGAATTATCTGCTAAAAAGAACGGTATACTAACGAGAAAATGCCGGCGCATCGGTACTTTCGGAGGTTTTTCGAAGCCTTATTTTGACTTCATGATTATTTTGAATGCATTTTAGTCCCGACCTTTTTTAGGTTGAGGATTCTATTATTTAGGAAAGGCAATGAGTATTGAGAATTACCAGCAGCGTTTTATTCGCCAGGCAATAGCCAGTGAGGCTTTGGGTTTTGGTGAATTTACTCTCAAGTCGGGTCGCATCAGTCCGTATTTTTTTAATGCCGGACGTTTTTGCAGTGGTGCCGCCCTGGCCGCCCTAGGCCGCTGTTACGCCGATGCGATTGTGGCGTCTGGTCTGCAGTTTGATATCTTGTTTGGTCCGGCTTACAAAGGCATTCCTTTGGCGGCGGCAACGGCCTGCGCGCTGGCTGAGCACCATCAGCGCGATGTTCCCTACGCCTATAATCGCAAAGAAAAGAAAGATCATGGCGAAGGTGGCAGCTTAGTCGGTGCGCCTTTGCGGGGGCGAGTTTTGATTATTGATGATGTGATTACCGCGGGCACCGCAATTCGCGAGGCCATAGCCATGATTACTCATGCTGGCGCCAGTGTTGCCGGTGTTGCTATCGGCCTTGATCGGCAAGAGCGGGGTCAGGGCGAGCGCTCAGCCATTCAGGAGCTGGAGCAAGATGCGCAACTCTCGGTGATAAGTATTGTCGGATTAAAGGATATAGTGGCGTATCTGCGCCAATCCTCTAACGACACAGTGCTGCTGGCGCGAATTAATGAATATCGTGAACGCTATGGTGTTGTGGTATAAAAGGCAGCTACCTTCAGGGAGCAGATTTCACGGTGAAATATAGTCGCGTAATAGTCGCATTGCTTATATGTTGGGCTGGGATGTCTCATGCCTATACGCAAAAACTTTTCTATCGCTACCCTAGTGTCAGTGGCGTTACGGTGATTGACGAAAGCGTGCCTCCAGAAGCGGTACCCCGAGGTTATGATATTATTCGCGTTGATGGTTCGGTGGTTAAGTCGGTGCCAGCCGCCCCCAGTGTTAATGACCTGGAAGCGGTTAGGCGGGAGCGGCAGATGGCCGAAGCCGAGGCTGAACTCAATGAGAAGAATAAACAATGGGATGAGGCGTTGTTGCTCCGTTACAGCGACATAGAAGATATTGAGGCCGCTAAACTGCGCGCCATCAATGATATCAAAGTGCGTATCTCTATACTTGCAAGTAATTTAACGGCCTTAAAGCTTCACGTTGAGTCCAATCAAAGTGAAGCGGCAGAGTGGGAGCGGCGCGATCAATGGGTGCCGGTAGAATTGGTGAAAACCCTTAACTCACTGCGACGTGAAGTGACCACCACCCAGCAGCATATTGAAGCTAGAGCCCAAGAGTTGATAGATGTTGCTCAAGCTTATGAGCGCGATAAAGCCCGCTTTGCACTTTTGCAGGGGCAGGTTGAAAAGCGCCGCGAGTACTATGCGCAGCCTCAATAGTGGCTATTAGCGAAAAACGCTAGCGCTCAATAATTGCCACTGCTCATCCCAGCTTTCGGTCGGTAGTCGCTTAAAATCACTGCGCACAAATTGGCTAATGCGGCCCTCTGCCGCAGCCAGCAGTAAATTGGCAGTGGCGTTGGCGGTAGCCTGCGTGCGCAGGCCCTCGCGAATTTCGGCCTCGCGCAATATTTGTTTAAGCTGAGTGTCTAGGCGATCGTAAAACTGCACTACGCGGCTGCGCAGGCGCTCGTTTTCACCCGCCAGTGCATCGCCATTAAAGATGCGGCTAATGCCTGGATTGCGCTCGGTGAAGGTGAGCAAGAGTTGCAGGATGTTGCTAATTTTCTCCAGTGCCTGTTTCTCTTCATTCATAATGATAGTCACACGGCTGAATACCGCGTCTTCAACAAACTCAATCAAGCCTTCAAACATTTTTGCCTTGCTAGGAAAGTGGCGATACAACGCCGCCTCCGACACGCCGACCTCGGCCGCTAATTTGGCCGTGGTGATGCGGGTGCCGGGCTGGCTTTCTAGCATGGTGGCAAGGGCTTGAAGAATTTCTTCGCGCCGTGAGGGACGTTTATTCATACGCTGTGCTTAACCTTATTGAACACTAGTATTAATCTTCTAGAGGGCGAGTATTGGTGATTAGTGTGCCGACACCGGTATCAGTAAATATTTCCAGCAATACCGCATGAGGCACGCGTCCGTCGATAATATGGGCGCTGTGCACGCCGGCGTTGACTGCACTTAGGGCGCAGCCAATTTTCGGTAACATGCCACCGTAGATCGTACCGTCGGCAATCAGAGCGTCTACCTGTTCGGTGGTCAAGCCTGTTAATACCTTGCCAGACTTATCCATCAGGCCTTCAATATTGGTGAGAAGCATCAATTTCTCGGCCTTTAACACCTCGGCAACCTTGCCAGCCACCAAGTCGGCATTGATATTGTAAGAGGCACCATCAGCGCCAACGCCTATGGGGGCTATAACCGGAATAAAGTCGCTGTTGACCAGCATGTCGAGGACTTCGGTGTTGATTTTTTCGACCTCGCCAACATGGCCGATATCAATGATTTCGGTTTTTGCCAAGTCAGGTGTGCGCTGAGTCACCTTGAGTTTTTTGGCGCGAATGAGCTGGCCGTCTTTACCGGTTAGGCCAATGGCCTTGCCACCATTGCGGTTTAGCAGCGACACAATTTCTTTGTTTACTGAGCCGCCCAGCACCATTTCGACCACATCCATGGTGGCTGTGTCGGTTACTCGCATGCCGTCTACAAAGTGCGACTCAATGGCCAGTCGCTTCAGTAGATCGCCAATTTGTGGGCCGCCACCGTGTACCACGATAGGATTCATGCCGACTAGTTTCATCAGTACGATATCGCGGGCAAATTGTTCTTTGAGTTTGTCGTCAATCATGGCGTTGCCGCCAAATTTCACCACGATGGTTTTATTGGTGAAGCGCTGAATATACGGCAGGGCTTCAGTAAGTACGCGGGCTACATCGCCTGCGGCAGAACGACTCATTGACATGATGTGGTCTCTTGGGGACGGTGGCGAAAAAATGCCTATTAAAGACTAACTACCAGTCTAGGATCAATCCTTGTGAGCAATTGCAGGAAATCATTTTTAATTCTTTGTAATGCCTCTTGGGTATCTGCCTCAAAGCGCAGGGTAATTGCTGGGCCAGTATTAGACGCGCGAATTAAGCCCCAGCCGTCGGGGAAATCCACTCGCAGGCCATCAATATTACTGAGGGTCGCATCGCTAAAATTCTGATGCTCCTTAAAGGTTTCGACAATGGAAAATTTGTTTTCATCAGCAACCGCAAGCAGAATTTCTGGGCTGCTGTAGAGGTTCTTTTGCTGGTCGAGCATGTCGTCTAGGCTATTTCCTGCCAGGCTTAAAATTTCCAGGAGTCGCGCGGCGGTGTACATGCCGTCATCAAAGCCATACCAGCGTTCTTTATAAAAAATATGCCCCGAAAACTCACCGCCCAATAACGCACCGGTCTCCAGCATTTTTCGTTTCATATAGGAGTGGCCGCATTTCCACATAGTGGGGCGGCCGCCGTGTTCACTGATCAGCTCAGGTAGAAGTCTTGTGCACTTCACGTCAAACAGAATTTCAGCGCCGGGATTACGAATGACGATGTCTTGGGCCAGGATCATCAGCAATTGGTCGGCGCTGGGACAAATACCTTTAGCCGATACCACGGCGATGCGGTCGGCGTCGCCGTCAAAGGCGATGCCAATATCGGCATTGTGTTCGGCGACGGCTGCGCGCAGGGCGCTGAGATTTTCAGCAACGGTGGGATCCGGCGGGTGATTGGGGAAGTTACCGTCAATCTCACAAAACAGCGGCACCACCTCGCAGCCGAGCTCTTCGAATAAAGCCGGAGCAATATTGGCGCTAGCGCCATTGCCTGCGTCAATGACGACTTTTAGGGTTCGAGCAATGACCACATCGCTACTAATTCGCTGTATATAGCGCTGCTCAATGCTGTCGTTACTTAGAGTGCCTTTGCCCTGCACAAATTTCTGTGACTCGATACGGTGCCGCAGAGATTGTATGTCATTGCTGCTCAGTGACTGGAAATCCAGTCCTATTTTCATGCCATTGTAATGACTGGGATTGTGGCTGCCAGTAATCATAACGGTGTTGCCAATGTTCAGGTGATAGCTACCGTAGTGCAGCATGGGGGTGGCAATCACGCCTAAATCGATGACATCTATGCCAGTGCTTAAAAGTCCTTGTAATAGCGATTTGTGAATCCGTGGGCTACTTAGGCGGCCATCGCGGGCGAGCAAAATTTTGCCTTGCTTACGATTCAGCGCCTCGCTGCCAATCGCCTGACCAATCGCGTGACAACTAGCGTCATCCAACTCAGATTTAGCCACACCGCGAATATCGTAGGCTCGGAAACTGTTGGTACTGAGGCGTACGGGCTTGCTTGGTGAACCCGTGTCAGGCAGCGGTGGGGCACTGTTTGGCGCCGGGAAATTGTCGTGCTGGCTGAGATTACTGGTACGGTTTATGGAGAGCTTTTGAGCGAGCGCTTGCTCGAGATCGGGTAGTATCACCTCGTCATTGGCCGGCACGGCTACCTTCGGTTCAGCTAAGGGGATTTGGTAACTGCGTAGGAAAAAGATCACGTGACTGCCGCTAATAAGCGCAATGCAAAATAGGCACAATAGCCAGGCCAGGGTAGGTTCTTCACTCAAGCTGTGAACAATATCTTGCTGTGGGTAGACATTGATACTCCAGCCCGGTATCGACAGTTTTCTGGTTTGACCACTATTGGAATTGGGGTTTCCCGCGGCTGGAATAATCACGTCTTTACGGGTGTTGTAGGTTTGGCTGAGCTCGATGATTGCCGTGCTACCGGCAATCTTCTTGAATAAGTCAGTAAAAAAATCGGCATCAAAAGTGACAAAGAGCGCGCCGTGCTTTCCGGTGACACCGGTGATTGATACTAGCCACTGCTTTTTGTGGCTGTAGGCCTCCACAATGATGCCCTTGCTAATTACGGCCTTACGCAGCATATCGATTTCAATATTATTGCGCAGCCGAGCGGTTTCGGTGCGCTCATCGGCAATTCCCTGGGGTCCGACTAGCAATATTTTAGCGTCTAAGGCTTCCGGAAAAGCGCGGCGCAGAGCCAGTTCTTCAAGATCTCGCTGTTTGGTATCTGCTGCTGCTAGGGTCGCTTGTAGCGCTGGGTTTTCAAGTTGTTTAACAATTCGGCTGCGAAGCTGGTTCAGAAGACCTTGGCTAAGGTTGAGCTGTTGGTCGGCAATGTTGGTGGTGATGGTGGCAATGCGTTGGGTTTGAGCGCGCGGAATTTCGACGTTTTGAAGCCAGTAGAATGCGGCGACGACTGCACCAATGGACAATAGCGCAGACAGCACTATATCCCGCTGATTAGTGCTAAATCGAAGTGTACGTTGTCGTTTCGCGGGTCTCATCTTCAGGCTTGGTTTACTCATTGCTTAGCGTAGGTCATCCTGATTGTTTAGATACTATAATGAAAGGGCTGGCTGGTGCTGTCTAGTGCTTCCTATCGCTATAGTGTTGTGCGACCAGAGACATCAGCTGCCTCGCGAGCTGAGCTTTGCTCATTTGTTCGATTTTTTGCTCGCCCTTGCGCCACACTGCGGTTGCCGCATTATCATCGGTATTAAAGCCAATGGCGGCATTAGACACGTCGTTGGCAATAATCATATCGAGGTTTTTGCGCGTTAATTTGTCACGAGCATAGCGCAGTAGATTCTGGGTTTCGGCCGCGAAGCCAACGGTAAAGGGTCTTTGTGGGTGGTTGGCGACCGCACTGACAATGTCCGGATTGCGAATGAGCTCAATGCTCATGGTGTCATTAGCTTTTTTGATTTTCTGCGCAGCGCATTGCTGTGGCCGGTAGTCGGCCACAGCGGCACAGGCAATAAATATCTGGCTGCTGCCCATTGTCATCATTGCAGCGTCGTACATGTCCTGGGCGCTGACCACGTCAACGCGATGAACTCTTTCAGGGCAGTTTAAATTGGTGGGGCCGCTGATCAGGGTGACTATAGCGCCAGCGTCGGCTGCAGCCTGAGCTAGGCAATAACCCATTTTACCTGAGCTGTGATTGCTAATATAGCGAACGGGGTCAATAGCCTCACGGGTGGGGCCAGCCGTGATAGTCAATGCAATGCCGTCCAGTAGGCGGCTGTTAAACAAGCCTGCAGCGAGTTCCGCGAGTTCTTCGGCCTCTAGCATGCGTCCGGGCCCAATGTCGCCACAAGCTTGCTTACCGGCGGCAGGGCCAAAGAGGTGAATATTGCGTTGTTGCAAGGTATCCACATTGGCTTGGGTGGCTGGGTCGCGCCACATACCCTGATTCATGGCGGGTGCCAGCGCGATGGGGGCGGGTGTGGCCAAACACAGAGTGGTTAATAAATCATCACCACGACCAGTGGCAAGCCGGGCCATAAAATCAGCGCTGGCCGGGGCAACTAGAATCAGATCCGCCCAGCGCGCCAGTTCAATATGCCCCATGCCGGCCTCGGCTTCTGGGTCGAGCAGGGTAGTGTGGACCGCGTTGCCCGACAGAGCCTGCAGAGTGAGAGGGGTAATAAATTCCATGGCGGCAGCAGTCATGACCACGCGTACATCGGCACCGTGGTCTTTTAAGCGGCGAATCAGTTCGGCACTTTTATAGGCCGCAATGCCGCCGCTAACCCCTAAAAGAATCTGTCGATTACTCAATTGTTTCATATTGCCGTGTCGCCATTGCTGCTTTAAACAGTATTATGAAGCTATTCGATCTTGGCGGCCACCGTCGTCGCAGGTCTTTAACATCTACGCCACGGAGGGCGTTATGGCTATTAGGGACTGGCCCGCAGATCAGCGGCCACGTGAAAAGCTCATGCAGCGCGGCGCCGCCGCATTGGTCGATGCCGAATTACTGGCAATTTTTTTACGCACAGGGGTCAAAGGTAAGTCGGCAGTAGATTTGGCGGCGGCTTTGCTTGCCGAGCATGGTAGTTTGAATGCCTTGATGGCGGCGCCGCGGGATCGCTTTTGCGCGTCCCTAGGCTTGGGCGACGCAAAGTACGTGCAATTACAGGCGGTGTTGGAGATGTCCCGTCGCTACTTGGCTGAGTCCTTACGTGATAAGCCGGTGTTTAGTAGTGCCAAGGCAACACGCGAGTTTTTACTGGCCCAACTGCGGCATGAGCCGCGCGAAGTGTTTGCGGCGCTCTATCTCGATAATCAGCACTGCTTGATCCAATACGAAGCCTTGTTTTACGGCACCATCGACGGCGCGGCGGTGTACCCTAGGGAAATTGCCCGTCGAGCATTGGAATTAAACGCGGCAGCACTGATCGTGGCTCACAACCACCCCTCGGGGGTGGCCGAGCCAAGTGATGCCGATGTGCGTATAACCGGGCGGATACGGGAGGCCTTGGCTTTATTGGATATGCGCTTATTAGACCACTGTGTGGTGGCGGGTCCAGAGGTGGTGTCATTGGCAGAGAGGGGGCTGCTGTAAGTAAATTTTTGCAGGAAAACTTGCTTGCTTGGGACTCATCTGGTATAAAGTCGCGCTCCATTTGGGCCGTGTCCGGGATTCAGATCATCTCAGGACTCCCGAGTATGGTTAGACGCGCGGCGGCCCGGTTTGAACCTGATTTTATAAACCTTTTGCACCGCGCATAAAGGTTGAAGAGGCGAGTATCATGTCTAGAGTATGTCAAGTTACGGGCAAGCGTCCAGTAACCGGAAACAATGTATCACACGCAAAAAACCGCACCCGTCGTCGTTTTTTGCCAAACCTGCACAGCCATCGTTTTTGGATTGAGGCAGAGAAGCGTTTTGTCACTTTGCGTGTTTCTAGCAAAGGCATGCGTATTATTGATAAAAAGGGTATTGAGGTCGTTTTAGCTGACCTTAGCGCCCGTGGCGAAAAATTCTAAGGAGACTGGTCATGGCTAAGAAAGGTGCAAGCGACAAAATCCGTCTGGTTTCCAGCGCGGGTACTGGTCACTTTTACACGACTACCAAGAACAAGCGTAACACCCCGGATAAATTTGAGTTTTCAAAATACGATCCAGTGGTACGTAAGCACGTGATGTACAAAGAAGCTAAAATTAAGTAATCCTTTTTTCAGTTAACACTGATTTAAGTATGCTTGATTGACAGTATTCATAAAAAAACCGCGCCCTGCGCGGTTTTTTTATTGAGCCCGTTTTGATAATAGCGCAGTGCTATTTTTGACAAACTGAAGATTGTCTTCAACATCAGTCAGTTGATCAAAGCCTTTGGCAATCGCCACGCTGATACTTCGGTTGGCGACGTGGGCTGGTGTTTTATTCGCGCTGTTTAGTGCCGCCGCCTGCAAAACCTGATACCAAGTTCCTCTAATAAGGGCCAGAATCAAGTCTTAAGTGGAGGCCTGGGCAGTGGGATCTGAAAAGAGTTTAGAGCAAGCTATTACTAGCAACAGGCCGGTCAAACACTACGTTGGTAAGTGTTAAGACCTGCTCCGGTGCCAGCGACATAAATCAAGGCAATCGCGATGCTTAAGGGTTCGCCTAGGGTGCTAATCGTTGAGATGATCACTTTGGTTAAAACGGAGTAAATTCATACTTTGAAAGCATAATTCCGACACTCCGGTATTCACTTGATTATATTTAGGCCACTGGCAGGTGTCACCATCAAGGTAGTGTGCTAGGGCAATACCGATCGATACACCGTGAGCAACAATAAGCACATTATCTTCAGGATGCTTGGCGGTGATTTCTTCTATGGCTGCAATCATTCGCTGTTTGACAATATTCTGTGATTCGCCATTGGGCGGGGTGAAATCGGGGTTGTGGACCAGCTGGTGATAAATGTCGTCAGTGGCGCCTAATTCAACGAATCCTATACCCTCCCAGTCTCCTAAGTGGAACTCCATTAAGCGAGAGTCTTGTTCCACCGGCAAATTAAACTTCCTGCCTATGGCTTCGGCAGTTATCCGTGCACGCTGCAGTGGGCTGGTGTAGATAACATCTGGCATTAGGTAATTGGCAAAATAAGCCGCTAATTTCTGAGCTTGTAAATAGCCCTCCGCGGTCAGTTCGGTGTCGGTTTGGCCGTGCCAGACTTTGTTAATATTAGCGTAGGTTTGGCCGTGCCGGATAAAACATATTCTGCCGGTGGATGGCATAATCGGCTGTTCCTGATGGAGGTGACTGCACTATAAACTAGTTTGTAGTTTCGACGGCACCCTAGGCAAGAATTTTGATTAGTTAATTGAAATAATATTTACCAACTATTGATATTTCAACTACTTGAGCGGCCTCCCACTTTAGCGAATCGCTACGCAAGGAAAAGCCAAGATTTTGGTGGCCTATGCCTATTCCCAATGCTTGAGTACGCAGGTCGTAGTCCAGTCGCCAGTAATATGCTGGCTTCTTCTGGGTATAGCCAATGCGGGGGAATAGCTGATAGTCGTAGCTAAATAATTCAGCTGTTATGCCATCTTGCTGAGTGAGCGAGTATTCCCCAATCAGTTCAAGTCGGCTGGGCAGCTTCTGGCTTTGCTTGCGATTGCGCTCGACACCACTCACAGTGGGTTTTGCATCAATGGCGCCATTTTGGTTGTAGGAAATAGTGTCTGTATTGGCATTCGCTTGGGTGTAAGCAAGGTCGCGATATTTTATATAAGAGGCGATGTCTCGACCAAGTAATGACAGTTTTAGATTATCTGTTGCCTGCCAATTAATATCGATATCCAAGCTAAGCCCATGGCCTTCGGTGGGCTCTTTAGGGCGTTTTAGCAAGGTATCACGACTATAGCCATAGTCTAGGTAGAGCTGAGCTTGATAGCCGTCGTCCAAAGACTGTAAGTAACCTTTTAAATAGCCATTAGTGGTTTTGTCCGCTTGTAAATAATTCAGCCGTGCTTTAACTGAAGCTGTGTCAGAAACCTCGATCTGCTTAGCAATGGCAAGTCCCCACGCGTGCAGATGGTTTGCTTGTAAATAAACTTTATAATGCTTGTTCTTGGGTAAAGGAATATCGTTCTTGAGTAAGTAGGCAAGCTGTGCGGTGTCGTTGTTAAATTTCAAATAATAGTCGTAGCGCTGAAATAGGCTGTACTCAATATTATCTTGGCTGAAGCTCGCCTCTAGTTGATTGTGGGTAAACGCGAATTTTCCTTTGTGAACAGGGCTGCCTTCCATGTCGTCGAGAAGCTGATGTATTGGTGCGATAGAGCTAAAAGATTGGCTGTCGAGTGATAGTTGTAAGCTAGAGTTTGCTTGAGCATGACTGTAGAACGGCGAAAGTACCGTAATGAAAAACAGTATCTTTAATCGCATTGGCGGTTTCCGTCTGTAGAGTTTATTAAAGTAAAAGCATTGCCGTTTTGGAGTGAATAAAAAAAAGGGGAGGCTAAGCCTCCCCATATTTTCTTGCAGGTTTTACATAAAGCTTTCGAAGCTACCATCATTGTAGCGAATGACTATGGCTCCAGAGTCATCGCTCACCTTAGCATAGCTAGTCCCGCCTTCTTTAATGTCGCCAGAAATGGAGCTTTCTCCTTCTGTAAACGTTTCCGTAAGGGTCATGGTAACGCCATTGTGGTTGCTTAGTGTGGCACTGCCCCCACCTGGGTAAGCAAAGTTTAGCTGATTGCCGTCGTAAGTCAGGTCAATGGTGGCTTTACCATCATCTAAACTTATGCGGCTAGCGTTAAACTTAATATTCACCTCATCATCAACACCGGCAATGTTTAGGTCGAAGATAATGCTCAAGCTAACCGTTGCAAAGTTGCTAGCTGTTTCGTTAGTGTCGCAGTTATAACTATAACTATAACTAGGTGAAATTAGGCTATTATTATCCTCGGTCTCGGTCTGGGTACAGGTTTCTTGGGCATTATCTAGGCTGGCACTAAGGCTGGCGCTAAGGCTGTTGCCTTCAGTATCGCTGAACTTCCCAGAGAGGCTAAATTCCAGACCATCAATCGTCACTACTTGGGTATAATCCTCGCTGTCGCTGTAATTCTGACCATCAAAGCCCGAAGAATATTCGCCATCTTCAGTAACCCTCAATTTGCCAATTTTAAGGTTCATGTTGCCTTCAAAAGAAGCCTTGTTGTCACCAGTGAGTTGCGCCAGAACGACGCTCAGTTTGGCGTTAATACCGGTGATTGTGGCCTCATCATCCCAGGTTTCACTGGAGCCCGTTGCGCTCTCGGTCGATTCGCTGTTGTAGTTCAATGAGCCGGCGAAGGAGCCTTCGCTAATGCTGAGTGAAACCGCGGCACTCGCCGCTGAGCCGCTGACACTAAGGGTGGCCGTAGCATCGCCGGTTTCTGTATAGGTGGTGTCACCGGCTTCGGGAGTGTTGCCCGCTTCGGTGTCTGACTCTGTTATTGTGCTTGTGGTACTTGCGTTCAAGTCGATCGCGATGCTGGTCTCCATCAGGGTGATGGATTCGTCAATACTAAAGCTGAGCGTTTCTCCTGATTTGGAGATAGCAACCGTAATGTCTAAATCGGGGTCTGTATGAGTGGTGGGCTTTGATTCATCAGCGGCGTCTTCGTATGCTTCAGCGGCGAGCACGATAGCATGTAAGCCCATGCCAAGGCCTTCTGCAACGATATCGCTGTCACCAGAAACTGCTTGGCTGGCAAGGTCAAGTTCATCCGCAAAAGCTTCTTGGTCGTCAGATATGACACCTGCATTAGCAAGATTACGGACCTGTTCAACAAAGGCTTTGGTAGCGACAAGACCGTCATCGCCAACGTCAGCGGGAACCTCGCCTTGACTAGCGGTGGTGCTGCCGTTTGTTTCGGCGTTTAATTCATCAGCGGTCATACCTTCTTTAGACGCGACAACGGAACTGTTTTCTTGATCGACGTCAGGGTTTTTCTTAACTATTTCGAGTAAAGCGAGCGCCTCTTCAAGTAATTCTTCCAGGGTTACGGCAGTGCTGCCGTTATCCTCTTTATCTGCAATGCCGCCGTCACTGAATTGGGTGACGAAATTTTCCATGGCTTTTTCAAGGGTGATTGTGGAGTCCCCCTTGAGCATGGCGGCAACGGCTCCAGCGGATTTGAGATTGTATTCTAGGGCGGCTTTGGTGGCGGCATTGACTGAGCTAGCTGAAGTAATGTCAACGATGGGCTGATTGATTAGTCCACCAGTAATGCCCAAGCGGTTTGCCACTTGGGCATTGGATGCTGCAGCTGCAGCTGACGGTGAGGCGCCCGAGACGATTTTCTTTAAAGTCAGTTTAGAGGCGATATCGGTGATGGGAGTAATGTTTACGGCGACTGAGCTGCCGGCGGCCTTATCGAGCGTTGCCGACATGGCAAACCCATCGGCGAGGGGGTAGGTTTCACCGAATTCTGCTGTTGTGCCGCAAAGGGTCAGGTCACAGCGCATTAGGGTGCCGTTTACTGCTGTAATTTCAACATATACGGGGGTTCCAGAGACGTAATTACTGTTTAAAGTTAGCGAGTAACTGCCATCGTCTGCTGTCGTCGTGGGCTCTGCCAGCTTGTTAGTTCGATCGACGGTTCCGATGTCAGTGAGAGGGTAGGCGTTAACAATACCGCCAATCACAATGCCTTTGGAGCTACTACCGGCTACGCTGGTGGGTGTGGGTGTGGCTGTTTTATTGTCGCTACCACAGGCGACTAAAGCGGCGGTGATTGCGAGGGGCAAGATTAATTTACGGAATTTAGGGTTTGGGCGCATGTAATATCTCCATATTTACTCTTGTCGGTAACACCACTACGACGTAGTTAGTTTCCTTGTCGTCTTTAAGGAGCTCGTGCTCTTGTCCATGACATATCAATACGTTTGATCGTAGTAGGCCGAAAGATATTAATTAGTTTCATTAAGTGTTGCAGTGCAATCTATAGCAATAGATATGACGAGGTAAAAAACCTCACACATCAAATTCGCGGACGATAAAACACAGTAACCGCTTATCAAATCTAGCTGGTTATTTGCGTTACATCAAGAAAACCACCAATTAATTTCCCATAAGCAATAGCTGCAATTTAAACACAGTACCTAGAAATCATTTTCTGCAAAACATCTATCGTTGGTTGAATTTGATCCAGCGCCATATATTCGTCGGGTTGATGAGCTTGATCGATAGAGCCTGGCCCCATGACAATGGTTTGCATGCCGAGGTTTTGAAAAAACGGCGCTTCAGTGGCAAAGCCCACGGTGCCCGCACTTTGCCCTGTCAGCTGTTCAACCAGTTTAACAAGGTCTGAATCGGCTGGCTCTTCGTAGGCGGCTAGGCCGGGCATTAATGAGCGCAGACCGATGTTGATGGCTCGGCGCTCGGCAACGGGCTTGAGAATTTTTTGAATAAGCCCCTCAAGCTCGTCGTTATTCATACCGGGAGTGGTGCGAATATCAAAATGCAGTTCACATTTGCCGCAGATCCGGTTGGGATTGTCGCCGCCGTGAATACAGCCAAAGTTCATGGTGGGAGTGGGCACACTAAACCCGGGGTGTTGGTATTGACGCGCCAGTTCTTCACGCAAGCCCATTAGGCCAGTCATGACCTCGTGCATGGCATCCATGGCGTTATTGCCGAGTAAAGGGTTAGAGGAGTGACCAGAGCGCCCCGTGACGGTGATGGCTTTCATGACTATACCCTTGTGGGCGCGCATGGGCCTGAGATCGGTTGGCTCGCCCACTACCGCGTAACGGGCACCAGAAAGATCGCCGCTGACCAAGGCGCGCGCGCCATCCATGCTGCTCTCTTCATCAGCGGTGGCCAGAATAATCAGTGGCGCACTGAGGGTCTGCTCTAAAAAGGGTTTAATGGCCTCGATGACAATGGCGAAAAAGCCCTTCATATCAGTGCTGCCAATGCCGTATAGGCGTTGGTCGCGCTCGGTCAGTTTAAGAGGGTCGCTGTGCCATAGGGATTCGTCAAAGGGCACAGTATCAGTATGGCCAGCCAGTACTAGGCCGCCGCTGCCGCTGCCGAGGGTGGCTATCAGATTGGCTTTATTGCTGTGCCCGTCAATGGGCTGAATGTGGATATTAAAGCCCAGGGGTTCAAGCCACTCAGCTAACTGTTCAATAACCTTGATATTGCCCATGTCGCGACTGGGCAGAGTTGAACTCACCGAGGGCAGCTTAACGAGCTGCGTGAGCATACTCAGAACGGAGAGATGAGCGGGAGAGTTTGCCACGATAAACCTTCGTCAGATTGCGAGATAACGTGGCATTGTAGCGAGTCGCACAAACAATAACAGTGCTGTTGCAGTTATTGTTTGTGCTGGAGGCGGGCGCGAAACGCGCCCGCAGACATTAAAGGAAAATCGCTTTAAAGATAAAGAAGAATACAATCGCCAAACCTGCGCCGGCGGGTAGGGTAATAATCCACGACATAAAGATATTGCGAATAACACTCAGGTTTAGCGCGGCAATGCCCCTGGCTAAGCCTACGCCCAATACCGCGCCCACAAGTGTATGCGTGGTTGAGATCGGCAGGCCGGTTGAGGAGGCGATAACCACGGTCGACGCGGCGCCTAACTCGGCAGCAAAGCCTCGGCTGGGGGTCAGTTCAGTGATTTTTGTGCCGATGGTAGCGATAACTTTGAAGCCGTAGGTGGCCAAGCCAAATACGATACCGCCAGCGCCGATCAGCAAAATCCAGCCCGGTAAGGCCGACTTCGCGCCGATCTCACCGCCAGACTGAATTACACTTACCACCGCAGCAACGGGGCCGATGGCGTTCGCGACATCGTTAGAGCCGTGGGCAAAGGCCATTGCGCAGGCGGTAAATACCATCAATACCGCGAACATGCGCTCGACACTGGCAAAGCGGAAGCGGCCATCGGCTGATGGTGTGTCTTTGATGCGGCGCAAAAATAGCTGGCCGATACCGGCGACGATAATCCCTACTATGGCGGAATAGCCAAGGCACTCTTGGAAGTTTAAATCTAAACCAATGTGCTTAAGACCCTTGGTCATGGTGACCATTGCGATCATAAAGCCGACGAGGAAGAGGTAATAGGGTATGTATTTCTTGGCAGCTTCAAAGGGGTTCTGGGTATTCAGAATCAGGCGCTGGGCGCTGAGAAATATTCCAAAGGAGATGGTTCCGGCCATCACCGGTGAGACCACCCAGCTCGCGACGATTTGGCCGACCTTGCTCCACACTACCGCATCGCTGTCGATGCCGACGGCGGCAAAGCCCACAAGCGCGCCAACGATGGAGTGGGTAGTGGATACTGGCCAGCCCATCATACTGGCAATAAATAACCACACCCCGGCAGCCAGTAGTGATGACAGCATACCGAAGACCAGTAGATCAGGGCTGTCGGCGACAAAGGCGGGGTCAATAATGCCTTTACGAATGGTTTCTGTTACCTCGCCGCCAGCCAAATAGGCGCCGCAGAACTCAAATACCATGGCGATGAGAATCGCCTGTTTAATGGTCAGGGCTTTAGCGCCCACTGACGTACCCATAGCATTGGCAACATCATTGGCACCAACACCCCAGGCCATGAAAAAGCCAAAAAGACAGGCTAGGATAAGCAATAACTGCCCGTGTTCAGCAATAATTGACATGTGAATTCCTTATGTAAGCGTTTGCCTTCGCCTTAGCGGGCAATAATAATTTGCAGACGTGAGCCTACTTTTTGGGATTTATCCGACAACTCGCCGATTAAGGCGATGATTTGATATAAAAACATCACATCGACGGGGGGCAAATCTTTTTCAATTTGATACAGCGCACTGCGGATATCAATTTGTAGCTTGTCGGCGGAGTGCTCAAGACGATCCAACTCTTCGATCAGAGTCTCGACGAGGCTGACTTCACGGCCTCTAAAGCCCGTTTCTAATAGCTCGTCTAGCTCTTCAATGGCTTTCATGGCTTGGGCAGAAGTCGCAATGGCGAGATCAACATACTCACCCATGGCGGAGGCGAGCACGCTAGGAATCTGCATTTTGCGGCCCAACATTAGGCCGGCAATATCTTTGCTGCAGTTGGCAATACGATCCTGCATACTCACCAGATCGAGCAAATCGGCGCGGGGAACCGGTAAAAACAAGTTGTTAGGAAGCTGAAGTCGCACTTGCTTCTTGAGTTTGTCAGCCTCATTTTCGAGATTGACGATCACCTGCTGAGCTTTTTCAGCCTGCTCCCAATTATCGGCTAAAACAGCGTCAATAAAGGGTTTGAGGGCGGCGGCGCAGGCCTGAGCCTGTTTCATGTGTTCTTGAATCGGATCGAAAGGGGATTTTCCGAACAGATTACCGAGTGAATTTAATGGCACGGTGCGACTCCTGTTTGTCGTCGATCCTGAAGAGATCGGAATTATACTGACACTAGTGCGAGTGTCACCAGTTATTAAAATTGGAATCGACAAGACCAGTGCAATCAACCCCCCCAGCCAAGCTGGTATAACTTGCTCTGAAATTGCCATAATGAGTTTAGAATAAAATTGGGAATCGCGTAGATATGCCGAGTCACATAAAGAAAACCGGCCCCTTGGAAGTGGGCGGCATCATTAAGCAGCTAGTCGAAGACGGGCTTTTGGATGCAAATCTTGCCAAGCGTCTGCGGGTGAGCTTGCCTCGTATTGGCGACAAGATTCAGCCGGTGCTTAATTATATTGCCAGTGAGCAATTGCCGGATGCCTCCCGCAAAGGCCGATTGCTTAGCATAGATCGTTTGCTCGAATGGCTGTCGGGTCACAGCGGGCAGATGCCACAACGGATTGACCCGCTGAAAATTAATGTGCCGAAAGTGACCGAGGTGATGTCCTTTGCCTTTGCCCAGCGTCACCAGATTCTGGCCGTGGCGGTGACTAGTAAAGAAGTAGTGATTGCTGGCGCAGAGCCCTATATCACCGCCTGGGAAAGTGATTTACAGCAAGTCTTGCACAAGCCGATTCGCCGTGTGCTTGCCGATGCCGAGGCTATAGCCCGTTTTACTGTGGAGTTTTATAGCCTAGCCAAATCGGTGCGTGGCGCCAGTGGCGATAATCGCCGCGGCAGCGCGGGCGCCAATCTGGAGCAATTACTGGAAATCAGTAACCTCAAAGATCTCGACGCCAATGACGGTCATGTCGTCAATATTGTCGATTGGCTGCTGCAATATGCTTACGATCAACGCGCCAGTGACATTCATATTGAGCCGCGCCGCGAGCAGGGTAATGTCCGTTTTCGTATCGATGGGGTGCTCTACAATGTTTACGAACTGCCCGCCTCGGTGCTGACCGCGGTGGTGAGCCGTTTGAAAATTCTGGGGCGGATGGACGTGGCTGAAAAGCGTCGACCCCAGGATGGGCGTTTAAAAACCAAAAATCCTGGTGGCGATGAGATTGAATTGCGCCTGTCCACCTTGCCCACCGCTTTTGGCGAGAAAATGGTCATGCGGATTTTTGATCCTGAGGTTTTGCTGCGCAGCTTTGACGAACTGGGTTTGCGCGGTGAGGATCTGCAGCGCTGGGACGGTATGATTCGAGCCGCCCACGGCATTGTACTGGTCACCGGGCCTACTGGTTCGGGGAAAACCACCACGCTGTATTCTAGTCTGAAACAGATTGCCACCAGTGAAGTGAATGTCTGCACTATTGAAGACCCCATCGAAATGGTCGAGGACGCCTTCAACCAAATGCAGGTCCAGCACAATATTAATCTCGATTTTGCCGGTGGGGTGCGAGCTTTACTGCGTCAGGATCCGGATATCATCATGATTGGTGAAATCCGTGATCTAGAAACCGCTGAAATGGCTATTCAGGCCGCGCTTACGGGTCATTTAGTGATTTCTACGCTGCACACCAACGACGCGCCATCGGCAGTCACGCGGCTGTTGGAATTAGGTGTGCCTGCTTATTTAATTCGCGCCACGGTACTGGGTGTAATGGCCCAACGCTTAGTCAGAACACTGTGCCCGCATTGCAAAGAGCCTGCTAGCCTGACGGAACAGGATTGGACGACACTGACCACACCATGGAAAATCACTATGCCCAAGCAGGCATATCATGCGCCGGGTTGTTTGGAGTGCCGCAATACCGGTTTTTATGGCCGTCAGGGTATTTATGAGATTCTGCCAGTCGATGGCGGCGTGCAGAGCGCCATTAAAGACGATGTTGAGTTGGACGATTTGCGCCGTATGGCGATGAAAAACGGCATGCGAACCTTGCGCCTCAGCGGTGCCCAAAAAGTCGCTCGCGGTGAAACCACGGTAGCCGAAGTGCTGCGGGTGGCGCCACCAGTGCAAACCGGCTGAAATCTTTAAAAAGGAGCGCTCATGACCGCAGCGAATTTGACCTTATTGGCCGAGGAAATACCGGCGCATCTTAACGCCGAATTAACCGCCCGTTGGCAAAGCCTGAGTGAGCGTTGCAGTGAAGTACAGTGGCAATGGTATGTGGATTTTGCCGCATCAGCGTTACGCGGGCAGTTATTAAAGGCGTTTGCTTGTAGCCCAGCGCTATTGGATATTTGCGTTCGTTATCCTCATTACTTACCCGACTGGGTGGCCAGCGGCGATTTGGCCAGGGCTTTGCCTGATGATGTCTGGCAGCGTGAGCTAGGCGACCTTTGCGCGGCCTGTAGCTCGGCCGAAGAGCTAGCCAAGACGCTCCGTGAATTCCGCTATCGGCACTGGTTGCGCATCGTTTGGCGCGATCTCAATCGACTCGCGAGCATGGAAGAAACCGTCGCTGAGCTGTCTTTAATGGCCGAGGCATGCATCGTTTGTGCGCTGGACTTCCTGCACCACCAGCTCAGTGCCGAACGTGGTGAGCCGCAATCTCTCGCCGGTAAACCTCAGCAGCTAGTGGTTATTGCCATGGGTAAACTCGGTGCCGGGGAGCTGAATTTATCCTCGGATATCGATCTGATTTTTACTTACCCTGAAGCTGGCAATACCGTCGGTGGCCCGCGCAGTGAAGATAATCAGGTATTTTTTATTCGTCTTGGTCAGCGTTTGATAAAGGCGCTGGATAGCCGTACCGAGGACGGCTTTGTGTTTCGGGTAGATATGCGCCTGCGGCCCTATGGGCAAAGTGGTCCCTTGGTGATCAGTTTCGATGCGCTGGAGGAATACTATCAGGAGCAGGGCCGAGACTGGGAGCGCTATGCCCTGATAAAAGCCCGCTGTGTGGCGGGGGACCCCGCGGTGAGCGAGCAGATCATGAGTGCTTTGCGACCCTTTGTGTATCGGCGTTATCTGGACTTTTCAGCCATAGAATCGCTACGCGACATGAAGGCCATGATTCAACGCGAAGTTCAGCGCCGAGAATTACATGACAATATTAAACTGGGCGGCGGCGGGATTCGTGAAATTGAATTTATCGCTCAGTGCTTTCAGTTAATTCGCGGCGGTCAAGAACCTGCTCTGCAGGCTTTGCAGCTGCAGCGAATTCTCAATGAATTGGCTGAAATGGCTTATTTGCCCGTTCAAGCAGTGACTGAGTTACAGCAGGCCAATGTGTTTTTGCGTAATACCGAGCACGCTATTCAAGCCTGGCGTGACGAACAAACCCAGCAGTTGCCAGAGAGCCCAGAGGCGCGCAGTGCGCTGGCGTGGTCAATGGGATTTGGTGATGATTGGGCGGCATTTGTAGCCTGTTTAGAAAATCATCGGCAGCAGGTTTCGCTGCATTTTGCCAATATTATTGCGCCACCGGAGGCGACGCCGGCAGAGCCCCATCTCAGTCAGCAAAGCTGGCGGGATATGCTCGATGACCTTGATGAAAAGGAGGTGCGCGGCGCACTTGAGGCGGGCGGCTTCGACGATGCGGCAGAAGCTGCCCGTCTGCTGGTAGCGTTGCTGCGCGGTGCCAGTGTTCAGCGCATGCAGGGTCACGGCCGCGATCGCCTCAATGATTTTTTACCCCTGTTGCTGGAAGATTTACGCAGCGCCGAATCTCCCACCGAAACCTTATTGCGCCTGATTCCACTGATTGAGGCGGTGCTGCGACGAACAGCGTATTTGGTGCTGTTAATTGAAAATCCGGGTGCGCGGGCACGGTTGGTGCAATTGTGTGACGGCAGTCCCTGGATTGCGCGGCAGTTGGCGGCACACCCAGTGTTGCTAGATGAGCTACTCGACGCCCGCAGTCTGTATTCGGTGCCGGATAAAGCCGGTCTAGACAGTGAGCTGCGTCAGCGGATGCTGCGGATTGAGCCAGATGACCTTGAAGCTCAGATGGAAGCGCTGCGTTATTTCCGTCTTGCTCATGTCTTGCGGGTTGCTGCCTCCGAGGTCACCGGTAGCTTGGCGCTAATGAAAGTGAGTGATTACCTCACCTATATTGCCGAGACGCTACTCGATACGGTATTGGACATCGCCTGGCAAAACCTGGTCGACAAACACGGCAGTCCACTTGCGCCGGGGGTGGAGCGGCGCCATTTTGTGGTATTGGCCTATGGCAAATTCGGCGGCATCGAGCTGGGTTACAGCTCGGATCTTGATCTGGTGTTTCTTCATGATTTGGACGGCAGTGCGATAACAGATGGCGCGCGGCCGATTGATGCCAGCATGTTTTTTACCCGTCTGGGTCAACGCATTATTCACATCATGACCACTACCACACGGTTGGGCGCACTTTACGAGGTGGATATGCGTCTGCGGCCATCGGGTAATTCCGGGCTATTGGTATCGTCGTTGGCCGCCTTTAGTGAGTATCAGCGCAGCAAGGCCTGGACCTGGGAGCATCAGGCTCTGGTAAGGGTTCGGGCGGTGGCCGGCGACGATACTCTGACCCAAAAATTTGTGAAATTGCGGGCTGAGATCCTAAGTCGACAGCGCGATATTAAAATCCTGCGCGACGAAGTCGTGGCGATGCGTGACAAAATGCGCCAGCACTTACTGGGTGATGCAAAGAAAAATGCCGAATTTGACCTCAAACAGGGAGAGGGAGGTATCGTTGATATTGAATTTATGGTGCAATATGCCGTTTTAGCATGGTCACATCAGCACCCACCGCTTACTGACTACACTGATAACATCCGTATACTGGAATCTTTGTGTAAAGCCACATTGCTTTCGGACACGGATACCCAGGCACTGATTGACGCTTACAAGGCGTTTCGCAGTCAGGCGCATCGCCTCAGCTTACAAGAGCAGAGCGGGCGGATAGCCGATTCTGCCTTGGGTACAGAGCGGGACATTGTCAGCCGGTTCTGGCAGCAACTGATGTTGTCTGCTTAGTGATTTAAATTTTGCTTGCCCGCTTTTTTTGAGGAGTTACCCGCGATGTCTATGGCTGATCGTGATGGCCTGATCTGGTTTGATGGCGAAATGGTTCCTTGGCGCGACGCCAAAGTCCATGTCTTAACCCACACCCTGCACTACGGTATGGGCGTATTTGAAGGTGTTCGTGCCTATCAGACTGAAAACCGTGGCACCTGTATTTTCCGCATGCAGGAGCACACCGACCGCCTGTTCCGCTCTGCACATATTATGCGTATGGAAATGACCGTGACTAAAGAGCAGGTCAACGAGGCTCAGCGTGCGGTAGTGCGTGAAAACGGTCTGGATGAAGCTTATTTGCGGCCTATGTGTTTTTACGGCTCAGAGGGCATGGGACTGCGCGCAGATAATTTGAAAATGCACGTGATTGTTGCCGCGTGGGACTGGCCGAGTTATATGAGCCCGGAAGCCCGTGACAATGGTATTAAGGTGCGCTGCTCCTCGTATACCCGCCATCACGTCAATATCTCGATGTGTAAGGCCAAGGCCAATGGCCACTACATCAATTCAATGTTGGCATTGCGTGAAGCCCTAGACAGCGGCTGCGAAGAAGCCTTGTTGCTGGACAACGAAGGCTATGTTGCCGAAGGCAGTGGCGAGAATGTTTTCCTGGTTCGCAATGGTAAATTGTTCACGCCTGAGTTGACTAGCTGCCTAGACGGTATCACTCGGAATACCATTTTTGCCTTTGCCAAAGAGCTTGGCATAGAGGTGGAAGAAAAGCGTATTACTCGTGATGAAGTCTATATTGCTGACGAAGCCTTTTTTACTGGCACCGCTGCTGAAGTCTTGCCGATTCGGGAATTGGATGGCCGGATGATTGGCGAAGGCAAGCGCGGTCCATTGACCACGATTTTGCAAACCATGTACTTTGATCAGGTTAAGGGTCGTCGCCAGCAGTTCCCTGAGTGGTCGACACCCGTACGCTAAATCTTAAGCCCCTCTTGATATTAAGGGGGGCTTTCGCCGTACATGCATTCGCCACGAATAATAATCTCGTTTAACACCGCGTATTTATCAATTTGCACATAGCTGTTCGGGCAATATTTTTTCAGCCGGGGGTCGCGCTGCAAGTAGTAATCGGCCCGTTTAAGCTGGGCCTCTATGCTTTCTCGTTCACTAGCAGTGCCTTGCGACACGCGATTCTGGTCGCGTGCTGTGATGGGCCGAGGCTGCTCGCGAAATAACGGCAGAGTGTAGCGAAATAAACGAATATCACCGGATTTGATCGTGGTATCGAACAGGCCGTATTCCTTGCCACCGCCAGAACTGGCGCAGGCACTGATGATACTGCTTAGTAATAAAACGCTGATTTTATATTTTTGCCGAGCGGGTTTGAACATGTAATTTATGGTCTCTGAAGCTATAATTATGGGCTTTAGCGAGTGTAACATGACAAAGTCTTAATGCCAGATCGACCCTGGTGAGGCCATCGTTGGTGGATTTATGATCACTCGCTGGTTAGAATCCCGTCACTAAGAAATGCGGCATTCTTCCTTTTTAAGCCTAATTGGCTAAGCATACTGTCTTAATTAAGCTCCTTTGTAGGAATTAGCTTAGGCAGTGGAAGAATCCCTCGGTTCCCCAAAATGAATAACAGCGACCTCGGATATGCCGTCAAAATCTTCAGCTATTAAAAATGTTATTGCCAATCAAGCCCTAAAAGCTCCGGTTATCCCCCTTGAGGATGCTAGGCCGCGTCGCGCCCTCAAGGTATGTCTGCTCGGTTACCGCAGTGCCCCCTTTGGTGGCGGCCAAGGCATTTATCTGAAATATTTAAGCAAGGCGCTAGTTGAGGCTGGGCATGCAGTGGATGTGATCTCTGGCCAGCCTTATCCCCACCTTGATCCACGGGTGAAACTGATCAAAATGCCGGGCATGAATTTATATGAAACCGGCTTGGCTTCTATTCGACCACACCATTTAAGCTCGCTGACCAATATCATGGAGTGGGCGGGTAAGCTGACCGGCTCCTTCTCCGAGCCATTTTGCTTTGGCCGCCGAGTGGTGAAATTCCTCAATAAGCATGGTCGAGAATACGATATTATCCATGACAACCAATGCCTCAGTTACGGCATGTTGACTCTGCAAAAGCAAAAATTCCCCCTGATTACGACCATTCACCACCCCATCACCAGTGATTTGAGTATTGCCCTAAAGGCCGCCAAGAATTGGTATGAGCGCTTAATGATTCGCCGCTGGCATAGTTTCTTGACTATGCAGCGCAATGTCGCCCGTGAACTTCATCATGTGGTGACCGTGTCTGAACGATCCCGTGAGGATATTGCCTCGGCATTTGGAATGCAGCCCGCCGGCATTAGTGTGGTTCTCAACGGTATTGATACTGAAGAATTTAGGCCGATACCTGATCTGATTAAAAATCCTAATCGGGTCATGGCGGCAGTGTCCTCAGATCAGCCCTTAAAAGGCATGCGGTTTTTGCTGGAAGGGGTGGCCAAAGTTTTACCCGATTACCCTGAGCTCGAACTGCTGTTGGTGGGCAAGCCCAAGGAAGACGGTGAAAGCGGTCGCCTAATACGTGAATTGGGACTCGCAAAACATATCCGCTGCGTCAGCGGAATCAGCACTGAGGAATTGGTGCGCTATTATAACGAAGCGTCAGTGGTGATTGTGCCCTCGGTATATGAGGGCTTTGGATTGCCAGCGGGCGAGGCCATGGCCTGTGGGACTGCCTTGATTTCAACCGATGGCGGAGCGCTGCCCGAGGTGATTGGTGACGCGGCAATTAAAGTGCCGATTCGCGATAGTGACGCCATCGCTGAGGCGCTAAAAGACTTATTAGCATCGCCGAATAAGCGTGCAGCACTTGAACAAGCTGGACGTCAGCGAATCGAAGAACTGTTTTGCTGGCGCCGTGCGGCCCAGCAAATGACTAATTATTACTGGCAGGTGCTACAACGTGAGAACAGTTGATTTTCGTCATTTTCACTTAGAGCGTGGCGACAAGGTTCTGGATTTGGGCTGTGGCGAAGGTCGCCACGTTATTCTGGCCTATCTAGAAGCCGATATCACCGCGATTGGTGTGGATTTGGGTCTTCATGATTTACAGACCACGCAATCGCGCTTTGCCGATTTTGAAGACAAAGATAACGAACATAAGGCCTTTGGTTTAGCTAATGCCGATGCCATGAACCTGCCCTTTGCCGACAATAGCTTTGACAAAATTATTTGCTCCGAGGTGCTCGAGCACATTCCCGATTACCAGGCCGTGCTCAAAGAAATAGAGCGTATTTTAAAACCCGGAGGTTTGTTTTGTGCCAGTGTGCCCAGAGCTTGGCCAGAGAAAATCTGTTGGGCGCTAAGTGACGCCTATCACCAGAATGAGGGTGGCCACCTGCGTATTTTCAAGGCGAGTGAATTGCGTAAGCAGATTCAAGGCTTGGGGTTTCGTTTTTATCGCCGCCATTGGGCACATGCTTTGCATTCCCCCTATTGGTGGCTGAAATGTGCGTTTTGGAAAAATCAGGAAAGCAATCCGCTCATCAAGCAATACCACCGTTTTTTGGTGTGGGATTTGATGGATAAGCCCCTGCTTACCCGCGGTCTGGAAGCGGGCCTGAACCCGATATTGGGAAAATCAGTTGTGATGTATTTTGAAAAGGCGAAAACAGCATGAGCGGACTTTTTTTAAGTAAAGGTCTGTTTCCGCAGGAATTTTTCCGACCGACGGTAGATTTTTTACTGCGTGCGCAGCAGCCTGACGGCAGTATTCCCTGGTTTGATGGCGGTCACGCCGATCCCTGGGATCATGTTGAATCGGCAATGGGGCTGAGTATTGGCGGTGAATATAAGGCCGCCGAGAACGCCTATCGCTGGTTGAAAAATGCCCAATTAGAGGACGGCAGCTGGTGGGCAGCGTATCGCAATGGGGCAGTGGATAACCGTGAGCGCCGCGAAACTAATTTTGTGGCCTATATTGCCACCGGTGTTTGGCACCATTATCTGATCAGTGAGAATAGGGCGTTTATCCGTGAGATGTGGCCCTGTGTGACTCGCGCCATTGAGTTTGTATTGGCTCAGCAATCTAGTCATGGCGAGATCAATTGGGCGGTTAATGCCCAAGGCGAGCCGATGGCGGACGCGCTAATTACCGGTTGTTCGTCAATTTATAAAAGTTTGGAATGCGCGGTCAATCTTTCCGTAGCGATTGGTGAACCCCGTGCCGATTGGCGCGATGCCCGTGCGGCTCTGGGTAATGCCTTGCGTAAGAAGCCAGAGCGCTTTGATCGCACCTGGGAGAGTAAGTCTCGCTATTCCATGGACTGGTTTTATCCTGTGCTGACTGGCGCGATTCCGCCGGCTAAGGCCAGTGCCCATCTGCAAAAACGCTGGGGCGAATTTGTCGAGCAGGGTTTGGGTTGCCGTTGTGTCTCTGATGAACCTTGGGTGACCGTGGCGGAATCCTGCGAATTGACCATGGCGCTATTGGCTGCCGGCGATCACGCCCGCGCGGTGATGGTGTATAGCTGGTTGCATCAGTGGCGGGAAAGCAATGGCGAGTACTGGACCGGTTACCAGTTTACCGAAGATCTGCTCTGGCCTGATGAGCGGCCAACGTGGACGGCGGCAGCAATTTTGTTGGCGGCGGATGCCTTAACCGAATACACCGCCGCACATCATTTGTTTAAAGACGTGCAGATGCTGGATGTCGATGGCGCACTTGCGCAACCCGCTAAAGAGCGTATGCGCTCTTAGTCTATGGTCGGGGCTTTGTTCATAAGCCCCGCTATGACTGTTATTCAGGCTCAACTTTTTCCCGATCTGTTTGCTCACTTAACTCCCGATGTAACTTGCGAGTAATAGTCATGGGTGAATTACTGTTTCTGGCCAATAATTGATAAGCCATGGGCACCACAAAGAGGGTGAGCAGAGTGGCTGCGCTGACCCCGAAAACCACCACAATACCAATCACATAGCGGGATTCACTGCCCGCACCAAAAGCCAGCAGTAGCGGCACCGCACCCATCACCGTAGTAATCGCGGTCATGGCGATAGGTCGCAGCCGCAGCTGTGCAGATTCCACAATAGCTTGATGAAACTCCACCCCCTGATCCCTCAATTGATTGGCAAACTCCACCAATAAAATGCCGTTTTTGGCCGCTAGCCCGACCAGCATAATCAGCGCAATTTCACTGTAGATATTCAGGCTTTGACCGCAGAGGTAGAGACCAGCCAGCGCGCCGGAAATGGCCAGCGGCACACTCAAGAGAATAATAAAGGGATGAATAAAACTTTCGAACTGGGCGGCCAACACTAAATACACCACCAGCAGAGAGAGTGCGAAGGTGACAAACACACTACTGCCAGCATCGCGGTAATCCAGCGACTCGCCTTTGTAATCAACCACCGCCCCCGGCAGTTTTTCCGCCACGATATTGTCCAGATAAGCCAGCGCCTCACCCAGCGAGTAGCCTTCGGCGAGACTGGCTTCAATGGTAATCGCGCGCACTCGGTTGTAGCGGTTGAGTACCGCGGCATCGCCACGCTCTTCCAATGTCACCAGATTGCCCAGCGGGATCAGTTCACCGGTGTCGGCGCGAACATAGATATTGTTCAGCGCCTCTGGGCTGCGCTGACTGTCGGGTTCACCTTCTAAGATCACATCATATTCTTCACCACCCATCATAAAGGTGGTGACTCGCCGAGAGCCTAACAGGGTTTCTAGGCTGCGATTAATTTCGGTTGCACTCACCCCCAGCGTTGCGGCGCGATCGCGATTGATGGTGACATTTAAGAGTGGTTTGGTTTCACGGTAGTCGCTGTCGATACCGAGCAGCTTTGGGTTTTCCCGCGCCGCCGCCATCAGAATCTCGCTCCATTTAGCCAGTTCAGAATAGTTGCTGCCACCCAGTACAAATTCCACCGGCTTGGAAAAGCCACCACCCAGGGATTGGGGAGTGATTGGAAACGCGCTCAGGCCGGTAAAGCTGCCAAGGCGGCGGCGAATATCGCTGACAATCTCGGCCACGGGCCGCCGCTGTTGCCAGGGGTTGAGCACCAAAATTCCGGTAGCTGCATTGTAAACGTCAGCGCCGCCACGACCGCCGGGGGTGCGCAACAGTAAACGTTTAATGTCGCCGGCCTCGACCAGTGGCATTAGCCGGGTTTCAATTTCGGCCAGTTGGCTGCTGGTGTAGTGAAAAGACGAACCTTCGGGACCGCGCATCACCAAAATAATCACGCCACGGTCTTCCTTGGGGGCAAACTCCGTGGGGACTTTCAGCATGAAGAATGCACACAGACCAATAGTCATCAGCAGTGCGGTGGCGGGAATCAAGGGGCGTTGCAGGGTATAGCTCAGCAGCCTGCGATAGCGGGATTCAATACGTTGTAGAAATTTTTCAACAAACGTCGCGAGACCGCCATGCATGGCATCGCGTTTGAGGACTTTGGCGCAGATAACCGGCGACAAGGTCAGCGCAACAATACTGGAAAAGATCACGGCTATTG
>JBLHPB010000023.1:0-27952 GCA_047624025.1 Zhongshania sp.
TTGTCGCCGGTTAATTTGGGTCTACTAAATGGTAGCGCTGCCGCGGCACTGTATGTGATTTTGGGCGTGTTGTTTGTAGTGCAGATCAGTCAGATATTGCGGGTGAATTCCGATGTTTTAAATAACATCGCCATTCCTAAGATGCAGCAGTACAAGTTTAAGCAGGTGGCGATTCTGAATGTTGCCTATTTTGTGACCTTCGGTTCTGAGTTAGCGGTAGTGTCAATGTTGCCGCTGTTCTTTATGGAAACCTTTGAGCTGAGTGCAGTGACCGCGGGTATGCTGGCTTCTGGCTTTGCCTTTACGAACTTAGTCGCGCGTCCTGGAGGTGGTTATTTGTCTGACAAATTTGGCCGCCGTAAATCACTGACAATTCTTATCTCTGGTTTAACAGTGGGCTATTTGGTGTTGAGTAATATCGATTCTAGCTGGACCGTGTGGGTCGCGGTGGTGGCTACCATGTGCTGCTCGTTCTTTGTGCAGGCGGGTGAAGGTGCAGTGTTTGCCATTGTGCCACTGGTCAAGCGCAGTATGACGGGACAAATTGCTGGTATGACCGGTGCCTATGGCAATGTTGGCGCGGTTATTTTTCTGACGGTGTTGTCTTTTGTGAGCGCCTCGGACTTCTTTCTGGTTATTGCCGCCAGCGCCGCAATAGTATTTGTAGCCGTGCAATTTATGGAGGAGCCCCAAGGTCACACTGCCGAAGTGAATGACGATGGTAGTGTCGCCTTGATTGAAGTGAGCTAAAGTGCAAGCTGAATGTTTTAAGGTTTTTTCTTGAAGCGCCCTACATCGGAAAATAAAATGCATTTTGATGGTGGCTTAAAATTAACGATTGCCCAGCGCAGTAGCGCTGGGCAAAAATCCCTTAATGAGGACAGTATTGGTATTTGCGTGCCCAAAGACGAGCAGCTCACCACCAAGGGTGCGGTGGCTGTTATCGCTGATGGTGTCTCGGCAGCTGAAGCCGGGAAAGAGGCCGCAGAAACCTGTGTCACTGCGTTTTTAAGTGACTATTATTCGACACCTGACTCGTGGTCTGTAAAGCGTTCTACGCAGCAGGTGTTGAACGCTTTGAACCGTTGGTTATTCGGTCAGGGGCAGCATTACCTGCAAGCTGAAAAAGGTTATGTGTCGACCCTCAGTATTGCTATTTTTAAATCCCAGACCGCACATATATTTCATGTTGGTGACAGTCGTGTCTATCGACTACGCGAGGGTTGTCTAGAGCAATTGACCCGCGACCATGCCATGCCGATCCGACGCGGACGTTCTTATCTCACGCGGGCGATGGGCTTGGATATGAATCTCGACGTAGATTATCGCGCCGTCGATGTTGAAGTGGCTGATGTTTTTTTACTGACCACAGATGGTATTCACGATGTGCTCAGCGCGACGGTATTGCAGAATATTATTTTTGAACATGGCGGTGATTTGAACCAAGCCTGTCAGCAAATGATTGATAGGGCTTTGGCTGCCGGCAGTGACGATAATCTCAGCTGTCAGTTACTGCGGGCTGAGGCTTTGCCACTGGAGGACGCCGATGATGTGTATCGCAAATTAACTGCCTTATCATTTCCGCCGACCTTGGCGCAGGGCATGGTACTTGATGGCCTAGTGGTTGAAGAGGAAATTCACGCCAGTCCGCGCAGTCAGTTGTATAAGGTTTTTGATGCAACGGCTAATCGGCATTACGTTATGAAAACGCCATCGGCAAATTTTAGTGATGATCCGGGGTATATTGAGCGTTTTATTTTGGAAAGCTGGATTGGTCGCCGTATTGAAAGTGACTACATTATTGATGTCATAGATCCACCGCAAGCGCCGAGCTATTTGTATTATTTGTCTGACTACATTCCAGGTATGACCTTGGGAAAGTGGATGTTGCGCAATCCCAAGTCGTCTAGCCAGCAGATGCTGGATATTATTTTGCCGGTGGCCAAAGGGCTGCAGGCCATGCATCGACGTGACACCATTCATCAGGATATTAAGCCGGACAACATTCTGATTGGCGATGATGGCCGTATAAAAATTATCGACTTTGGCTCTTGCTATGTCGCAGGGCTAGCAGAAATTGCCGTACCTATTGCGCGTGATCGAGTGTTGGGTACCGCACAGTATTCTGCGCCAGAGCATGTGCTGGCACGCAAACCCAATGTGCGAGCAGATCAGTTTTCACTGGCGGCGATTGTATTTGAAATATTGACCGGACAGAAACCGTATCAAGGTCGGCTGGAAACGTGCACTACTACTGCTGCATTTGCACGATTGGAATATATTGCAGCCTGTCATTACAATCCTCATGTGCCGACGTGGCTAGATGCAGCACTTGGCAGGGCATTGAGCATCAGTCCCGAATTGCGCTATACCGATATTGCCGAATTTGTCCATGATTTGCAGTTCCCTAACCCGGTGTACAGCAAGGATGAATTTCAGCCGCTTTTAACGCGAAATCCGCTGCGGGCCTGGCAGGGTATTTCCGCGTTATTATTGCTGGCTTTGTTGTGGAGTCTTGCGCGTTAACTGTTGAGCTGTGGAAATACTACTGTGATTTTTTGCACCATTTTGAACCTTTAGTGTTTTCCGTAAAAATAAATTAGTGAGATATTTTGGTTCGGTTTTAAATTATAATTTTAAGGTGTTGATTTTATTTATTATTTTTAATTATTTTAAATTTAATTATTTTGGCATATTGATTGCTAGTTTAGGGTAGAAACATATTTCCCCACCTGTATGCGTCTTTTTTGGGGCTGCATTATGGATTATCTATCAATAGACTAAACGAGAAAATTTATGCTGAAAATGAAAGCAATTCCCCAGTTCATTTCTCTTGGCTTGCTGAGTTGTCTTGGACAAAATGGTTTTTCGGCTGAGACGGTCACCGAGGCGCTGGCTCAGGGCGAAGCCCATTTAAATTTGCGTCTTCGTCACGAATCAGTATCTGAAGATCTCGGCGGTGGTGGTTCACGCGCTGGTGAGGCTCTGACCTTAAAAACGCGCTTGAATTTTAAAACGGCTGCAGTAAAAGGCTTTAGTGGCTTTATAGAATTGGATGACGTGAGTAATTTTGCTGGGGAATCGAACGACAGTGTCAATGGGAAAACCAATGAGCCCTTGATTGCCGACCCAGCAGGAACCGAGGTCAATCAAGTTTACTTAGCATATCAAAATTGGGATACCGAGTTTAAGTATGGCCGTCAGCGCCTAACCTTCGACAACCATCGTTTTGTGGGACATGTGGGCTGGCGTCAAAACGAGCAGACCTACGATGCCTTTACCATTGCCAATAGCAGTGTCGACAAGCTCAAGCTCAGCTACGCTCATATCGCCAATGTCAACCGGATTTTTGGTGAAAGCAGTGTGGTCGGTGATGCTGAAATGGACAGTCACTTACTCAATGTCAATTACGGTTTCGCGGCAGGTGGCTTAACCGCTTATGCCTATTTGCTGGAAACTGATGATAATTTTGCTGGCTTTAAGCGTATGGATACCGACACCTTCGGTTTGCGCTGGCAGGGCAAGGTTGGTGATTTGGCTTATAATCTGGAATACGCAACTCAGGACGGTGCGGGCGACAATCCGGCGGATTACAGCGCCGACTATTTACTGGCAGAGGCGACATACATCTTGGCGCCAGTGACCTTAGGGGTAGGCTACGAAGTCTTGGGCGCAGACAGTGAGGGATTTTTTATCACCCCGCTGGCGACCTTGTTTAAATTTCAAGGTTGGACCGATATGTTCCTGAATAAAGGTTTGGGCAATATTAGTGAAGGTATTGCTGATACCTATCTGAGCGTAGCTGGCACCATACTGGACATGAACTGGATGCTGGCTTACCACAGTTTTGAAAGTGATCAGAACAATGCCGCCGGTGACGGCGATCTAGGTTCAGAAATTGGCGCTCTGTTAGGCAAAAGTTGGGGTAAATATTCGGCGCAATTGCGTTACGCGAGCTACAGTGCTGGTGATAGCAGTGGCTTCAATGGTGGTGGCTTAGCGCTACAAGACACAGAAAAGCTGTGGCTAACGCTGGGTGCGAATTTCTAATCCCCTTCTGCTATCGCGCCGGCGTAGAGCTGGCGCGATAGCAGTGATACCATGCCGCATAGACATTTCTGTGTGGCGTTTTAATTTATGCACCTTCATATATTGGGTATTTGCGGCACCTTTATGGGCGGCTTGGCGATACTCGCGCGGGAATTGGGTCACACCGTGACCGGTTCCGATGCCAATGTGTACCCGCCGATGAGCACCCAGCTGGAAGCTCAGGGTATTGTTTTGATGGAGGGTTATGATCCCGCCCATTTATCGCCGGAACCTGACTTGGTTATTATTGGCAATGCCATGTCGCGGGGCAATCCGGCGGTAGAGCATGTGCTTAATCGGGGTATTCCCTATACCTCTGGTCCGCAATGGCTGAGTGATAATGTTCTGCAAAGTCGCTGGATTTTGGCCTGCGCTGGCACCCATGGTAAAACCACCACCAGCAGTATGCTGGCTTGGGTATTGGAAGATTGTGGTTTTCAACCCGGTTTTTTGATTGGCGGGGTAGCCGCTGATTTTGGTATCTCAGCAAGGCTGGGGCAAACCGACTTCTTTGTGATTGAGGCAGACGAGTACGACAGTGCCTTTTTTGATAAGCGCTCTAAATTTGTTCACTACCGGCCCTATACCGTCATCCTCAATAACCTGGAATTTGACCACGCCGATATATTTCCTGATCTGGCGGCGATTCAGCGCCAATTCCACCATTTGCTGCGCACCGTACCGGCTATTGGCCGGGTGGTGGTGCCCGCGGCTGAACCAGCCCTGGACGAAGTCTTGCTCATGGGTTGCTGGAGTGAAGTGGAGCGGGTGAGTTTGGATGCTGCTGTGCCTGCTCAGTGGCAAGCCAAGGTTCGCAGCGACGATTTCTCCTGTTTTGATGTGCTCTATCAGGGTATTAAGCAGGGCCAGATAAGTTGGTCCCATACTGGCGCTCACAATGTTAATAATGCCTTGGTGGCACTGGCCGCTGCTCATCATATTGGTGTGCAGCCGGTGGATGGTATTAGTGCGCTCAATCAATTTCAGGGTGTAAAGCGACGCATGGAGTTGCTGGCCGAGGTGGCGGGTATTTCGGTATACGATGATTTTGCTCACCATCCCACCGCGATTGCCACAACACTGGAAGGCTTACGCGGACGGGTGAATAGAGGGAAAATTATTGCTTTAATAGAACCGCGATCCAATACCATGCGTATGGGTGTGTATAAAGATCGCTTGGCGCCGGCCACCGACAGTGCCGACGAGGTGATTTGGTATCAGCCGCCGGGACTGGATTGGTCACTGGATGGCGTCATAACGGGAAGTAAAACTCCTGCCCGGCTGAGTGTGGATCTGGAGGTGACTATTAAAGAACTGTGCGCCAGTTTGGCGACTGGAGATCACGTGGTGATTATGAGCAATGGTGGCTTTGGCGGTGTGCATCAGCGCTTGATAACGGCCCTGCATCAGCGTTGGGGGGCGGCGCTGTGAAGCGAGTAACATTGGCGATGACAGGCGCCTCGGGGGCGCAATATGGTTTGCGCCTGCTTGAATGCTTGTTACAGGCCGGTTGTGAAGTCCATTTTATGATTTCTAAGGCAGCATTATTGGTGGTGGCGACGGAAACTGAAGAATCGCTTCCGGCCAAACCGGCCGCCTTGTCACGATATTTGTGCGAACGCTTTCAATGCACCAACGATCAACTTAAAGTGCATGGCGCCGAGGATTGGATGGCGGCGGTGGCTTCTGGTAGCGGCGCGCCTAGTTCGATGGTGGTGTGCCCAGCCAGTACGGGCACCCTGTCGGCAATTGCCTGTGGTGCAAGTAATAATTTAATTGAACGCGCCGCCGATGTTGCGCTCAAAGAGCGTCGACAATTAATTTTGGTGACTCGTGAAATGCCGCTATCAGCCATTCACTTGCAGCATATGCTAAGCCTGACCCAGATGGGCGCGACGATCATGCCGGCCTCACCGGGCTTTTATCGCAAGCCGCAAAGTGTGGCGGATATTGTCGATTTTGTGGTGGCGCGGATTTTGGATCATTTGCAAATTGAGCAGAGTTTAGTCCCGCGCTGGGGTGAGTAGCATGGGTCAATAATAAATACCGGAATCATTGGTTTCGGCAATAAATCGTTAAGGGTTATCTATGAGTGCAGTATTGTTATCTGTGTATCAGCGCTTGGTATTGCGTAATGCGTTTTGGGTGTTGGCGCTGTTGTTGGCGCTGGTCGGCTGGCTGGGCAGCTATATCCCAAGCCTTAAGCTTGATGCCTCGGCAGATGCTTTGGTGCTGGAGGGTGATGAGTCGCTGGCCTACTACCGGGAGATTAGCCGCCGCTACGGTACGGAAGAATTTTTGTTGGTGACTTACCAGCCTAAGGGCGATTTGTTTGCGCCTGAGCAACTGCAGACCGTGAAAGAAATTCGCGACCGCATGGCCGGGCTGCCCAATATCTCCAGTGTCACCTCGATTTTGGATGTGCCTTTACTAGAGAGCCCAAGAGTCTCGTTGAATCAGGTCACTGCAGGGGATATTCCCACCCTGCAAACGCCTGGCATAGATATGGACTTGGTCCGTAATGAGTTTGCCACCAGCCCAATTTACAAATCGCTGCTCACCAGCGTTGACGGTTCTACCACCGCCATACAAGTGAATATTCAGCGCGATACCCGTTATTACCAGTTGCTGAATGAGCGCGATGATCTGCGCGCCAAAGCGGTGGCCGGAGAGCTGAGTGCCGCCGAGGCAGCCGAATTAGACGCGGTTGAAACGACTTTCTCTGACTACACCTCCGAAGCCCATGAGCGCCAGGCTGATTTAGTGGCCAAGGCTAGAGATATCGTTAAAGATTATCGCGGCGACGCCATCGTATTTTTAGGTGGCGTGCCGATGATTGCGGTCGACATGATCGACTTTGTGCAAAGCGATTTACGGGTATTTGGCAGCGGAATTTTGATTTTTATTGTGGTCTTGCTGGTGGTGATTTTCCGCAGCCCGCGCTGGGTGTTTATTCCCCTAGCAAGCTGCTTGTTTAATGTTGTCTTTATGCTTGGCCTGTTGAGCTTTTTAGATTGGCGGCTCACGGTGATATCAGCTAATTTCGTCGCTCTGCTGTTAATTATTACCCTGTCGGTAACCATTCATTTGGTGGTGCGTTTTCGCGAATACGCCGCGGCTCAGCCTGAGGCAGACCAGTACAGCTTGGTGTCGCAAATGGTGGCGGTCATGGCCAAGCCTTGCCTGTTCACGACCTTGACTACCTTGGTGGCATTTGCCTCGCTGGTGGTCAGCGGCATTCGTCCAGTGATTGATTTTGGCTGGATGATGACTATTGGGGTAAGTTCGGCACTGGTATTTGCGTTCTTGGTATTGCCCTGCATATTGATGCTGCTTAAGCCCCGCGTCGAACAAGATGCTAAGGATGATTCGGCGGCCTTTACTCTGTATTTTGCGCGCGCCACTGAGCATTTTGGCAAAACTATTATTGTGGTTGCGCTGACATTACTGGCAATCAGTATCTGGGGTATTACCCAGCTCAAGGTTGAAAACCGCTTTATTGACTACTTCCATGAGAGCACTGAAATTTATCAGGGCATGGAAACTATCGACGCGGAATTAGGCGGTACTATCCCGCTGGATATTATTCTGGATTTACCTAAGAAGGCCGATGTTGTGGCGCCAGTCAAGCCTGCAGCCGCTAGCGGTGGCGATGAGTTTGAAGATTTTGGCGACGTCTTTGGCGACGATTTCTCCGATGATTTTGGCGGCTCCAGTGCGTCGAGCCAAAGCGAGTGGTTTACTGTGGCGGGTCTGCAGCGTATTCAGTCGGTACACGATTATGTCGACGGCTTGCCGGAAACTGGTAAGGTTTTGTCATTGGCGACCTTCTACGATCTGATGCAGATCATCATGGGCAATGTCGACGATTTACAATTGGCACTGGCCCAGCGTTCGCTGCCTGAATCGATTTCGTCTATTTTGATCGACCCCTATATGTCGCCTGAAATTGATCAGGTGCGAATTAGTGTGCGAGTGAAAGAAACCAGTCGCACCTTGCACCGTAATCAGTTACTTGAAGATATTCACCATCACCTTGTGACTGAGCTGGGCTTTGCACCTGAGCAGGTGCATTTAACCGGCATGCTGGTGTTGTATAACAATATGCTGCAAAGCCTGTTTACCTCACAGATACTCACTTTGAGCGCGGTGTTTGTCGCCATTTTGGCCATGTTCCTGTTCCTGTTCCGTTCCATGAGCCTGGCCTTGATTGCGCTTGCGCCCAATCTGCTGGCTGCCGGTGCGGTGCTGGGTGGTATGGGCTTAGCGGGAATTCCGCTGGATATGATGACTATCACCATCGCCGCGATTACGGTTGGCATTGGCGTGGATAACACGATTCATTATGTGCATCGGTTTAAGCAGGAATTTCCGACCGATAAAAATTATCTGGCGACGATGTACCGCTGTCACGCCAGTATTGGCAAGGCTATGTATTACACCTCGACGATTATTGTGTTTGGTTTCTCGATTTTGACCCTGTCCAATTTTACACCCAGTATCTATTTTGGTTTGCTGACGGGCTTGGCAATGTTGGCGGCACTATTGGGTGCCCTGTTGTTATTACCAAAAATGATGATGGTGGTCAAACCTCTGGGCCCCGAGGCAAAGGCTTAAATCAATGGCGAGTGAAAATGCCGAGCTGCCCCTGTTTCCACTGAGTACGGTGTTATTTCCTGGTGGTCGCATGGGCTTACGAATTTTTGAACGCCGCTACCTCGATTTGATTCGCGACACTCTGCGCAATGAGCAAAGTTTCGGCATTGTATGGTTGGCCGAGGGCGATTCCGAGGTACTGAAGCCCGGCCTCCGCCAAGCCGCGCTGGCCAAGATTGGCACAGAGGCGCGAGTTGCCGACTGGGATCAGCTTCCCGATGGTTTGCTGGGTGTGGTGGTGGAGGGCGCGCGGCGTTTCCGCTTGAACTCTACACGTCAGGCCGAAAGTGGCTTGTATATGGCTGATATTGAGTGGCTGAATGAGCCGCAAGATCTGGCTCTGCCGGCGCGCAGTACAGATCTGCAGGAACTGTTAAGTCAGCTGGGTGTGCATCCTCATGTGCAGCGTTTAGGGATGTCTTTGGATGTTGACGAGGCGGGCGCTATGGCCAATCGCCTTGCGCAATTGCTGCCGTTACCTGCCGCTGAGTGCTATAAAGTCCTCTGCATCGACGAGCCCTTGGCGCGTTTGGATGCCCTGCATGAGATTCTCGATGGCTTCTCCAGCTAACCAGCAGTCAGTCAGAGCATATTGCTGATAGTGAGTCCTTTTCTAATCCGTTATACTGGTGGTCAATTTCGGTGTGTTGGTCTAGACGACGCGGGCTGAATTGCGGCAATGAATCCGTAATTTAGCGGGGTGACTATTGCCGCAGAGGCAGTGGCGAGAGGATTTTTGAGTCGATGGACATTAAACAGTACATGAACCAGCTGGGCAGTCAGGCGCGGATTGCTTCACGCACCGTGGCGGCAGCCGACAGCGGGACAAAAAATCGAGCTTTGCTGGCGATTGCTGCAGCCGTAGAGTCGAGTCGCGCTGACATTATCAGTGCCAATGGCAAAGATTTGGCTGCTGGCGAGGCCGCTGGTCTCGATGCCGCCTTGCTGGATAGGCTGGCGCTGAATGACAAGGGCATTGACGGGATTGTCGAAGGCCTTAAACAAGTGGTGGCACTGGCCGACCCAGTTGGCGCCATCAGTGACATGAATTATCGACCAAGTGGCATTCAGGTTGGCAAAATGCGAGTGCCGCTGGGTGTTATTGGTATTATTTATGAGTCGCGCCCCAATGTGACCGTTGAGGCCGCCAGTCTGTGTTTGAAGTCTGGCAATGCCGCAATTTTGCGCGGTGGTTCCGAAGCTATCCACAGTAATCAGGCGCTGGCTCAGTGTATACGTCAAGGTCTGATCGCAGCTGGCCTGCCAGAAACGGCGGTTCAGGTGCTGGACACTACCGACCGTGCTGCGGTAGGTGAATTAATTACCATGCCTCAGTATGTGGATGTGATTGTGCCCCGTGGCGGCAAGGGTTTGATTGAGCGCATAGCCCGGGATGCGACAGTGACGGTGATTAAACATCTTGATGGCATTTGCCATGTTTATATTGACGATGCAGCGGATGCCGAGAAAGCGCTGGCGATTGCGGTCAATGCTAAAACCCATCGTTACGGTACCTGCAATACCATGGAAACCCTGCTGATTGCTGAGAGTCGCGCCGAAGAATTATTGCCGCCGATTGCCGAACAGTTATTGGCCAAGGGTGTAGAATTACGTGGCTGTCCGCGCACTCGGCAGATTTTGATGGGCACAGCTGAAGCAGTAGATGAAGATTGGGCAACTGAGTATTTAGCTCCGATTTTGTCTATTAAGGTGGTCTCGGGGGTGGATGCCGCGATGGATCATATTGCCCAGTACAGCTCGGGTCACACCGAGGCGATTATTACTGAAAACTACACCACAGGACGGCGTTTTTTACGCGAAGTGGATTCCAGTTCGGTGATGATTAATGCCTCTACCCGCTTTGCCGACGGCTTTGAATACGGTCTGGGCGCAGAAATTGGTATTTCCACTGACAAAATACACGCTCGTGGGCCGGTGGGTTTGGACGGCCTAACCTCGCAAAAGTATATTGTGCTTGGCGATGGGCACATACGCACTTAAATGACGGCGCAGGCGGCGGCTTCAATCGCAATATTTGGCGGTACCTTTGATCCGGTGCACAATGGCCATCTGCGCTCGGCGCTGGAACTCAAAGAAGTATTAGCTGTCGATGAGTTGTTATTGGTGCCCAGTCATAAGCCGCCATTGCGGGGTAAACCGGGCGCGGACAGCGATCAACGACTGGCAATGGTGGCGGCGGCGGTTGCCGATGTGCCGGGCTTACGGGCAGATGGTCGTGAATTATTGCGCCAGACTACCTCTTATACGGTGGATACCCTGCGTGAATTGCGCAGTGAGCTGGGTATCTCTGTGTCGCTAACGGTAATTGTTGGTAGCGATGCTTTTAATCAACTGCATCGCTGGCGAGATTGGCAATCACTCTTTACCTTTGCAAATGTCGTGGTGCTTCACCGCGCCATGCATCCATTGGCTATGGATGCTGCGGTGGCCGATTTTATTGTTGACCGTCGAGTTGATAATGTCACCACCCTGGCGGGGCGTGCTGCCGGTGGTTTTTTTGAATTAGGTTTGATTCAGTTGCCCATTTCGGCCACCGATATCCGCCAGCGCCTGGCCTCTGGAAGGTCAATTCGTTACCTTGTTCCCGACGTTGTCGCGGACTATATCGCTGAACACGGTTTATACACAAAGTGTCATACATAGGAATACCTGCTTGATGGACGTTGAACAACTTAAGAAAGTCGTGATTAATGCGCTCGAAGATGTAAAAGGTCGAGACATCGTTGTCTTGGATGTGCGCGGCCTGAGCAGCGTCACTGACTATATGGTGATGTGCAGCGGCACCTCTAATCGGCACGTCAAATCCCTAGCAGACAATGTCTGGGTTGAAGTGAAAAAACGCGGTGAAGTTCCGCTGGGTATGGAAGGTCAGGATACCGGCGACTGGGTGTTGGTCGATCTGGGCGATGTAATGGTGCATGTGATGCTGCCAGAAGCGCGTTTGTTCTATGATTTGGAACGCCTGTGGCAGGTACCTGCGCCGGGTAGCGATGCGAGTTAGTCTAATTTGTATAGGCACTAAAATGCCTGCCTGGGTTGAGGAGGGGGTTGCTGAATATCGCAAGCGGCTTCCGACTGAAATTCAGCTTGAGATTAAAGAATTGCCATTGCCTAAACGGGGTAAAAACACCGATATTCGCCGCGCCATCAGTCAAGAAGGCGAGGCCATGACCGCTGCCATTTCCGCGGGTGATCGAGTGATTGCCTTGGATGTACTGGGCAAGGCGGTGAGTACCGAGAGTTTGGCTCAGTCGCTGACGAACTGGCAAATGGAAGGAGACAACATCAGTATTTTGGTTGGTGGTCCCGACGGTTTAAGCCCCTCTTGTTTGGCCTTGGCCAAGCAAAAATGGTCGCTGTCTGCGATGACCTTACCCCACCCTCTAGTGCGCGTGATTTTTGCCGAGCAGTTGTATCGGGCGTGGACGATTAATACCAACCACCCCTACCATCGTTGATGAATAGCCTGCAATGATGAGACGTCAACAGCTGAAAAACACCCATTACGAACGACGTGTTTACCGTCGCCGGGTCACTGTTTCGGTGTTTTTTGTCATTGCGATGCTTGCCGTGTTGATCGGCCGTTATTCGCAGCTGCAAATTTCTGATTACGCTATTTATAAAACCCAGTCAGATCGCAACCGCATTCAATTACTGCCTATTGCACCCAAGCGTGGCCTGATTTTTGATCGCAATGGGGTTCTGCTTGCTGAGAATATAGCCAGTTACACTCTGACGGTGGTTCGCGAGCGGGTAGAATCTCTAGATGGGACCTTGGCCATTATCAAGGAAATCATTCCGCTCAATGACGATGACGTTGAGCAATTTCGCAAACGCCTGAGGCGGCGCCGGCCCTATGAAGCGGTGCCGCTGAAATTTCGTGTTAGTGATGAGGAGATTGCCAAAATTGCCGTCAATCGCTACCGCATTCCCGGCGTTGAAATTGACGCGCAACTCGTCAGGCACTACCCCCACGGTGAGTTGTTTTCTCATGTGTTGGGCTATGTTGGCCGTATTAGTGAGCGTGAAGTTGAAGAGATTGACCCGGTTAATTACAGTGGCACCCACCATATAGGTAAAATCGGACTTGAAAAATATTACGAAGAGTTGCTGCATGGCACAGTGGGTTATCAAAACGTAGAGAGCAATGCCCACGGACGTATTTTACGGGTATTGGAGCGCCATGACCCTCAACCCGGTGGTGATATCCGCTTGCATGTGGATGCCTATGTTCAGCAGGTGGCGTACGAGTCATTAAAGGGGCAGCGCGGCGCTATTGTGGCCATGGATACTAGAGATGGTGGTGTAATTGCCTTAGTCAGTGCACCGGGTTATGACGCCAATTTGTTCGTCAATGGTATCAGTCGTGTTGATTACAGCGCGTTGCAGGCAGATGCAGATCTGCCCTTGTTCAACCGCGCATTGCAAGGTCAGTATCCGCCCGCCTCCACCATAAAACCTATTTGGGGTTTAGCGGGCTTACACTATGGCTCGGTGACATCCACTACGCGGTTTTCAGACCCGGGTTGGTTCAGCTTACCTAATGATAGTCGCCGTTACCGAGACTGGAAACGGGGTGGACACGGTGGCTCGGTGAATTTGGAAATGGCAGTGGTTGAATCCTGTGACGTGTATTTTTACGAGTTGGCGTATAAGTTGGGTATTGATCGCCTGCACGAATTTGGTGCCCGCTTTGGTTTGGGTGCCGTTACCGGCATAGACAATACCAATGAGCGCAGTGGCCTGCTGCCATCACGAGCCTGGAAGGAGGAATCTCGACAGAGTCATTGGTATCCCGGTGAAACCATCAATGTGGGTATTGGCCAGGGGTTTATGCTGGCCACGCCCCTGCAATTAGCCGTGGCAACCTCGGTGTTAGCCTCGCGGGGGGAGTTGCGCGCCCCACGCTTATTGGCGTCGGTGAATGGCGAGCCAGTTGAATCGCCAATATTAAGTGAGATGGATGATATTCCTGCTGCCCAATGGGATGCGGTTAGTCGCGCGATGGAGCAAGTGGTAGCTAGTCCTCACGGTACCGCGCGGGGTTTGAACGTGGGCTTGGAATATCGTTTGGCAGCAAAAACCGGTACCGCGCAGGTGGTGGGGATAGCGGCAGGTGAAAAATACAACTCCAGTGCCTTAACACAGCGCAACCGTGATCATGCCTTGTTTATTGCCTTTGCCCCGGTAGACGATCCGAAAATTGCGGTGGCGGTGATTATAGAAAATGGCGAACACGGTGGCAGTGTGGCAGGCCCAGTGGCTCGCAAGGTGTTGGACGCCTATCTACTAGGTAAGCCGGAACCTGAGCCGGCGGTAACACTTGAGATTGCTGGGGAGTGGAAGGATGAGTAATTCTGATTTTGTCCGGCAATTTCCAGGTAATAATCGCATCAGTAGTCCGCGCGGTATTAGCCAGCGTTTGCGAATCGACATTCCGCTATTAGTGCTATTGCTAATTTTAAGCGGGGTGGGTTTGGCGGTACTGTATAGCGCTAGTGACAGTAGTATGGACGCTGTCTTACGTCAGGGGCGTTACTTGTCTTTGGCATTCGTGATAATGGTTCTAGTTGCCCAACTGCATCCAGAGCAATTGCAACGCTGGGCACCGTTTGCCTATATTGGCTGTATTGTCTTGTTATTAGCGGTGGATTTTGTGGGCGTGGGTGCCAAGGGTGCACAACGCTGGTTGGAGATTGGCAGTTTTCGCTTTCAGCCCTCTGAAATAGCCAAATTGGCTATGCCCATGGCGGTGGCCTGGTATTTGTCTACTCACCCCCTGCCGCCGGGTTTTCGCCATACCTTGGTGAGTTTGCTGTTAATATTTTTACCCACTGGTCTTATTGTGATTCAGCCAGATTTGGGCACCTCTATTCTTATTGCTACGTCCGGAATATTTATATTATTTCTCGCCGGTATCCGCTGGAGCTTTATTTTTTCCTGTTTTGGTTTGTTGGCACTCATGGCCTATCCCATGTGGGAATATGTGCTACACGACTATCAGCGCCAGCGTATTCTGACGATGTTGAACCCAGAGAGTGACAAACTGGGTGCCGGCTGGAATATTATTCAGTCTAAAACGGCGATAGGTTCCGGTGGTTTTGAGGGCAAGGGCTGGATGCTGGGAACCCAATCGCATCTGAATTTTCTGCCTGAAAGCCACACCGATTTTATTATTGCGGTGCTAGCCGAAGAGTTCGGTTTGCGCGGGGTATTACTTTTACTGTTACTCTATGGCTTGATTATCAGTAGAGGCTTATGGATAGCCAGTCAGGCAAAACAATGCTTTGGTCGGCTATTGGGCGGGAGTATTATCTTGACTTTCTTTGTCTATGTCTTTGTGAACATGGGCATGGTTTCGGGTTTGCTGCCAGTGGTGGGGGTTCCACTACCACTGGTTAGTCAGGGCGGTACTTCACTGGTTACCCTACTTGTGGGGTTTGGTATTTTGATGGCTATCAGCGCCGACGAGCGTTTAGTGCATCAGTAACAACAGGATTCAATGTGAAAACACACAGTAAGTTTAAAGCCATGATTAAGCAGTTACTGGGCGTCACAATGGCCAACATGATGCTGTTACCTGCGGTATATGCGGATTACAGCATGCACCCTGGCTCAGAATCGTTTATTAAAACGATGGTTGAGGAGCATCAATTCGACCGCGAATGGGTTGTGCATATTTTGCAGCAAGCTGAACCTAAGCAGTCCATTCTTGATGCAATGTCACGTCCGGCGGAATCAGTGATGACCTGGGGGCGCTACCGTAAAATATTTATTCAAGATTCACGGATTGATCAGGGCGTAGAATTCTGGAAGGAGCATCGCGAGACCTTGGCGCGGGCAGAGCGTGAATACGGTGTGCCGGCATCTATGATCGTCGGCATTATTGGCGTAGAAACCCGTTTTGGGCGCAATAAAGGCAGCTATCGAGTGGTCGATGCACTGGCCACCCTAGGTTTTGATTTTCCCCGCCGCAGCACTTTTTTCCTCGGTCAGCTGGAGGAATATATGCTCATGGTCCGTGAACAGAAATTGCAACCGTTTGATTTAAAAGGTTCGTATGCCGGTGCCATGGGCTTTGGCCAGTTCATTCCCAGCAGCTATCGTGCTTATGCGGTGGATTTCGACGGTGACGGCCAGATTGATATTGTTAATAACCCGGTGGATGCCATTGGCAGTGTAGCCAATTACTTTAAGAGCCACGGTTGGCGTAAAGGTCAGTCTGTAGTCAGTGGTGCGGTATTGGAAAAGTCAGTTGACCAGGCCCTGTTTAACACCGGATTAAAACCAGAAAAAACCATTTTAGAGCTTAGTAAAGCCGGTATTGGCAGTGATAGCGCCTTGGCGCCGGAATTAAAAGCCACTGCTATGCGTTTGGATGGTGACGATGGCGATGAATACTGGATAGGTTTGAAAAATTTTTACGTGATTACTCGCTATAACCACAGTGCGATGTACGCCATGGCGGCTTATCAACTCAGTGAGTTGATCGCCGCGCAGATGCCCAAGGTAAGTGGATCTTGATTTTTTGGCAGGGTTTAAGGGCCGGACTAACAGTACTTGGTAAGCTGGCCATCGCGTCGGCTGCCATCATTCTGGCCGCCTGTGCGCCGCTGGCGCCTCAGCAGGGATCCGTCATTACTCCGGCTGAACCTCAGGGGCAGCCACAGGGTAACTCACGTTACCAGCAGGCCCAAGATGGCGCGCCACTGAGGAAATTGGATGCTGACACCATTGTTGATGCGGTACCGCGCTACGAGCCCCTGAAAGTGGCTGGCAATATAAGTCCTTATATTGTTAGAGGTCAGGAATACCGCCTGGTTGAAAATCACCGTAAATACAAAGCGCGTGGTACGGCCTCTTGGTATGGTACTAAGTTTGATGGCCATGCCACCTCCAATGGCGAAACCTACAGTCTGTATGATATGACGGCCGCCCATAAAACCTTGCCAATACCGTGTTATGTCAAAGTCACCAATTTGCGCAATGGTCGCACGGCGATTGTGCGGGTTAATGATCGCGGGCCCTTCCATTCCGAGCGTATTATTGATTTGTCCTATGCTGCAGCGGTCAAGTTGGGGTTTTCTGATCAAGGCACGGCATCGGTGGAAATTGAAGTCATTGACACGGATAATAGTGCAATGGCCAAATCTGAGGCTGCCAGATATTATTTACAGGTTGGGGCTTTCAAACAGTTGGATTCGGCCAATAAATTGCAGCAGAGTTTAAGTTCTGGTCTGGGTTATCCCGTGATGGTTGCCACTACCGGCCAATCAACTTTGCATCGTGTAAGAGTGGGGCCTTTTGTCGACTTTAGCTCGGCACAGGCGGCCAAAAAGATTTTAAAGCAGCGTTGGTCCGGCGAACCGCAATTGGTCGTAGAATCTGACGAGTTCTGAAAATAGCCTAAACAGAAAGGATATTATGTTCAAACAAGCGTTTGTGGCCATTACAACGGCCCTTGTAATGACTTCTATAGCCTGGTCTCAGCCCAGTCTAATTCCGGCCCCGCCTAGTGTGGCGGCAACTGCCTATTTACTAATGGATGCCAATAGCGGCGAAATTCTGATTGAGCAAAATGCCGATCAACGCCTGCCGCCTGCCAGTTTGACCAAGTTGATGACCAGCTATGTGGTGTCATACGAGTTGGAGCGCGGCCAAATCAGTAACGCTGATATGGTCACTATTAGTAAAAATGCCTGGGCGCAGAACCCCATTTTCAATGGCTCTTCACTGATGTGGATTGAGGTTGGCAAGCAGGTATCGCTTGGCGAATTACACAAAGGGGTGGTCATTTCCTCAGGTAATGACGCCAGTGTGGCGGTGGCTGAGCATATTGCTGGCAGTGAAGATGCTTTCGCCGGTGTCATGAATCATCACGCACGTATGCTGGGTATGAATAACAGCCACTTTATGAATTCACACGGCCTACCAGACCCTGAGCACTACACCTCGGCGCGGGATCTGGCGATTTTAGCAAAGGCAATTATCAGTTTTCCCAATGAATATGCGCTGTATAGCGAACATGAGTTCATTTTTAATAATATTCGTCAGAGCAATCGCAATGGTTTGTTGTGGAGCGATCCCAGTGTAGACGGTCTAAAAACCGGACATACCGCTGAGGCGGGCTACTGCTTGGTAACCTCGGCCAAACGCGACGGCATGCGACTGATTTCGGTGGTAATGGGCGCGAGTGGCGAGAAGGCTCGAGAACGCGAAACCCAAAAACTATTAGCGTATGGTTTTCGTTATTTTGAAACCCACCAGCTCTACGCCGCAGGCAGTGAGCTAAGCCGCAGTAAAGTCTGGAAGGGTGATAATGACAATGTCATTTTGGGTGTGCGCAACGATGTATATATGACCATTCCTCGCGGTAAGAGTGATGTCCTCAACGCAGAGCTGATAGTTGATGAGGCGTTAACTGCGCCGATTGCTGCCGATGAAGAGTACGGTGAATTAGTCGTTAGTTTGGAGGGTGTTGAAAAAGTTCGGGTGCCCTTGATTGCTCTTGAAGCCGTGGAAGAAGGTGGCATTTTCAAGCGGCTTTGGGACAGTATCGTACTGTTCTTTTTAAACCTGATTTCTTAGTGAGATGGCGCGGTATTGAACTGCTGCGCAAAAAAATATGACTGATCAAGACGCACCAAAAATTGAATTTCCCTGTGACTACCCGATTAAAGTGATCGGCACTGCCGGCGTTGGCTTACGAGAGCGAGTAGTGGAGATTATGCGGATTCACGCCGGTGATATTGATGAAACCATTATCACCGAACGGGTCAGTAGTGAGGGTCGTTTTCAGTCTTTGACTGTGACTATTATTGCCACCGGCGAGCCCCAGTTAAAAGATATTTTCGCCGATCTTAAAGCTACCGGCATCGTCAAAATGGTGTTGTGATGAGTCGTCCAGATACCCTGTGGATACGTAAACTGGGTCGTCAGGAATACCAGCCGGTTTGGCGAGCTATGCAGCAATACACCGATGTGCGTGATGCTGACAGTCCCGATGAACTGTGGTTTTTAGAGCACGAGGCAGTATTTACCCAAGGCCAGGCAGGTAAGGCTGAGCATATCTTGATGCCTGGCGATATCCCCGTGATCCAGGTCGATCGCGGCGGCCAGGTGACCTATCACGGCCCGGGTCAGCTGGTGGGCTATGTGCTGATTGATCTGCGCCGCTTGGGTATGGGTATTCGTGATCTGGTCACTGCAATTGAGAGTAGTATCGTCAAAGTACTTGAGGGCTTAGGGATTGCTGCCCATCCCCGTGCCGACGCGCCCGGTGTCTATGTTCAGGGCGGCGCTAAAATAGCGCAGCTGGGTTTGCGGGTTCGGCGTGGCAGCACGTTTCATGGCTTGAGTTTAAATATTGATATGGACTTAAGCGTGTTTTCTCGCATTAATCCCTGCGGGCATCAAGGTATGGAAGTTACTGATATCTGCCATCAGCGCGGTGATGCACCTGCTCAGTCAGATATCGTCAGCGCGCTCAGCAAAGAGTTGGCGGGCTTATTAAGTTACACAAAGTGCCAAGATGTAAGTGAGCATGGCTTGCCCGGTACAGAGGAGTTTTTATGAATACAGATACTGATAGCAGCGTTGGCATTGTGGCCAAGGCCGCCAACAAAAAAGTGGTGCAAGGCGAGAAGTTACGCGGCGCCGAAAAAGTGGCACGCATCCCGATCAAAGTCATTCCCACGATTGAGTTACCTGCCAAGCCGAAATGGATTCGGGTCAGAATGTCGACCGGCCCGGAAGTCGGCCGGATCAAAAGTATTTTGCGCAAGCACAAGCTGGCCTCGGTATGTGAAGAAGCTGCTTGCCCAAACTTGGGCGAATGTTTTAGCGCTGGCACCGCGACATTCATGATCATGGGCGAGATTTGCACCCGCCGCTGCCCCTTCTGTGACGTTGCCCACGGTCGCCCCAATGCCTTGGATGAAAACGAGCCTCGCGAGCTGGCTGCAGCCATCGCCGAGATGAAATTAAAGTATGTAGTGGTCACCTCGGTGGATCGCGATGACCTGCGCGACGGTGGTGCCCAGCACTTTTCCGACTGTATTCGCGAAACCCGCGAGCGCAGCCCAGAAATTCGTATTGAAGTACTGGTGCCTGATTTCCGTGGCCGTATGGATGTCGCTTTAGATATTCTCGAAAAAGAAGCGCCAGATGTGTTTAATCACAATCTAGAATCAGTACCGAGTCTGTACAAAAAAATTCGTCCCGGTTCCGATTACCAATGGTCATTGGATCTGTTGAAAAAATACAAACAGCGCCGCCCCGACGTGCTTACAAAATCTGGCTTGATGCTCGGTCTGGGTGAAACTGCCGAAGAATTAATTCAAGTCATGAAAGACATGCGTGCCCACGACATCGATATGATCACCATGGGCCAATATCTTCAGCCCAGTAAAGACCATCTCGCGGTGGAGCGGTTTGTGACACCTGAGGAGTTTGACGAGTTTGGCCGCATTGCCAAAGAGCTAGGTTTTAAAAGCGTGGCCAGCGGGCCGCTGGTGCGATCGTCCTACCACGCTGATAAACAGGTCGATTTGAGTTTATTGAAAGAACTCTCTTAAGCCTTTGTCATAGATCTTTTTCAAAGCTAGTCCTTATACGCCGTCGGTGAAAAGGGTTGGCGTGCTTTGTAAAGTCATCATAAATCTAATTAAATTTCCGCACAGCGGTCATTGGCGATGCCGCCGAGCTGTTGTTCTGCTGATTCAATAAAGCTCAAGTAGTGGTCGACAATGTCTTCGCGAACACGCAGGCCGTTGTGGTCGGTCCTTGCGAATGCTACATTTTCCGCTCCCTCTAAACGCGGTGACTGGGCGTAGTCGGGGCCATAAAAAGCGGCGTCTCCTACGCCACTACCATCGTAGACTGCCAGCCATTTCGCAGGAGGGTAGGTTTCATTCGTGCCATTTTCGCCATTGAGTTCGGCTAGCCAGGGCGTGCTTTTGGCGATTTCATCGCAGCTAACAACGGCGTCATTTGAGCCTGGTGGGCAGAGACTGGTGCCGTGATTCGCGCCAGCAATACTGACAAATGCGGTAAGATAGGGTCGTAGTTCGGGGTAGCTTGCCAGTGTTTTTCTGGCAACAGTGACCCCGAGTGAGTGGCCAACCAGGGAGAAGCATTTTTGACCGGTGTATTGCTGAACGGCAAGAATAAAGTCGAGTAAATCTTCCACGTTAAGATCGTTATTGGTGGAGCGAGAACGATTATCCCATCCCATTTCGGCATGCTCTGTTTCGCGTTCAGTCTGCGCGCGGGTGCTGCTATTCCCGGTGTTTGTGCCAAGGCCATTGTATGACAGGCCATACAGCGATTGATCGCTCCAACCGGCATTACGAAAGTCGTCTCTTACCACATACCAGTCAGCGTGATCGGTGGTATTGCCATGGACAAAAATAACTGGGATATGATCTGGGCTGAGATTACTTTGCTTACCGCCGAAGCCGCCGATTTCAAAACCCCATTCCCAGTCAAACAGCTGCGGAAAGTCCTCAGCGAAATTACGTTTGGCGGGGCCTTGAGGCTCAAGGTGTAAAGCATTGGCTCCGCTTCTGATAGGTTGCTCAATACGAGGTCGGCCTTCAAGTTCGTTTGTATTGTTCGAGCTGGCAGTGGCGGAGGGGTTGTTGCCCTTGCAGGCCACCAGTGCCACAAAGCATAAGCTCAAGATTGGTGAAAGGTGTTTCATCGTCATTCTCCGGGGGCGCATGCTAGGGCAATAATTGACGAACAATACCGGCAATTTGTCGTGCGCCGCTTTGCGCCATAAGAATGGAATAGTGATTAACGTCGTCGATTACTTTTACCTCGAGCTGCGGAATGCGCTGTTGCATTATGGCTAGGCGATCTAGCGGATAAATTGGCCTGTCGTTCATAATGCCCCTTGGTGCCTGTAGAAACGTTACCGGTACGCGCAGCGCCGCCAATGCATCGGCTACATCGTGACTCATCAATTGGCTCTCGGTATCGCCGAGAATGGCTACCTTGTTGACCGAGCATTTAAGATGCGGAATGTCTCCAGCTAGCTCATAGCGGAAATAGTTTTCTAAATCTGCATCCCAGAATTCTTGCAGGGCGGGGTGTTTTCGCCAAAATTCCAGATATTCTTGTACCGAGGAGAATTCTTTATTGAGCCTAGTCATCGCAGGGCCTACGATACTGGTGACTAAATCTTCTGGCGAGGCTCCTTCAGGAATACGGTCAAATAGCGGCAAGCCGCCATCAATGAAGAGGAGTTGGTCGATGCGGTCGCCATAGCGGTGATGGGTGACTGCGGAGATGAATGCGCCCATTGAATGGCCGAGCATTAGCGGGACGGTTTTAAGGTCTAAATACCTCATGACAGCTGCAATATCATCGGCGTGTGCCTTCATGCCCCAGGGGCCGGTGATATTGCTACTATGGCCGCGTCCTCGATGATCTAGTGCGACTAAGATGAAATCATCACTCAGTTCATTTGCTAATGCCTGATAGGACATATGGTTAGCGCTTAAGCCGTGGGCGCATATTAGTACTGGGCCGCCGTCGCCCCATATACCGACGTGCAAATTGCCGCCTATGACGGGAATGTCGTGTGTTCGATAGCTCATCTGGGCCTCAAATATTATTTTTATTCATTGATGAATGAATAAATACGATAGGCCGAATTGACAGGGCTGTCAATCGTGAGCTGGTGGCACTGCCTTTAGGTTTTGTGTGTGCTAGGTAGCGCCATAAACCCTGCCGTAGCAAAGTCGATGAGGTGCTCAAAGGCTTTTTTCATGTCATTAGAATCGCAAAGATTACCGGACAAACGGCTTAGGCGTCCGCTTTGCGACATGGTGAGAGTTATACCGCCCGAGAGGCAGTGATAGGCCCAGAACAGCTGGTCACGAGGAACATCGGGCTGTGCTTTCTCGATCAAGGTCAATAAACGCAGCACCACGGGGTCGAAGTTACTGGACATAATTTCGCCGCCGATTTCTGGGGTGTTGTTAATCATGGCGACAATGCCGAAGAATGATCTCCAGCCGGGATCTTGAGAGAGAGATTTCTCTATCAAGGGGGTGATAAAAGCATTGATCGCGCCATGGATAGAAGGTTTTTCGCCGCCAAGGCTCGACTCGTAGCGATTCAGCTCCTCAAGGCGTGCGGCGTTTAAAACGTCGGCGCGGCGCTGGAAAACTTGGTCAAAAAGACCCCGCTTATGCTTGAAGTAATAGTGTAGTAATGCGGTGTCGACACCGGCGGCACTGGCGACCTGTCGCAGTGTTAACGCGTGAAAGCCACTGCCTGCAAATAGTTTTTCGGCTTCATCAAGAATCAGCTTTTGCTTGTCTTCAGATTGTTGCCCGCGAGGGCGTCCAGGCCCTTTGCTTGTAGGGTTCTTCAATATTGTGCTCTCTTCCGTATGGTTGGCCAGCGTTTATCTTACCCCATATTAATCTCTGGCAAGGCGCGGGGTCGAGATTTATCCCAGCCTTGACTTTCAGGCTCAGGAGTATAATATTTGTCTTTATTCACCGATGAATGAATATTTAAAAGTCAGTAATATCCGGCAAATAAACTTAATAATAATACATTAGCTTGCATGGCTAACACCTTGCTAGCGGCGGACCTCGGAGATTCAGATGGACAACTCAGCCACTCAAGGCAGGGCAAGCAGCGCTGTGCTAAATCCGGCAGTTATTTCTTCCTTACTACTGTTCAGTCTGTTGACCACCACGCCTGAGGCCGCTGCGGAAAAAAATCAACGTGTTATTGAGGAGGTCATCGTATCGGCCCAAAAGCGTGACGAAGCCATCCAAGATGTACCTATTTCTATGTCGGTGATGGACGCCAAGTTCATTGCTGAGCAAGGTATTACCGACTTGCGTGAAGCATTGCTGTACGTGCCCAATGTTCAGGTTGAGCAAGCCGGTTTTTTTGCTGCACCTCGTGCCCGAGGCTTTACCTTTAATAACAACAACAAAGCATTTGAACCACCTTTGGGGCTGGCAATCGATGGCGTGCCGTATACACGTATACCGTATTTTCTCGCGGCGACATTTGATTTAAAGCGCATTGAGGTATTGCGTGGCCCGCAGGGCACCACCTTTGGTAAAAACACCACAGCTGGACTGATCCACATTATGACTCAGGATCCGGGTGAAGTGTGGGATGCTAATTTATCCGTCCAGGGCGGGGAGTTTGAGCGTGAGCGGTACGAAGTATCAGCCGGTGGCCCACTTCTCAACGATAAGTTACGCGTACGCCTGGCAGGTTTCGACGACAAGCGAAAGGGCTTTGTTGGCAATACTGCCGATGAAACTTATAGCAAGGCGCAGAAGGATTTTCGCGGACACGACCGACACGGTTACCGATTAAAAATAGTGGCCCCAGATATCGCTGGGGTGAAAGTTAAGCTCAGTTGGGAGGATGTCAGCCTGACGGATTTTGGCACTGGATTCGAAATCATCAAAGCAAATGAGGACGTGAAAGGCTTTCTGCGTACTTATGATCCCAATGTCGATTTTGAAAAAGGTAACTACCTAGCGTCTCTCGACGATCAAGATGGTCGCTCAGTCGATATCAAAACCTTTAATATGGAAGTATCCGGCGATGTGGGTAAGTGGGGGTGGGTGTTCGTTGGCGGGCACTCACTTCTGGAGCAGGTGTTAAGTCTGGACACTGACTTTACACCCGCGCCGGCAATCCTTGGTTTAGGCGGGGATAGCTCACCCACCACCACCGCAGAATTTCGAGTCATTTCCCCTGATCTAGACGGATTTTTTGGTATTGAGGAATTGTTTGGCCGTGATCTTGGCAGTACAGATTTTGTTGCTGGTATGTTTTGGCAGAACCGCGAAATCAATGACAGCACCTTCCGCTTCATTTTTGATATGCCAGCCTTTCTCGGTTTAACCGCAGCGGCCGGTGGCAGTGACTCGGCAGAAGCGGGTGCCTTGTTGGCGTTATTGCCTTCATTGGGTGAAGACCAGTTTGTTGAAGACTCGACGCAAAAGTTCAATCAGCGCGCGGAATCTATAGCGGTTTTTGCTGAATTAAAATGGCACTTTGCGCAAGATTGGACCTTTCAATTGGGTATGCGCCAGGGAGAGGAATCCAAAGAAGCCGATTGGAAACAGGTGTATAACCAACCACAGCCAGCGGTAATTTTACCTGCTGCCGGACTCGATGAATTTGAAGCCGAGCGATATATGGAGGACAAACAGTTCCAGCACAAGGTATCTCTTAACTGGCAGCCTACCGACAATCTCAGTTTCTTCATTCACCGCGCTGAAGGCGTTAAGGGTGGCGGCTACAATGCATTTGCATTCCGTGATGTCGAAGATGAGTTGACCTTTAAGCCCGAGTTCACCACCGAGTGGAGCTTAAATGCCAAAACCAGTTGGTTAGACAATAGTCTGAGAGCCAATCTCTCACTGTTCAGAATGGACGTAGCAGATTTCCAGGTTTTGAGCCGTGCACCTGAGCGCACCGCAATTGGTTTGGGTGTTACTTTAGTGAAGAATGCCGATGGCGCGCGTTCGCAGGGGGTGGAAGGCGATTTTATGTGGCTTGCTAATGACTGGCTAACGCTGATTGGCACGCTGGGTTACAACGATACCGAGTATTTAGAATTTACTGATAATGAGTGCCCACCAGACCGCAATAATGAGCCTAATTGTGGCGATGCTTCGGGCAAGCCCTTTCCGTTCGCACCTGAATTTAACAATACACTCACGGGCATGGTCGAGCTGCCCATCTTCGGCAGCGCTTATATGTTTACCGCCAGTGCCACCATCGAGCAAATCAGTGAGCAGTTCCTTGATCTGGACTTGGACGAGCGAAAACAGCAGGCAGGTTTCGAGCGATACAAAGCGAGTATAGGCATGAGTAATCCCACTCAGGGTTGGAGCTTCAAGGTCATTGGCGAAAATCTCAGTAACAAGCAAACTGCTATTCGTCAGGGAGATCTTTTCGCGGGTGTATTTGTGGAAATCACCGAGCAGCCGCGTTTGATCTACGGGCAATTCAACTGGGATTTCTAGTGTAATGAGCTCACCTGATGTTATACCCAGTAAGGCGCTGGCAAGGGAAAATTTTGAACCCACATTTTTTTCAATAGTAGATATGATTGCGGTCAACGCCAGTCATTGTCCTCGTGACATAGCCTGGGTCGAAGGCGAGATGGAAATTAACTGGCGAGAGTTGAATCGCCAAATTGATCAGTTTGCCCACGCACTGAAAGATAATGGTCTTCAGCAAGGGGAGTCGGTTGCGCTACTGGGTGGCAATAGTTTTTGGTCTTATTTGACGGGCTTTGCAACGATGCGCGCGGGCGGCGTGATATGTCCGATGTCGACGCTGCTGACACCCACAATGCTGCTGACATTAGTTGATGATTGCGGCGCTAAATTGCTGTTTGTAGATGCGGGCTATCTCGACTTAGCGCAGCAAGTACGTGCGTTAACTAAAGGCCTTGAATTGATTTACGCCGGTGAAAAAGTCACTGCAACAAGGAGCTTCGCAGAGTTTATTGGCAGTGCGGTCAGTAGGCCCTTTTATCTGCCGCTCAGTGCGTCTGACCCCGCCAACATCATTTATTCCTCAGGCACCACGGGAACCCCAAAAGGTATCGTCCACAGTCATGGTGCCCGCGTTGGTTTTAGTCACCAAATTGGCCACGGTTGCCGCTACAGCAACCAGTCCCGCGTGCTGGTGAGCACCTCCCCTAATAGTAACGCAACCTGGGCATTTATCTTCCCTGCCATTTGGCTGGGTGGAACTGTTATTACGATGGGGCTTTTTGATGTTGCGGATATGCTGGATCAAATCGCACGCCATAGCGTTAGCCATATGTTTATCGTTCCGACTCAGGCCCGCGCTATCGTCGATAACGCGAGTAGTAAAGACGCAAATTTCAGTAGTTTGGAATGTGTTATCACGGCCGGTGCACCAATGCCCTTGGTATTAAAAGACGCCATGCGCGACTTAATCGGCGAGAAATTATATGAATTGTGGGGATTCTCTGAAAGCGTCGGCACAATCATCGCGCCGGAAGAAATGCGTCAGCGACCAGAGTCAGTGGGTCGATCATGGACGGGATCGGAGTTGCGGATAATTGATGATAATGACGGCGATATAACTGGTCGTGGTCAGGGCGAAATTGTCGGTCGCACCACAAGTACCATGTGCGGCTACCTCAATCGCGACGAGGCCAATCGGGAAATTGCCTGGTACGACGAGTTCCATCGACTGTATTTACGTACCGGTGATATTGGCGAATTGGATGAAGATGGCTATCTGACTTTGCGGGGACGTAAGAAGGATATGATTTCGTCTGGTGGCTTGAACGTATTCCCCGTTGATATCGAAAAAGTATTATTGCAGCACGACGATATTATTGATGTTTCGGTGTTTGGTGCCGAACATCAAAAATGGGGAGAAACGCCTGTGGCCGCAGTATTGCTGGTTGATGGCAGTTCACTTTCCTCAGAGGATATCAAAAACTGGGCGAATGACAGATTGGCGAAGTTCCAGCGGTTGTTTGAAGTGGTCGTTTACAGCGATGATTTCCCACGCAATAACATGGGTAAAGTACTGAAGAGTGAATTAAAAGACGCTTTTCAGCTTGGCGCCATACCCAAGTGTAACTTGGCATCCGCAGCCGCTGCCCGGGTGTCTAAAAGCTAACAAATCATTGCCACTGATGTTTGCCGCCACAAAAAGTTTTAGGCCTTCAGCGCCTATGAGCTTAGTCATTAAAGTTAAGGTCTAATCCTTGCTTTCTAGTCTTAATCCATCAAGAATAAATTAATTTGTATCAGTGTGTAATTCCTATGAAGAACAGCTATGCCTGCATTGGCTTGTTTAACCCTAAATCTCCTGAGAATGTTGGTTCAGTCATGCGCGCCGCAGGCTGCTATGGCGTCAATTCAGTGTTCTATACTGGCACGCGTTACGACCACGCCAAGCCTTTCTATACCGACACTCAAAAAATGTATGAGTCACTACCACTCATCTGCGTCAAAGAATTAAAAGACACTATCCCCTTGGGATGCGTGCCAGTGGCCGTTGAGCTAATCGAAGGCGCTAGGCCATTGACCACTTATAAGCATCCAGCCCGGGCCTTCTACATCTTTGGTCCGGAAGATGGAACTCTGAAAAAAGCGATCACTGATTTTTGTCAGGATATTGTCTACATTCC
>JBLHPB010000024.1:0-27875 GCA_047624025.1 Zhongshania sp.
TTGGGGATCAAGCTGTCGCCACCGTGCGAATGCTTAATGATGGCAAAATCGGACGCATGGCGGTACTGGCACCCTATCGTCACCGAGGTATTGGTAAAGCCTTATTGCAGAGTTGCATTAAAGAAGCCAAATCTCGCCACTTCGATACTCTGCAATTGGGCGCCCAAGTCCATGCTATTGGCTTCTATCAGCGCCAGGGCTTTGAGCCAGTTGGCGATCGCTTTATCGACGCGGGTATTTCTCACCAAACCATGCGCATGACACTTGCACCGGTCCTGCCGAATGCCTGATTATGTTGAGATTCTTAGAAAGCTAAATGCCCTAGATATTGGCCTTGTGGGTGAGCCGTTCAGTTCGAATTCACCCAAAATAGGGTCATTTTGAAAGCCACTGTGCATTTACACGAAAAAAAGACCCGCTTTAGGGCTTGTTCTTTGTTTTTCTGCGAGCAAATTTAGCTAATTTCCTGTACATTAGCGACCTATTTTTAACCCAGCTTATAGAGAGCGCCATGACTGATTTATCCCTTTACAGAAATATTGGTATTTTCGCCCACGTCGATGCCGGTAAAACTACCACTACCGAGCGTATCCTTAAGCTGACCGGTAAAATTCATAAAATTGGTGAGGTTCACGAAGGTGAGTCCACTACTGACTTTATGGAACAGGAAGCTGAGCGCGGTATAACCATTCAGTCAGCCGCTGTGAGCTGTTTTTGGAAAGGCCACCGCTTTAACGTTATCGACACACCTGGCCACGTTGACTTCACCGTAGAAGTTTACCGTTCGCTGAAAGTTCTCGATGGTGGTGTTGGTGTGTTCTGTGGTTCTGGCGGTGTAGAGCCCCAGTCTGAAACCAACTGGCGCTATGCCAACGATTCTAAAGTATCGCGGTTGATATTCGTTAATAAACTCGACCGTATCGGCGCTGACTTCATTCGCGTAACCGATCAAGTTAAAAAAGTACTGGGCGCTAACCCACTAATCATGACCCTGCCTATTGGTCGTGAAGATGAGTTTGTTGGTGTTGTCGACCTACTTAGCCGTAAAGCTTTCATATGGGATGAAACTGGCCAGCCAGAAAATTACACCATCACTGATGTGCCAGCCGATATGGTTGATGATGTTGAGATGTATCGCGAGCAGCTGGTTGAAACTGCTTGTGAAGTAGATGACGACCTGCTGATGGCATACATGGAAGGCGACATGCCTTCTGACGAAGACGTTAAGCGTTGCATCCGCAAGGGTACACTCGACTTAGTGTTTTTCCCAACTTACTGTGGTTCTGCCTTTAAAAACAAAGGTATGCAGCTGTTACTTGATGCAGTTATTGAATATCTGCCAGCCCCAACTGAGGTTAATCCACAGCCATTAACTGACGAAGAAGGTAATGCAAACGGTAAGTACGCCATTGTTTCTGCCGACGAGCCCTTCCGCGCACTTGCGTTTAAGATCATGGATGACCGTTTCGGCGCCCTGACCTTTATTCGCATTTACTCAGGTAAGTTGAACAAGGGTGACACCATCCTCAACTCTTTTACCGGAAAATCTGAGCGTGTTGGCCGTATGGTTGAGATGCAAGCCGATGAGCGCAACGAGCTAAGTAGCGCGCAGGCGGGTGATATTATCGCTATAGTGGGCATGAAAAACGTGCAAACTGGTCATACTCTATGTGATCCAAAGCACCCCTGTACGCTTGAAGCCATGGTGTTTCCAGAGCCTGTTATCTCTATCTCTGTTACGCCAAAAGACAAAGGCTCAACCGAGAAAATGGGTATTGCGATTGGTAAAATGGTTGCAGAAGATCCTACTTTCCGCGTTGAAACCGATATCGATTCAGGTGAAACCATCCTCAGAGGTATGGGTGAATTACACCTTGACATTAAAGTCGACATCCTTAGGCGTACCTACGGTGTTGATTTGCTGGTTGGTCAGCCACAGGTTGCCTATCGTGAAACTATCACCTTAGAAATGGAAGACAGCTACACTCACAAGAAGCAGTCTGGTGGTTCAGGTCAGTTCGGTAAGATCGACTACGTTATCAAGCCAGGCGAAGCCAACACTGGCTTCACCTTCACCTCTAAAGTGGTTGGTGGTAACGTTCCTAAGGAATTCTTCCCAGCCATCGAGAAAGGTTTCCGCTCAATGATGGGTGTGGGTCCTTTGGCGGGCTTCCCCGTATTGGACGTTGAAGTCACCTTGGTAGACGGTGGTTTCCACGCGGTTGACTCATCGGCAATTGCCTTTGAAATCGCGGCTAAAGGCGCTTTCCGTCAATCTATGCCTAAAGCTGGTCCACAGATGCTTGAGCCAATCATGAAGGTAGACGTGTATAGCCCAGAAGATCACGTAGGTGATGTTATCGGTGACCTTAACCGTCGCCGCGGTATGATTTCTGGTCAAGAAGCCAACGTCACTGGCGTGCGCATTAAATCTGATGTACCTCTTTCAGAAATGTTTGGTTACATCAGTACGCTGCGCACTATGACTTCTGGTCGCGGTCAGTTCTCAATGGAATTCTCTCACTACGCGGCTTGCCCAGCCAACGTAGCTGAAACTGTTATTGCCAAAGAGAAAGAAAAGAAAGCAGCAGCCGCTAAGTAATTGGCTTAAGCGTAAAAAGCCCTAGCAGTGCAAACTGCTAGGGCTTTTTTTATGCCTATTTTTCGTCCTTTTAAAAGTCGCTTAATGCTCTAGCATCACTCCAACCTCACTATCCCGCTCGACCAATTCATAGCAACGCAAATTACGGCAGAACTCCTCGCTGTAATGCCGCAATTCTCCGCTACGAATATCAAACCGATAGCCATGCTGCGGACAAACCAAATCCATACCATCGACATCCGAGCTGTTAAGGGGATATTCGCGATGGGGGCAATTGCTTTCCACCAGAAAGCGCTCACCGTCAATTTGCAGCAACATAAATTGATGACTATCTATTTTAAAAACCTGTCGATAACCATCGTAAAGATTAATCAGCTTTTCTAGCCGGTGGTAATACATAGAGTTCAACCGTCAGTTGCAATCATTAGAGGTGCCCATTTACAAAGAGCTTACCCTAGGCAAGCCTGCGAAGAAAAGCCACTTACTATTGACGGCATTACTCATATCTAATTTTTCTAGTGGATTACGATTTTGGCCTATCAGGAGTAAAGCGACATGATAAATAGACTTTTCACTGTCTGTCATTTACCTATTTAGCCAGTGATACCCCGCCCCCGACCGCCTTGCAGTGCCGGTGCAATCGAGCTAGCAAACCCCGGACAATACTTACAGCAGCGAAAACCGGCTTTACCTGTTGGAAATTAACGCTAAGGCCATTCCCTCTAGGGCCAGCATTAATTTAATAGGCACCATTCTCGCCAACCCGGCCCCCAATGACAGTTGGTATCCAGCTCAAAACCGTTCAGTGATCGACGATGATGCCGTCTATTTTCTGTCTGGTGATGCGATCTGGCCAGCGTTATGGGGAAGCTTAGCGACACATTAGGACCACAATAAAATATTATTTTGGTTTTATGTTAATTATGTGACGTCAAAAACTGATGTTTGGTGAGCTTTAAGCGAACAGAATTTCATCCTCGAATAAACTTCACCCTATTTCCTCATCCAATTTTTCACCAAAATAACTTAGTTCAAAAACACTGCGATGGGTACAATAGTCACTGGGCGCCACAGTGTAGAAACCTGTTATCTGCTTGGACGAACTCTCAACATCCAGTCATTGATGGATAAAACCTATCCCGGCCAAATTAAATTCAGCCTAATTTTGTATAGATGGAGAAAACTCAATGAGTAAAACTGAAAGAAGCTTATCCGAGCTTGCGAGCTATCTCGATGCTGAATTAGTCGGTGATTCTACTCGTATCATTACCGGCATTGCTGATTTGCAGCTGGCTGGTGCTTCTGACTTATCTTTCATTTATCAAGAGTCCTACCTGCCCCATCTTGCCGAATCAAAATCTGGTGTAGTTATTTTGAACAGAGAGTTTGCCGACAAATTTACCGGTAATAAGCTGATTGTAGATAATGCCTATCAGGCCTACGCCAGGGTATCTGCTCTATTTGAATCGCTATCAACACTTCCCACTGGCATCCACCCCAGTGCGGTCATCGCCACTAGTGCTCAGGTTCATCCTGATGCAGCTATTGGAGCTAATTGTGTTATCGGTGAGGATGCTCATATTGGCAGTGGCGCAAAAATTTATTCTGGCGTTTCTGTTGGTGATCGCGCCAGCATTGGTGACAACACCTTGATTCACCCTAATGTGGTGATTTATCACGGCGTCAGCGTCGGCAGCAGTTGTCTTATTCACAGCGGCACCGTTATTGGCTCTGACGGTTTCGGCTTTGCCCCCAGCCGCGATGGCTGGAAAAAGATTCATCAAATTGGCGCGGTCATTATTGGCGACAATGTTGAAATTGGCTCAAATTGTTCGATTGATCGCGGTGCCTTGGGTAATACTGTGATTAGCGACGGCGTCATCATCGATAACCTCGTGCACATTGCTCACAACGTTAAAATCGGAAAGCGATCAGCCATTGCTGGTTGCGTGGGTATCGCTGGCAGCGCCGTCCTCGGCGAAAACTGCACTGTGGCAGGCGCGGTCGCCATCAATGGTCATATCACCATCGCTGACAATAGCCACTTTCACGGCGGCACCATCGTCACTAAGGGCAATACTGAAGCTGGCGTGTTTGCCTCCGCAACACCTCAGCAAGACGTCAAAAAATGGCGTCGCAACTCGGTGCGATATACTCAGCTAGATGAAATGTCGAATCGGATTAGGCAGTTAGAAAAGCAGATAAAAGCTCTGCTGCCAGAGAAGAAGGTTAGCGCGAGCTAAGACTCATTTGACATCCCGGGCGCCGGCGGCGATCCGGGATTCAAAATTTCATAAATCTAAGGTTTTAAGTGTTTTGGTGTTGCTAGAACTGCTGAATACCGGCGCAAGGCCGGTACACTAGCTCAATATTAGCTCTTCATGCTTTCAGCTTCTCAGACAAGAACAACCAGGTGTCCAATACCGAGTCAGGATTGAGAGATACGCTGTCTATGCCCTGCTCCATTAGCCATTGCGCAAAGTCGGGGTGGTCAGACGGCCCCTGTCCGCAAATACCGATGTATTTACCGTGCTTTTTACAGGCATCTATCGCCATCTTCAGCAGTGCTTTAACGGCGTCATTGCGCTCATCGAAAAGGTGGGCGATCAAACCTGAATCGCGATCCAAGCCAAGTGTCAGCTGAGTAAGGTCATTGGAGCCGATTGAGAAACCATCAAAGTATTGCAGGAATTGCTCAGCCAGTAAGGCATTGGCGGGCAGTTCGCACATCATCACTACTTTTAAGCCGTTTTCACCGCGCTTGAGGCCATTAGCTTCTAGTAATTCAATAACCTGTTTGGCTTCGCCGACGGTACGCACGAAAGGCACCATAATTTCGACGTTGGTCAGATCCATCTCGTTGCGCACTTTTTTGAGGGCGCGACATTCCATTTCAAAACATTCACGGAAAGAATCCGAGATATAGCGCGAAGCGCCACGGAAGCCCAGCATGGGGTTTTCTTCCGACGGCTCGTACAAGCTACCGCCAATCAGGTGGGCGTATTCATTGGATTTAAAATCTGACATCCGCACGATAACGCGCTTGGGATAGAAAGCGCTGGCGATAGTCGATATTCCTTCCACCAGCTTTTCTACATAGAAGTCCACCGGGCTGGCATATCCTGCGGTACGGCGTTTAACAGCAGCTTGCACGTCGCGAGGAATGTCGTCGAAATTAATCAGTGCTTTGGGGTGCACACCAATCATGCGGTTAATAATAAATTCCAATCGCGCCAAACCTACCCCAGCATTGGGGTAGCCTTGGAAGTCAAAGGCGCGGTCAGGGTTGCCTACGTTCATCATCACTTTGAACGGCAGTTCCGGCATAGACTCCAATTTATTGCGATTAATATCAAACTCCAAAATACCATCGTAAACCATGCCGGTGTCGCCTTCGGCGCAAGACACCGTGACATCACGACCATTAGGCAGTAACTCGGTGGCATCGCCGCAACCCACTACCGCAGGAATGCCCATTTCGCGGGCAATAATGGCAGCGTGGCAAGTACGGCCGCCACGATTGGTGACAATGGCCGAGGCGCGTTTCATCACCGGCTCCCAGTCGGGATCGGTCATATCAGTGACCAGCACGTCGCCCTGCTGAACCTGATCCATTTCACTGATGTTGTTGATGATGCGCACCGGGCCAGCACCAATACGCTGGCCAATAGAACGGCCTTCACACAATATTGCGCCCTTCTCTTTGAGCAGATAGCGCTCCATCAAGGTGGTAGACTCGCGGCTTTTCACGGTTTCTGGACGTGCTTGCACGATATAGAGCTTGCCGTCGTCACCGTCTTTGGCCCACTCGATATCCATTGGCCGACCGTAGTGCTGCTCGATGATCATGGCTTGCTTGGCCAAGTCCAGCACTTCTTCATCATTGATACAGAAGAGATTTCGCTCTTCATTACTGACATCAACGGTATCTACTGAGCGACCGGTACTCTCGTCGCTGCCGTAAATCATCTTGATCATTTTACTGCCGAGGTTGCGGCGCAATACCGCCGGCCGATTTTTGGCTAGGGTCGCTTTGTGAACATAAAATTCGTCAGGGTTAACGGCACCCTGTACAACCGTTTCACCCAAGCCGTAAGAGGCCGTGATGAACACCACGCCGTCAAAGCCGGATTCGGTGTCCATGGAGAACATGACCCCAGCAGCACCGGTTTCCGAACGAACCATGCGTTGAATACCCGCAGACAGTGCCACGTCGGCATGCTCATAACCTTGGTGAACCCGATAGGCAATGGCACGATCATTATACAAAGAGGCAAAAACCTCCTTGATAGCGATCATAATATTGTCCATACCACGGATATTGAGGAAGGTTTCCTGCTGGCCTGCAAACGAAGCATCGGGAAGATCTTCGGCGGTTGCCGATGAGCGCACCGCAAAGGACATGGCCTCATTACCATCTACCAGTTGCTCATAAGCGGCAACCACGGCAGTATGAAGGGCTGCCGGAAAAGGTGTTTCCACTATCCACTGGCGAATGGTTTTACCGACAACGGCTAATTTTTTAACGTCCTCGATGTCGAGGCCTTTGAGTTCGGCGATGATACGATCATTCAAACCGCTTTGCTGCAGGAAGTCGCGGAAGGCATCTGCGGTGGTGGCAAAGCCACCCGGTACAGAGACGCCCGCTTGGGACAACTGGCTGATCATTTCACCCAGGGAGGCATTTTTACCGCCCACGCGGTCAACATCGTTCATTCCCAGGTCGTTGAACCAAAGCACGTATTCAGTCATGTGTTATATCCCGTTTTACAAAGCGGCCGCAGTGCGGTTATAAGAGTACATAAGCAAAGCAGCAGCTATACTAAGTGATGTAACTTGGAATTTCTCGTCGAAAAATACAGAGCATTAGGTAAAAAAACTACATGATTCGTGCGGCCATCTTTATCTCAGACAGTACAGGCATAACTGCCGAAACCTTGGGCAGCAGTATTCTGTCCCAATTCCAAAACCAAAAATTCAATCATATTGTTATTCCCTACGTAGATACTCTTGCCAAAGCACATTCCGCGGTAGAGAAAATCAACCGTGCCGCAGAAGAGACCGGCAGCCAACCTATCGTTATTGACACCCTAGTAGACGAGCAACTTAGAGCCGTTATCGCCACAAGTAAAGGCTTCATCATTGATGTACTGGGTACCTTTGTAAGCCAGCTGGAGATCGCTTTAGGGGAAAAATCCTCTCGCACGGTAGGCCGTGCTCAGAGCGCTGATCGCGACGCAGAGTACAAGCAGCGTATCGATGCCATCAATTACGCGCTAGATAACGACGATGGTGCTCGCCTCAATAATTACGACCGAGCCGAGGTGATTCTTATAGGAGTTTCTCGCAGTGGTAAAACCCCAACTTGTCTGTATCTTGCTATGCAATCTGGTGTTTTTGTTGCCAATTACCCCATTACAGAAGAAGACATGGAAAATGACCGCCTTCCGAAGGCACTTTTGCAACACCGTAATCGCTTGTTTGGGCTAACCATTAATGCTGATCGTCTTGCCGCCATTCGCAGCGAACGGCGCCCAGGTAGCCGCTATTCCTCCCTGCGCCAGTGCGAGGATGAATTACGCCAAGCTGAAGCCATGTTTAAGCGCTTTGCTATTCCATATCTAGATACCACACACGCCTCGGTAGAAGAAATTGCCACCAGGGTATTACTCGACACCGGTCTGCGGGGGCATAAACGCTAGTGGATACCTCTGTTGACAGCTACGATGAAATCCTCGGGCCCAATTGTCACGCTAATACCGCGCTGGTTTTGCCAGGCGGCGGTGCCCGAGCAGCCTACCAAGTGGGGGTATTGAAAGCCCTCGCTGAAATTCATGGTAAACGCCCCGGCAACCCCTTTCCTATTCTTGCCGGTACTTCGGCTGGCGGTATTAATGCGGTATCCCTTGCCGCCGGTGCCCATCACTTTACCGGCACCGTCAAGCAACTCGAATCCATGTGGCGGGAACTCAGTACTGATAAAATTTATCGGACAGATTTATCTGGCTTACTGCGCTATGCCTTGCGACTTGCCGGCTCACTTTTTAATCCAGCCCAGCCGTTGTTAAAGCCCGTTAGCCTTCTGGACAATAGTCCTCTGCGCGCACTTCTCAAGCAGCATATACGTTTTGAGAATATCAGTCTTAATATTCTCAATCGCGACCTTGACGCCCTGTGTTTAACCGCCATGAATTACACCGAGAATCTGTCGGAAACGTTTTTTCAGGGTGGCCCGGAGCATGCTGGCTGGCAGCGCTGGCGCAGACAAGGCATTGCTGCGCCCATCCAACTCCAGCATTTAATGGCATCTACGGCGATTCCTACCATCTTTCCTCCCGCCAAGATTGGCCGGTTTTTTTACGGTGACGGCGCCCTACGACAACTAACACCTATTAGCCCCGCAATTCATTTAGGTGCCAACAGAGTCTTAGTGATTCCGGCCAATGGCCACAAACGCCAATACCCCAAAATGCCCAAGACCATTCAGTCACCCGGATTTGGACAAATCATTGGCCATTTACTGAATAGTGCTTTTATTGACAGCATTGAAACGGATATCGAGCGCCTCGAAAGAATCAATGAAATGATTAAGCTAATCCCAGAGGAAAACCAGGGCATGATGGGCCAAACCATGCTGCCCATCGACTGTTTGGTCATCAGCCCTAGTGAAGATATCGATCGTATAGCCGACGAGCATGCCAAGGAGTTACCTCGCAGCCTGAGGATGTTTTTAAGTAGCTCTAGCAGCATCTCCAGTTATTTACTGTTTACGTCAGAGTACTGCGGTAAATTAATTGACTTGGGTTATCAAGATGGTTTAGACCAGCGCGAAGAGCTTGAGGCTTTCCTCTATCGCCCAGCCTTGAAAGTGCCTATAGCGTCCTAGTTATGACGTGTTGATTTAAATCCAGTCACTGGCTTATCACGTACCGTGCATGAATATTAACGCCAAAAAACCATGCCGGAAAAATTTCATTTTCAGTGTTTATTGCCCTGATCGCACTGTTTCTATGTCCGCCAAAGCTTCTTGCTACTGAACAGTCCCCAATTGCTTGGCGACCTTGGAGTTAAGCGCCATGCATACCCTAGTCACCAATCAACAGGGGCAAAACCTATTGCACTGGAAATGATTGCTGAATACGTTTTAGGATTACTTTCGAAATCGAAGTGAAGGCGCTTCAGATCAAAATCAAGGATTAAGGTTTAGCGGCTACTTCAAGCCAATAATGGCATAAACACCGCGGAATCGAGCAGCGACCTTACCTTTCACAATTACTTCAGATTGCAGTTCAATTTTTCCTCTGCCACGCTCTTCAAAATTACTGAAGAAGAGCTGCCAACTGACTTCATCACAAGTCTTGGTACGCGCGACAATATCGGCTTCTATGGGCAGAAGATATTCGATCTCAGCTTTGGCTACCACAATATCAGGGTCCATGCCCGCCTCGACACAGCGCAGATACACCATGCCCCAACAAGACATAACAGCTACTACATAAATGCTGCCACCAAAGGCGGTTTGTTTGTCATTGATGCTCGGCCCCAAGGGGGCACTAAGTTGTAGAGTCTTATGGTTATATTCCTCAACCGATAACTCCATATGCTTAGCTGTTGGCAGATATGCTTCTATGAATTCATCGAGCTTGTGACTGATATCGGTTGGCATGGTGATTACTTCTCAGAGGCAAATAATAAATTTATTAACCGCTGTGCGGCGAGAAATGGTGTGGTCTGACCTTCTGTGACTTTATGATTCAGAATAGGTAATTCTGCCTTCACCTCAGGATGTGCTTTCAACTTCATCTCCAGCATCTCGTGAAGTAACTTTGTCATCCACTCCCGGGATTGCTTGGCGCGTTTTGCCTGTAGAGCACCATTTTTAGTGGCATCAATTTTAAAGCCGCTAATCATGCCCCAAACAGCTTCTATATTCTCATTTTTGATCGCCGAGCAACTCATTACCTGAGGCGTCCAAAAGCTATTGTGACGCAGCAGATGCAAGGCATTTTCATAATGGCGGCGGGTTTGTTGAGCGAGATTAATACTCTCCCCATCGGCCTTGTTAATCACCAAGGCATCCGCTAATTCAATAATACCTTTTTTAATACCCTGTAATTCGTCGCCAGCATTGGGCAGCATTAACACCATAAAGAAATCGACCATGCTGGCGACTTCGTATTCTGACTGCCCTACTCCCACGGTTTCGACCAAAATCACATCGTAACCGGCTGCTTCGCAGAGCAGCATGGTTTCTCGGGTTTTTTGCGCAACACCGCCCAAGGAGCCCTCTGAGGGTGAGGGCCGGATAAAGGCGTCTTTGCTGCGTGACAGCATTTCCATTCGAGTTTTGTCACCCAAAATAGAACCGCCAGCAATCGGTGAGCTGGGGTCAACGGCTAAGACCGCTACCCGCTTGCCCTGACTGACTAGATACAGGCCAAAGGCCTCGATAAAAGTAGACTTACCCACACCCGGAATGCCGGTAATGCCAATCCGTATGCTATTACCGGTGCTGGGCAGCAACTCTTCAAGTAATAATTGCGCCTCAGTACGGTGCTCTACCCGCTTACTTTCCACCAAGGTAATGGCTTTAGCGAGGGCGCGCGAGTTGCCTGCTTTGAGTGCTTCGATATCTATTGCCATATTAAAACGCCAGAGGTCGGACGTCAGATGCCAGAGGACAAAGCCGCGCTTACGACTTCAACACTCTGAGATCAGACTCGTAACTCAGCCCTTATACGCCCCATTAATTGCATCCAAGACACCACGTGCTGCGAGTGGAATTTTGGTGCCCGGGCCGAATATGCCTTTTACACCAGCCTCGTAGAGAAAATCATAGTCCTGACGCGGAATAACACCACCAGCTATAACAATGATATCGTCAGCTCCGACTTTCTTTAGCTCGGTAATCAATTCAGGTATCAAGGTTTTGTGACCTGCAGCCTGCGAGGAAACGCCAACGACGTGGACGTCGTTTTCAACCGCCTGCTTGGCGACTTCTTCTGGGGTAGAAAACATTGGCGACAGGTCAATATCAAAGCCAACATCCGCAAACGCGGTGGCGATAACTTTAGCGCCTCGATCGTGACCATCTTGACCCATTTTACAGACCAACATACGGGGACGACGGCCGTGCTTCTCAGCAAAGTCTTCGATGTCTGTACTGATGCCCTGCCAGTTTTCGTCGTCTTGATAAGCGCTACCGTACACACCAGATACCGTTTGTGATTGGGCATTGAAGCGGCCAAATTCGCGTTCCATTGCAAAGGAAATTTCACCAACAGTAGCACGCAAACGGGTGGCTTTCACCGCCAGATCTAGCAAATTACCTTTGCCACCGCAGGCGCACTGGTAAATCGCTTCAAGTGCATCTTCCACCGCAGGTTCATTGCGCGCTTCACGGATTTTGGCCAGTGCAGCGACCTGAGATTCACGCACCGCTTTATTGTCGATATCCAATACATCAACATCGTCTTCTTCGGCTAAGGTATATTTATTAACCCCAACGATAACGTCTTCGCCGCGGTCAATACGGGCCTGTTTGCGGGCTGCAGATTCTTCAATACGCAGCTTAGGCAGACCGGTTTCGATTGCCTTGGCCATGCCGCCCTTCTCTTCCACTTCTTGGATAAGCTCCCAAGCGCGGTCAGCAATGTCATTGGTCATCGACTCCATCATATAGGAGCCGCCCCAGGGATCGACCACATTGGTGATGCCGGTTTCTTCCTGAATAATCAACTGAGTATTACGGGCAATTCGCGAAGAGAATGCCGTTGGCAGTCCAATGGCTTCGTCCATGGCGTTGGTGTGCAGCGATTGGGTGCCACCGAATACGGCGGCCATCGCCTCAATAGTAGTACGCACGATGTTGTTGTACGGGTCTTGCTCAGTCAAAGACCAGCCTGAAGTTTGACTGTGAGTACGCAGCATCTTGGAGCGCTGATCTTTGGGCTCAAACTCAGTAACGATTTTGGCCCACAGCAAACGTGCTGCGCGCATCTTGGCAATTTCCATATAGAAATTCATACCAATGCCCCAAAAAAAGGACAGCCGACCCGCAAATTTATCGATATCCAAACCGGCAGCAATCGCGGTGCGGATATATTCCTTACCGTCAGCTAAGGTGTAAGCCAACTCAAGGGCGGCATCGGCGCCGGCTTCCTGAATATGGTAGCCAGAAATTGAAATAGTATTGTACTTGGGCATATTGCTAGAGGCGTAGGCAATAATATCGCCGATGATCTTCATCGATGGCAATGGTGGGTAAATATAGGTATTACGCACCATGAATTCTTTGAGAATATCGTTCTGGATGGTGCCAGACAGCTGATCCTGACTCACGCCCTGCTCTTCAGCTGCCACGATATAACCCGCCAATACCGGTAAAACCGCACCGTTCATGGTCATGGAAACTGAGACTTTATCCAATGGGATTTCATTGAAAAGCACTTTCATGTCTTCGACAGAATCGATGGCCACACCGGCTTTACCGACATCGCCTGTCACTCGCGGATGATCGGAATCGTAGCCACGGTGAGTGGCCAAATCGAAGGCGACTGACACGCCTTGGCCGCCAGCAGCAAGAGCTTTGCGGTAGAAGGCATTGGATTCTTCAGCAGTAGAGAATCCCGCATACTGACGAATTGTCCAAGGACGGCCGGCGTACATGGTCGGCTGGGGGCCACGAATAAAGGGCTCAATGCCAGGTAAGGTATTGGTGTATGGCAAATCCTGTATATCTTCCTTGGTATACAAGGGTTTTACATCTATGCCTTCTGGCGTGTGCCAAACCAAATCGTCGAGTGTCTGGTTGCTCTTAGCGAGAATTTTATTCGCCATGGTTTTCCACTCTTCTACGGATGTCTCTGGAGCTTTGTAATCTGCCATAGGGTTACCTGTCATTGTCAGTGAGTATTGCGCCGCTTTTTTGCATCAGTGTGCGCGGCTGCAATGGGCTGCTAAAAATACCTAATGTTAGTGGTGTTCGTCGCCGGGTTGGCTGAGCTCAATAAGCACGCCGTCGCAGGACTTGGGATGAATAAATATGACCTGGCAACCGTGGGCTCCAGGCGATGGCGCATCGGCCAAAAATTGATAACCCAGTGCTGTTAAGCGAGCCACGTCGGCCACAATATCGTCAGTACTGAAGCATAGATGGTGTAAACCACCGGGCTTCTTCTCAAGATATTTTGCAATGGGGCCTTCGCCACGCAAGGGGCTGACCAGCTCGATGCTGGTAGATTTCAGGGGAAAGAATGCGGTTGCGGTTTTGGCGTTTTCGACTTCTTCGCTACCATCGTAATGCAATCCAAAATCCGCCATGAAGCGGGCAATGGCTTTTTCCAAATCGGGCACGGCAACCGCTATATGATCAAGACCAGTAATCATTGAAATACTCCTTTGTTGCTAACGTGAGCTGGCCACGCTGGGCCAGCTCGTCACAATTACTTTAGCGCGGCCAGAAACTCGATGGTTTTGGCGCGGCGTTTTTCAGCAACTTCCTCAGGGCTTTCAATAACAATCATCTCGTCAGGGATGATTTTAAACAGCGGTTGGCCTTTTTTAATGATGACGCCATCGCCTTCCACCAACACCTTGGAGATGGTACCTGCAAACGGGGCGATCACCTTATTGAACATTTTCATAACTTCGACGATATACAGGGTATCACCGGCATTGAAGTGATCACCCTCATTGACGAATACGTCCATGCCTGGCGCTTCGCGGGGGTAATACATGCCGCCACTGGCTGCCAGTACTTCATCAGATTTCGCTGCTGGTGGTGGCACCAAGACTTTGGCCATTTGCTTTTGCAAGGCCGCGTCGGTGAGACGCTCAGGGATTGTGATACTGAGGTTGGGATTAACAACAAGCTCAAAGAAACTGGTGGTTTTAGCAATGTAAAACAATACTGCTAGTAACTCAGTACCGGCAACATAGCCCGCGTGGGCGCTACGTACAGCCGCCCACTTATCGCTACTAAAACCTTTGGGCGCGCTGTCGCTCGCTAGCAAGGCTGCCAATGTAGGATAATCTACAGCGTCTACTTTTTCATTCAGAGTTTTGTAGAAACTGATCGCCGCTGACAAAATATCGTTATCGTGATCCCAGATCATGTAACGCGCAGGCTTGCCCTGTTCATAATCCATGTTCAGGTAATGATAGAGCTTATCAAGCATTTCAATGGGGTTCATTTTCCATTGAATCTCACCATTAACGATATCGAGGCTGTCCTTGTTGATGCTCAACCAACCTGCCATATAGTGGGGCTCAGCGAACAGTCGTTCCAATGGCCGAATCAGCAATAATTTCTTACTGTCCAAGGCTTCCGTCCAAGCGGTGGTATTATCACCTGAATTTTTGAGGTAACGCTGTCGAATTTCCTCAAAGGCCACGTCGAGGTCGATCTGGCTAGACTGTTCTTTCAACAAGCCAACCGCAGTCAAATACGGCACGATGAAATTGGTTGATGGTCGGGCATTGATGCCGTTACCGATAAACCAATGCACTAAACCGTAATGAAATTCCAGATTGGTGGACAGATCTTTGCCGCGTAATTCTGTACGACGCAGAATTTCCGCCATACGCTGATAGCTACTTAAACGAGTATCACCGGTAGTCAGCAAAAGTGCGATATTAGAGTCATACGCGCCCGCGAGGTGGTACTTCATAAACACATCGGTGTCAGGGTTGTGGGTAGATATACCCTGATCGTCACGAATCTCACCAGGAATGGCATCTGACCAATGCTCTATCACACCACCAGCATGAGGCTGTAGCGCTTGGTTGGTAGCATTCATACGTGCTTCAACCGAGGTTTTCTCACGAAGTATACGGGTCGGTTTTGGCAGCTTCTTGCCATGACGAGCCAGTAACACCATTACCTCAACCAGACTTTCAGCGATAAAGAAGTCTCCTGAATCGTCAGGATTAGTGAACTTAAGCTTGTAACATAGCTCAGTGACACGATGTTCCACCTGAATACGGGTGTTCATCTCCATAAAGTAATGAGCTTCGCCATCAACGATACACTCAAACGTTCCGAGTGAGTCAAGCTTTACGGCCTCACCAAACACGGCAGCTTCGCGCTCCATGTGCTGGAGAATCACCAGATCTTTTTCGAGCTGGTCAGCCTCTTCGGCTTTGCCTGCGGCCTTGGCCACTTCAATTGCAGCTTTTAGCTCTTCCTCGGTAACCGAGACTTCCAGCAACTTTTGTTCGTGCATCTGCAGTGAACAGTCACGACCACCCATGGTCATGCACCACTCGCCATTGCCCACCACCTGTATTTCTTGGTGACGGGTGGTGTCGATGTTCATTTCGATCAGGACGTTTTTATTGTCGCCAACACCATTGGTTTTTAACTCAATTAAGCATTCCAACACTAATGAGGGCACGCTAGCAGCGGCTTTTTCAAGCTTCTCTTCCGGCGTTGCACCTTCGTAGGAGTTAGCAGATTGGAGTATCCGTTGGCCTTTGCCACCGCCACCGGCAATCGCTTTTAGGCGAAAGCGGTTGTTAGGTTTTTCTGCCAGCATACGCTTGGCTTCAACTTGCAAGGCTGCGCCAATGTCAGCAGCGTTGACGACATCAATATTGGCGTCATAAGAAGCTGCCAACAAAGCCAGAGCCTGCTCTTCTTCGTCTTTACAAGCAGCAAAGTCAACGTCGAGCTTATGGTCTTTGGCACACTTCACTAGGCCATCTTTACCGTATTTAGCAAATAAGGCCAAGTTGGTGGCGTTATTCACTCCGGGTGTAACCGACACGCCAGTTTCCAGCGCTGTGCGCTTGGCTTGGTCCTTCATGCCTGCTGATTTTTGGGTGAAGGAACAGGGGCCAATAAAGTTGAGTCCGGCCTTTTCCATAGACTCAACCATTTCGGCGTCTTCTGACATAAAGCCATAGCCAGCAAAAATGGCGTTGTAGCCGTTGTCGTAAGCAATGCGAATGATTTGCTGAATGCGCTTTTGACGCTCTTCTTTGGTGGCGCCGCTATAGTCCGGCACCCGGTGGACCCGATCTGGATCAGTCAAGGTACGCAGTTCAGGAGCCAGCGCATTAGTATAGGTAATGGAGTCTTTCTCAGACAGCAAAATGCCATACTTAGTGATGCCCATTTCGGCGAACACGTCCATGGCCTCTTTACGAATGGGGCCGCGGCAAATAATCAATGGTTTCATGTCATTGCAGGCGAAAGCTCTTACCCATTCTGACTTTGATTTGGACAGTTTACGGTCTTTATGTACCATGTGATTGTTCAGATAATAATTATTGCTTGCTTGCACGTCGAATAACCTCGTTAGCGAATCGTCTTGAGTCAGTGGATTACGGAGCATGGGATTAATGAAACTCCCTTTGCACACCACCCATTGGCTCAGGTTTATAAGCCTTCAGGTGTAATTCCAGTTGCTCCCCCAAGACCTTGCGCAGATCTGAGGGCATAACGATCTGGGAAATAGATCCCAGGCTTAGTGCTTCATTTGGATTCATTAACTCGCGCTCATAGCGCTGAGTCAGCAGTAGGTCTTCTTGCTTCTGCCAGGCGCCAACGGCTTCCTTGGCTGCGGTTGCGGCTTCTGCTGCTGACATGCCGGCTTTGATATTCTGCGCGGTTGCTTCGGCGATTTTGGTTTTGATTGAGCCGCGGATTTTGCGAACTTCATCTTTATAGACGTATTCAACCCCAGCTGGCCCCATGACTGCTAGGCGCGTAGTGGGCAGCGCACAGACAAAATCTGCACCTGTTGGGTAGTTGTTGAACGACGCATAAGCACCGCCAAAGGCGTTGCGAACAATCATTAGGAATCGCGGCGTGCGTAGATCAATAATGGCATCTAGCATAGCGCGCCCCGCCTGAACGATACCTCCTGCCTCTTGCTCTTTGCCTGGCAGGAAGCCAGTGGTGTCTTCCATAAAGATAACGGGGATGTTGTAAACGTTACAGAAACGGATAAAACGGGCGTTTTTGTAAGCGGCATCAATATCGATCTGACCAGAGGCAACGGCCGAGTTATTGGCCACAAAGCCAACGACGTTGCCGCCCATACGGCCCAGTGCACATATCGTGTTGCGAGCGCGCTCAGGCTGAATCTCAAAATAATCGCCGTGGTCGCACATTTGCTGAATGATAATGCTGATATCAAAAGGCGTGTTAAAGCCTGTGGGGCTGTTAAAAGCTTTTTTCAGCAGCAGGTCGATATCCCAGGTTTTACGAGAAATAGGGTCGGAAGTTGGCTGAAAAGCCGGTGCTTCGCTGCTGTTATTGGGCAGGTAGTTCAGCAACTCTTTAACTTTGCGCAGTGCAGCCACTTCGTCCGGAACCACGAAGTCGGTGACGCCAGACTTTGAGTGAACACTAGGGCCACCAAGTTCATCGGCAGTAACATCTTCACCTAAAACCGATTTAACAACACCGGGGCCGGTAAGACCAAAGAAAGTATCGTTGGGCTGAATAACGAATGAACCCTGCCGAGGCAAATAGGAACCGCCACCAGCGTTATAGCCGAACATACACATAATCGACGGTACGACACCGTTGATTTTGCGCAGTGCCGTAAAGGCTTCGGCATAACCGTCCAAACCACCGACACCGGCGGGAATATAGGCGCCAGCAGAATCGTTCATGCCGACTAGGGGAATACCCAGTTTGCCAGCCAAACGAAATAAATTTGCTAATTTGGTGCCATTGGTGGCATCCATAGAGCCGGCCCGAACAGTAAAGTCATGACCATAAATCGCCACATCGCGCCCATTTACCTTGAGTACCGCGGTGACCAAAGAGGCGCCATCGAGGTTCTTACCCCAGTTTTGGTAGAGAATTTTAGCTTCAGTGCCCTCGTCTGCAAGAACTTCGATTCGCTCCCAAATCGACATCCGTTTCTTTTCGTGTTGCTTTTGCACGCCTTTAACGCCCGCCATTTTACGGGGGCGTTGCTGCAAATCATAACCAGCCTGTAAAGCGGCCTCGTATAAACCGGGATCGTAGTCGATCTGGCCCGGTACAGTGAATTCAAGCTCGGTTTTCTGCTCGAAGGGGTTTTCCAGCGAGGGAATAAGTTTTTCTATTTTCGTCATGCCTGTCAGTTCCAGCTACATTTAATAGGTATTCCGCGAATATGCCGCCAGCATTGTCCTATTTTCAATTTCTGTAAGAGAAAAAGTGTGGACTTTAGCCGGCAGGCTTATTGAAGTGCGGATATTATGAGAATTAACCGTTCTGTATGGTTCAACGACGGCTTGGTGTTTCTCAAAGCGGCGGCTAACATTACTGGCATGCGCCCCCTCTGTCAATCCGAATGCTCGTATGTGGTCGTTGTCAACTTTTATAAAAGACTAGATTTTTCAGTGCCCTAGCGCGTAAAATTAATAATCCAAGCACCATTTTCACAGCCTTTTCGAGCACAGCCAATGGCCCGTCTCCGACGTATCCCACTCGCCTACCAACGCGATAGCAGTGAGCTTTTTGCAAAGCTCAGACATTTGCCCAATGCGGTATTTCTGGACAGCGCCGCAGCCTATAGCGAACATGGTCGCTTCGATATAATTTGCGCAGATCCAGAAGAACTATTTGTTTTAAATACAATAAATTACGTGACTAAAGATAAGTTACTTATAGAGTTAGAGTCTCGACTCGAGCAAATCAGCTGTGAATATATCCCCGCACCAGGCCTGCCTTTTAGTGGCGGCGCACTCGGTTATTTAAGTTATGAATTCGGAGAAATGCACAGCGCCAAGCTGCTGCCCTCGAACAATGTGTCCACCCAGCCACTACTTTATATTGGTATTTACAGCTGGGCGGTCATTATCGATCACGACCGTCAACACAGCGAATTAATTGCCCAGCCCCATACTTGCCCACGAAAATTAACGGCCCTAGGCGAACTGCTCACCGCCCAAGAAACCACGATCAAGCCTTCATCCGCATTTAAAGTCAGTCGTGACTTTGGCAGTTCGCTGAATTTTGAGGACTACAGCCGCGCTTTTACTAAGATCAAAACCTATATCGACGCGGGTGATTGCTATCAAATCAACCTGACCCGAGCCTTTTACAGCCAGTATCAAGGCGACCCTTGGCTGGCTTATTTGCGTTTGCGCGAGGTGGCCGCAGCGCCCTTTTCTGCCTATATGGACGCTGGAGGCAGTCAGATTCTTTGCCTCTCACCTGAGCGACTGCTTTCTGCGCAGCAAGGTCGGCTTTTGACTCAACCGATCAAAGGTACTGCTGCACGCAGCTTAGACGCCCAAGAAGATATGACTCTGGCCAATACCTTGCAAGCCAGCGCCAAAAATCGCGCCGAAAACGTCATGATCGTGGATTTACTACGCAATGACTTTAGTAAAAGCTGCCAGCCTGATTCGGTAGGCACCGAGCGTCTGTGTGAATTACAAAGCTTCAAAACCGTTCATCATCTAGTGAGCACCATCACTGGTCGGCTGCGGAATGACTGCAGTGCGTTTTCGGCCTTGCTCAGTTGTTTCCCCGGTGGCTCCATTACCGGCGCACCAAAGCAACGGGCCATGGAAATCATTCGTGAAATTGAGCCACACTCACGCTCGGTGTATTGCGGCAGTATTTTTTATCTGGGTGCGGGAGGTGAAATGGATTCGAATATCGCCATTCGCAGCTTTGTGTGCGAAGACGGTAGCATCACCGCATGGGCTGGGGGCGGCATTGTGGCTGATTCGGAATTGAACGAAGAGTTTGTCGAAACTGAGACAAAAATCGGCAAGTTGCTCAAGGCACTTACCGATCTTTGATAGCACTTTTACTTACAGCTTGATGTCACGTATTGACGCTTTGATAAATTCGAGCTTAAGGGCTTCGTAATCATGAACTGCAGGAAACTGCGGGAATTCCCGAATTACATTGACTGGTGCTTTGAACAAAATCCCCGCATCGGCTTCTGCCAACATGGTAGTGTCATTGTAAGAATCACCCGCAGCGATAATACGGTAGTAAAGAGTTTTTAGGGCCAAAACCGCCTGACGCTTGGGGTTCACTTGGCGAATTTTGTAATCCACTACCTTGCCAAGATTATCGGTTTCTAATTTGTGACACAGCAAGGTAGGCCAACCTAATTGCTTCATCAGTGGCGCGGCAAATTCGTAGAAGGTATCTGACAAAATTACTACCTGGAAACGCTCACGCAACCAATCCAGAAATTCACGCGCGCCTTCCATCGGCTCCATATCTGCAATAACAGCCTGAATATCTGGCAAGCCTAGGCCGTTTTCTTCCAATAAGCGTAACCGCTGCTGCATTAATACATCGTAGTCAGGCACATCACGGGTGGTTGCCTTCAAGGCCTCAATACCGGTGCGCTCGGCAAAATCAATCCAGATTTCCGGGATCAACACCCCTTCTAGGTCAAGACAGGCGATTTCCACAACACTACTCCTATTAATTTAAACAATGCGACAAGCGCAGAAAAACCGCGACAATTTAACGGCTTGGGATGAATAAAGCAATTCTCTGCACTAAGTCTTATGCCGGAGGCCGGACCTCAGATACCTGAAGAGTGATGTAAAAACAGTACGTTTGAAACATCAATTCTCAGTGATACCCGGCTTGCAGCCTATGGGCAGATCAATACATCGGTAATTCAATGTCTGCAAACAGCGCATCCAACTCCAGCCTAGTCTGGCAGGCATAGGCTTTATCGACCAGCTCGGGGGTGAGATGCGGGGCAAACAGCTCTACAAAGTCGTACATAAATTTGCGCATATACGTGCCACGCCGGAATCCGACTTTGGTGACACTGGGTTCAAATAAGTGACTGGCATCCAGAGCGACCAAATCGGCATCAGCAATCGGGTCGTAGGCCATTTCGGCGACAATGCCAATGCCAAGGCCAAGGCGAACATAGGTTTTAATGACATCGGCATCGGTCGCAGTGAACACTACTCGCGGCTCTAGCCCCTTGTTTAAAAAGGCTTCATCAAGCTTAGAGCGTCCGGTAAAACCAAACACATAGGTCACTATGGGATGCATGGCGACATCTTCAATTCGTAAATCTTTGATGCTCACTAAGGGATGATTCTTGGGAACCAGAATGGTGCGATTCCAGCGATAGCAGGGCATCATGATTAAATCGCTGAATAACTCCAGAGCCTCGGTGGCAATGGCAAAATCAACGCCAAAATTCGCTGCTAATTCAGAAATTTGCATAGGGGTGCCCTGATGCATATGTAGGGACACTTCTGGGTAACGCTCAATAAACGTCTTTATTACCTTGGGTAAGGCATAGCGTGCTTGGGTATGAGTAGTGGCAATCGACAAGCTGCCTTTTTGGGGGTTCTTAAACTCCTGTGCAATATGCTTGATGCTCTCGGTTTTATAGAGAATTTCCCCTGCCGTCTTCAGAATAACCTCACCCGCCGGGGTAATGCGCGTGAGATGCTTGCCATTACGGGCAAATATCTCAACACCCAGTTCGTCTTCCAACATACGAATTTGCTTGCTAATACCCGGTTGCGAAGTGAACAGACTTTGGGCTGTCGCAGACACATTCATTTCGTGGTGTGCGACTTCCCATATATATCGCAGCTGCTGCAACTTCATAGCGGTTTAACTCCTGAATACAGACACGTGTCAAACTTGATTGAGTTTTTAATTTCTAACGGCAAAGTTCATGCCGCTAAACAACTATCAAGGTGTTGTTATTTCTCTTTAATATTGGCTATGCCGTGCGGTACATGCCCGGTGGAGACGTGTTCGCTGGCCGACTCACAGTGAGTGGGCTGATCGTCAAAAAATACATCTGCGCCATAGGCCGCCAAAAACTCGCCTTTCTCAAGCCCGCCAAGGAAAAGCGACTCGTCGATACGAATATTCCATTCCCGTAAGGTACGAATAACCCGTTTGTGTGCGGGCGCCGAGCGCGCCGTAACCAGGGCAATACGAATTGGTGGGTCATCCTCAGACAATTCAGATTGCAGGGTATTCAGTGCCGCTAGGAAATTTTTAAAAGGCCCGCCGCTAAGAGGGGTGTTAGCCGAAGCAACCTCGCTTGCGGTAAATGCTTCCAGCCCTTCCCTTTTGAAAACCTGCTCTGCTTCGTCAGAAAAAATAACCGCATCGCCATCAAAAGCAAAACGCAGTTCACGCTTGGCCAGCGGTGCGGACTTCTTGGAACGGGGTAAAAGAGTCGCCGCGGCAACACCATTTTCTAAGGCGGCACGCACGTCTTCAGCATTGGTAGATAAAAACAAATGGCAGCCAAAGGCCGAAACATAGCGATATGGGCTTTCGCCACCGCTAAAGGCAGCACGACTGATATTGAGACCGTAGTGTTCTATTGAGTTAAACACCCTCAAACCGGTGTCAGCGGAATTACGCGACAGTAAAATCACTTCCACCCGGGCATCATCCAAATAATCGTTGAGCTGTAATAATCGCTCAACGATGCCAAAGGCTTCGCCGGGTTGAAGAATTTCATCTTCGTGTTCTATCTGATATTTTTGGTAGGCGCTTAAGCCTTCAGACTCATAGACACGATGGCTTTCATCCAGATTAAAGAGTGCTCTGGATGAAATTGCGACAACCAGTTTATTTTCGAATCCCTTGGGCATATCTCTGCTTCTAAGCAATGTTAGACTCACTATACAATATGCGAGAGCGATAACAACACGCTTTACTGCAATTTAGCCTGTTGATAAACCACGCCAAGACGTTTGAACAGATTTAGCCCTATTGATTCATTTCCCAGTAATAGCTTAATCTCTGCCAGTAGTGGCCGGCTGATGGCGGTAAATACCGGCTGATTGATTTGCTCATTGTAAATACGCGCAGAAATTATGCCTACCAATCGAGTTTGACCCTCTACACGCTGTAATACTGCCGCACCACTTTGGCCTTGATGGCTGAAACAATTGAGCGCATAAACATCATTTAGATTGCCCTTTCCCTGTTGCCACAATGTACCCCGACACCGAGATAACCAGAGGCTGTTATTAGCTTGGTCATCTGGGTAAGAAAAGCTATCGAACCAGCCTCCGCTTGGCAACAAGGGTGTGCCCAATTTAGCCGCCTCGAATAAAAACTCCGGCTTCTGCAACTTCAATAAAGCAATATCAGATCCGCTGTAACGTCCCACGTCGCCTTTTTGCCGATCTAATTCCCGATGCTCGCGGTGCAGCCAAATACTCTTAATATTCACAGCATAAAGTAGGTTTTGATGATGTTCTATATGGGGCTGAGCAAGATAATCAACAGCCGTTAATTGCGCACCGGCTACGGGGGCAATAAGGCAGTGGGCTGCAGAAATCAGCCACTGGGCTGTCACTTGTGTGGCCGTGCACCGAGATTCGTAAGGACGGCCATCGGCCAATATAAAACGACTCAGCAGTACCCCGCTAGCAGGTGCATTTTTTGGCAACTGCCACAACCGCTGACGTACATCTTGAGATGTGGCCAAGTCATCCACTGCTTGGCGTTGAAAAATCAACTCACGGCGCTCACTCAATGGTTTTAACACAGCGTTAGACCAAGCCAGCTCAGGGCTGCCAATGTGGTCGGGGAATATCAGTGCAGTTTGCTTGCCTCGACGGCTCGACACCAAGGCAATACCACCACCAACATTGTCTCTATTCCCCCCCAAATCGGCATTTAAAAGCTCACTGGAATTGAATCGAATCTGAGTTTGAAAGCGGGCTAATTGATTGAGTAAGGCCAAGGCTTTATCTCTGCGTAGTGCATTTTCATTATTCACTTCACGTTGAAAAAACCGCACGGCTTCGGCAAGGCTTAGGCTGTCATCCAGACCGGCAATAACAAAAGCAGCCCGAAATAGATGTAAATCAAAACTCCATTTTCCGTTTTGAAGACTTAAACGTGCATGATAGTAAGCACGCTTTAGATTGGCGGTGACCTCAGTATTCCCCCAAAAATACAGCCGCGCTAAGTCAGTCTGCAGGCTTGCACAGCTTCCATTAGCCAATCGCTCAGCATCGCGAAGGACTTTGATCGTGTCCTGATCGGGCAAAATCCCTTCTGCACTAGCAGAGGGGAACCGAGACCCGCCACAGTCGGCCAACGCAACTCCGCCGAAAAGGTAAAAGCCCAATATAATTAGGCTTCTCGCTATGATGCGCATGGCAAGACAGCTAGAATTGGGTAAAGATTAGGGTGAGTAATATGCATAGTACAACGTGGATTGAACTCAATAGTGAAGCGCTGCGCCACAATGCCGGAGTTGTCCGTCATCTGGCTCCCAATGCCAACATCTTAGCTATGGTCAAGGCCAATGGCTATGGTCATGGCGCCGACTGGGTCGCACAAACCTTGGGCAAGCAGGTGAATGGCTTTGGTGTTGCTCGGTTTAATGAGGCCAAAAACTTACGCAGCAGTCTTCCTCGCGCCCAAATTCTTTTGCTCGGCACTGACTGTAGCGCTGAATTATTACAAGATTGCGCCGCATTAAAGATCGAGATTGTGGTTCATAGCCTAGCAGTGGCGGAACTCATCACCAAACTTTCTCTGAGCTCGCCTTTAAATATTTGGTTGAAATTAAATGTCGGCATGAATCGTTTGGGCATGAATACTGGCGACTACCAGCGCGCTCATGGCATATTGAGCGAGTCCGCCAATGTCGCCGACATCATCCATATGAGTCACTTTAGCGATGCTGAAACCAGCGATACAGAGCTGACTCTCGATCAAGCCAAAATACTCCACAATGTCAGCCGCAGCCTAGGCAAGCAACCAATCAGCATGGCCAATTCCGCCGCCATTATTTCTCACCCCAGCTGCCACCACGACTGGGTGAGACCTGGAATAATGCTCTACGGCGATGATCCCTGCCATTGTTTGCAAGGGGCTTTTGAACTGCGCCCGGTGATGAACTTCAAAGCCAAAGTAATAGCCGTAAGAGATATTGATGCTGGAGAAGGTGTTGGTTACAACCGCCGCTGGCGTGCCCAGAACCCGGCACGAATTGCCACCATTGCTGCAGGTTATGCCGATGGCTATCCCCGCCAGGCCCCGGATGGCACCCCCGTTTTAATCAATGCGCAAATGGCGGCCATTGCCGGCCGAGTTTCCATGGACTTACTCACAGTGGATGTCAGCCATTTACCCAACACCAAAGTAGGTGATGTCGCAACGCTATGGGGCGAGGGTTTACCCGCCGCCGAGGTTGGGCGCCACTGCGCGACCATCAGTTATGAGCTATTTACTCGCATTACCGATCGAGTTGAACGCCGTATAGACTAATACGAAAAGCAATTTACATCATTAACTACAGCAAGAGCTGGGGGACGCTTCACTTTGCGATACCAACAATAAACACCGCAGTCCCCCTGCGTTCAGATCACACAGCTCTAAATCTGGCTGAAATTCGTCGTCTTTAAGCATCCTATTTTGCCGCAAGAATTTGCGGTAATTTTTCCCGCGTTAATTTAAACACCATGGGACTAAGCAGGAGTAAGGCGATCAAATTCGGAATTGCCATTAGGGCGTTCAGGGTGTCGGCCAGCAGCCAGATGAAACCTAAATTGGCCATCGCGCCCATTGGAATTGCTAAAACCCAGGCAATACGAAAGGGTGTGACCGCTTTTGGCCCAAAGAAATACACCACGCAGCGCTCACTGTAATAGGACCAGCCCAACATGGTGGTAAAGGCAAAGATAGCCAAACCTCCTGCGACAATATAATGCCCGCCGGGAATAAGTGACTCAAAGGCGGCAGTGGACAATGCCGCACCAGTCTCCCCGGTCTGCCATTCACCCGACAGTAAAATCACAAAGCCCGTCACCGAACACACCAAAATAGTGTCGATAAAAGTACCGAGCATGGCGATCATACCCTGGCGAACGGGATTGTTGGTTTTGGCTGCAGCGTGGGCAATCGGCGCGCTGCCCAACCCCGCCTCATTAGAAAACACGCCTCGAGCCACCCCGAAATGAATTGCTGCCGCCACACCGGCACCGGCAAAACCACCCACCGCAGCAGTGCCGCTAAAGGCAGATTCGAATACCAGGCTCACCACGGCCGGAATATCACTGAGATTAAGCAACAAAACCACCACACCAACTAGCAAATAACTCACTGCCATAAATGGCACCAAATAACCGGCCACGCTGGCAATACGTTTTACGCCGCCCAAAATAACCAGAGCAACACCAATAAACATCACCAAGGCACTCAGCCAGATAGGGACATTAAAAGCACCTTGCATCGCATCCGCCACGGAATTGGCCTGCACGGTATTGCCAATACCAAATCCGGCTAAGGTACCAAAAAAAGCAAAGCAGCCTCCCAGCCACTGCCAGCGCTTTGACAGACCATGTTTGATGTAATACATGGGGCCGCCGCTGTAATTACCGTCCTTATCTTTTTCCCGATAATGAACGGCTAACACCGCCTCTGCGTATTTAGTGGCCATGCCAACCAGCGCCGTACACCACATCCAAAACAGCGCGCCCGGCCCACCTAAGGCAATTGCAGTGGCCACCCCAGCAATATTGCCGGTGCCGATGGTCGCTGATAAAGACGTCATTAAGGCTTGAAAAGGGCTAATGTCGCCGTCTTCTCCGCTTCTACGACCGGCCAGCATCAGCCGAAAAGCAGTGCCAATATTACGCAGCGGCATCAAGCCTAAACCGGCCATCAAAAAAGCCCCCGTGCCGAGTATCAACACCAGCATCAAAGGCCCCCACACCAGCGAATTGACAGCAGCGACCACGGCAGAAATCTGTTCCATTACAAACCCTATTATTATGATTATTAAACTTAAAGTTAAGCGTCCAAAAATTGAAAACCCTGCCGCTGTGGAAATACTCCAAACACACCGCCGGTGTGAATAAAGACGATATCCCCGCTAGTGCCAAAGCGGCCCTGGCGTAATTGATCGATCATGGCATAAAACGCCTTGGCGGTATAAACGGGATCTAACACCAGGCCTTCACTCGCCGCGACTGAGGCAATGCAACGGTAAATCTCTTCATCTGCCTGGGCATAGCCCGGCCCCACGTAGCCATCGATAACCTTCACCGATAAGGATGCAAGATTTATACCTGTTTGATAACGATTTTCCCAATCCTTTAAATCGCGGTTTACTTTATTAAGGAACCAGGTTTCATCATCACAGACATTCACTCCCCAAACTTGGGCACCAATGCCGTAGCGTGCCACCCCTGCGGTTAAACCCGCTTGAGTGCCTCCAGAACCGCTCGCGCAAATAATATGTTTGGGTGAAATTTGATGGCGGTCAAAATCCTGCTTTAGTTCAGCGCAGGCTTCAACATAACCCCAAACACCGATCTCATCCGA
>JBLHPB010000025.1:0-27500 GCA_047624025.1 Zhongshania sp.
AAAACCGATCTCTTTATCGATGCACTAATTATGGCTGTGCGAGTCGAAGACCAGCGGACAAGGTGCTCGCCCACTCTGAATAAGTGTTCAATATACTGAGAACCGGCTCTGTTTTTACACTCCTAAAAATCCATCCATCGCTTCCGCAGCATCTCGAATAGAGCGACCCTGATTAACAACCAGCTGGGCTGCTTCCAGTCGAAATTCTAGGCTAGAAGTCAGTTTGGTACGATTGTTCATTGATCACCTGTATCCTTATAGGGGCGATCATATCACCTCTAATCAGGTGGCCAAATTCACTATGCCACTACAGTAAGCCTCATCCTGCAATTCACGATAGGCGCCTATATATTTAAATTCACCTACATTGTTAAGAAAGTTAAGGATGAGACTATGGCCGTCAATATCACTCGTAGAGGCCTCCAGCGGCGCGGTGGTCGCCATCTCTTTAAATGGCCACGATCCATATTTACTGTGTGACTGGGCACTAAATTTAATTGCGTGAGCGTGCCCCTTATCCCCTTTAATAGCCGGCGGATTTATCGCTTGGAACATATAATTATAGATTTCTAAGCTGCCGTGATCGTAACTGTAGTCTAGGCGCCATTGCTCACTGACATCCAAAACCAAATCAAGGCGCCAGGCCTGCAACTCGCGATCACCAAAATCGCCACTGGGGCTGGTGTTCTCAATAAAGCCATCACGACTTTCAAATAAATAAGCCAATTTTATTGCCAAGGTATCTGTTAACGGCAGATTCAAACTGGACTTACTACGTAAGAGTGCCCTATTCTCAAGGCTAAAGACCTGATCAAACGCTATTGCCTCGTACTGGGGCGGCGAGTCTGCAGGTGAATGGCGCTACCGGTGGTATTGCGACCATACAAAGCCCCCTGAGGACCTCGCAAAATCTCCACCCTTTGCAATTCGGCGACATCCATCGCCGTGGCGCTAGAACGGGCGATGTACACACCGTCCAGATAAATAGCCACCGGAGAGTCTTGAGTGATCTGCACATCGCCAAGCCCAATGCCTCGAATATAAATGCATAGAGTGGTGCCATTGTTTGGAAATGGCTCGATCGTTAATCCCGACACTCGGCTGGCTATATCTGTCACCCAGCTAACACCCTCATGCCGAAGGCTCTCCTGTGTAAACACCGTGAGCGAAGTAGGCGTATCTTGCAAAGACTCGGTCTTTTTACGGGCGCTAACCAGCACTTCTTCAAGACCAGAAGCCTTTGCAGCAAAGCTGTGGAGGGATGAGACCCACAGCAGCCCCATCACGGCCCAAGTGACTGGCTTGACCCTGCGTATAAAATGTTTCAAGTTACTTTTTGTAAAAGCATTAGCTGTATTTGCAACGGCATTAGTCATATTGTCCGTGGATCAATATCCCATAAAAGTAGATTCTTAATACAGCAGATTAAAGAATTGCTGAGCACAACTTACAGTCATGCCCATTGAGACGCTGAATAATATAAAGAAAAATCCCAGCGTAGCGTATTTGAACTCCCAAAAACGCTGATAAGCCCTATAGTACGGCCTCGCACTGCCCTAATAACAGTCGCGGTAAATGCGCATAGCCAAATAATTAGCTGAGAAGTAGGCTAAAACCAATGCGAACCCAAGCACAGATATGAACATTGATTGTTTTTGTCATGAACTCGTCACTGTCAAAGGCGTGGCGCTTTCTATAAAATGGCTGAAATGACACGATTATCTTTAGACGAGGCTGTTTCCCCCAATGTCCGAGCAAACAACGTCCGATTCCACTGTTAAGGAACAAAAACCTCCTTTGCTGTGGATGCAAACCATTTTATTCTCTAGCACCCTGCTTATCGCTCTTATCGGCGTGCCATGGTACGGCATCAGTGTCGGTTTTAGCTGGAGTGGCTGGCTGGGTTTTGTACTGGTTCTTGGCGCCAATGGCATGTCGATAACGGCGGGTTACCACCGTCTTTGGGCTCACAACAGCTACAAAGCCCACGGCATTTTAAAAGTGATGTTCGCCCTATTTGGCGCAGCAGCCACTCAAAACAGCATTCTAATCTGGGCCTCTGGCCATCGCCGTCACCACCGCCATGTTGACGATATTGTACAAGACCCCTACTCCGCTCAAAAAGGCCTGTGGTACTCCCATATCGGCTGGATGTTGCGCGACTATCCGGCAAGTAGCGATGACTTCTCCAACGCCCGGGACTTACAGCGCGACAAAGTAGTCATGTGGCAACACCGCAACTACTTACTTTTAGTACTCACCATGAATATTGCTCCGGCCGTCATTCTCGGTTTTATTACTGGTCATATGCTGGAAAATATTCTGCTTGCCGGTTTTCTACGCCTGGTCGTCAGCCACCACACCACCTTCTTTATTAATTCCCTAGCCCACTATTGGGGTCGCCGTCCTTATACTGATGAAAACTCCGCCCGCGACAATGATTTCCTCGCCCTCTTAACCTATGGCGAGGGCTACCACAACTATCACCATATTTTTCAAAACGATTATCGTAATGGTATTCGCTGGTGGCAGTACGACCCGACTAAATGGTTAATTAAAACCGCTTCTTGGATGGGTTTGACGTGGGATTTACGCAAGGTGCCGGAATTTAAAGTTAAACGCGCGTTGCTCACCATGCAATTTAAACGGGCTGAGCATACCTTGCGCAACCGTGAAGGCGCAGACGACAAGCAATTTGGCGCATTCCTGGAGCAGGAATACCAGCAGTTCTGTGAACTCGTCAATGACTGGAATGCCATTAGCCAACGTTGGGTGGACACTAAACGCGATGCTATCCATGCCCAAAAAGATGCCTTACAACTGAACATAGCGGGCAAAAGAGAATACCTGCAACAAAACCTGCACGATGCCTGGGAGCACGCTACCTTACGCACCCGCATCAAGGAATTGGAATACGCCTTGAAAATGCAACGCAAACGCCTGCAAATGCTCAGCGTGCAAATGGCCTAACAGCCAAAAAGACATAGCTTGCAAAAGGCGCCAATGGCGTCTTTTTTTATTCTTCAATCTACCCTAACACGCGCAATGAACGCCGGCGAAGCCAATGCGCCCTGCCATAATGACGCCGCGATAGTTTCCATGCCAGGCAAAATAACTGGAGCCTGGCAGATTAGCCGGAATCGCTCATTAGCTGCGGTCTGAGCAATGGATGCAGAGCCACTCTCAGCCTCTGCGATGACATACCAGCGCGGCAATGCCATATCAAACTGGCTGCGATAAACCTCACCGGGTGCAAGCTGAATAATATCGCTTTCACGCAGCGCAAAAGGATTACAACGTGAGTCTGCGGACCTATATCGACGACTGGTATCCCCTAGAGATTGCAGACTGAAGCCACAGTGCATGGCATTGTCGGCAATCTGTAATGGACTATCTGAAACGTTATGTAAGCTCAGAGTTAGCAGGGGACTCCGCGGCGCCTGGAGATCACCATCCCCCACCGGCGGTTCGCGTACTGCCTCGGATCAGCGTTGCCGGATAGCAAGCGTAAAGCAGCTTAGCCTGCTCATCCGTCATTAGTTCTTCCCTGAGCCATTGCGCGATTTCTGCCCTCAGCCAGAGACTATTATTAGTCATACCGTTCGCTCATCCATTTGCTCCAAGTAAACCTAGATATTTGCTCTAAAAACTCACAATTTATTTGCGTCAGTTCCCCTAGACCATTTCCTCTAACACTCGTTCCGCAAAACCGTGGCCAGCCTCAGCATAAAGGTTAAAGGTTATGCAGCCCATCTCAATTAGCTCATCATATTCATCTGTGAAACGGGAAACTACGGCTATCTTGCCCTCGTAGTTGAGTTGATTTAGCAAACGCACCACTTCGACATTTTCCTTGTGATTACTCAAACTAAGCAAAACCATCTTGCGTCGATGCAAGTTCGCGCGCTCTAGAAAATCACGATCGCTGGCATCACCCGGTACGCAATGAATACCTGCTAGTTTTAATTTAACGGCTTTGTCGGCACTTTCCTCTACCCCAACAATCTTGTTGGGAAAACGCTGACTGAGATAGTCATAGGCACCGCTGCCGATACGACCCATGCCAAAAATAACAAACTCAGCATCACCGAGATTGACGGCTTGCTCCTGAGCGAGTAAATCACTGCGCTCAAACCTTTGGATTTTTCCCGCCAAAAGGGCATACAAGCGATGAACATGGATATTGAAGGGCACCGCAATAAATAAGGACAAGGCCATGGCTACTGCCAGGGTGGTCAACCACTCCACCGGAAGACTGCCATTTTTTGCCGCCATAGCAGCCACGATCAAACCAAACTCACTATAGTTAAACAGTGACAAGCCCACCAATAAAGAGGTTCTGGCGCGCAGCCGAAACAGGAGCAATAAACCAAAATAAATAATGGGACGGAAAAGAATAAGTGAAGCCAAAAGCACGGCGACTACTAGCATGGCACCGCTGGGCATACCCGCATAGCCAATGCTTAAAAAGAACGCAGTAAGAAAAATATCTTTAAAATTGATCAGGTTTTTATACAGCTCAACGCTTTTATCTGCATTGGACAGTAAAACCCCAAACAACAAGGCACCTAAACCCGCTTCAAGATGTAGCATTTCAAAAATCGCGGCACTGCCCAGCGCTGAGGCAATACCAAATAACACTAGTAACTCTCCGTGGCCTGCCTGCTTCAACAAAGCTAACAATACCGGCCGCAGCAAGGGCAAAGCCAGCAAAGCAAAGGCCCACGGTGACGGCGCATGCTCGGCAGAGAAAACTAAAAAGCACACCGCAAAAATATCCTGAACAATCAGAATACCAATGGCAATAGTGGCATGCAGTGACGCGCCTTCGCCGCGTTCATCAAATATTTTGACGGCAAATACGGTACTGGAAAATGACAGAGCAAAGGCCAGCATCCAGGCCACCGACGTCTCTACTTGTGCCACACCGGAAATAAACCAAGGTAAGCTCAGTAATACCAAGGTAGTCAGTGGCACGACGATAAGGGTGTGCAAGGAAGCGGTAGCCCAAATTTGCGGTGCTAATAATTCACGTACATTGAGCTTTAAACCAATAGTGAACAACAGCAAGGTGATACCCAGCTCAGATAGAGCATGAATAATTTCAGGGTCTCCTAAGTTCAGACTTGCTGCCGCAAAACCCGCCACCAGATAGCCCAGCAAGGGCGGCATGCCCAGGCGGCGAAAACCCAAGCCCGCCGCAAATGCCAAGCTTACCAATAACGCCTCTGTCATTTTTCAATCCTTGTTACAACACGATCAATTACATTACATAGCCCAATCGGCAAAGCAGACCAGCGTATTACATTTCTAACACCATTATGCCCAGTCGCTTAAGTCATGGCGACGTCACGGCGTAAAGTACTTGTGTTATTAGTGGTCTGTGCGAGCTTAATAGCGATACATTGCTGCTGTAGCTTACTCATCAGATCAAACCTATTGTGATCAATCTGACCTTGCGAATCGTATGCGATCATCTGATTGATATTATTTCTGTCAACACCGCTATCATAAGCCATACTCATTACAGCACGTATGACTGGGATAGCCGAGGTCAGCGCTGTCCAGCATCACACCAACAACTGTGTTTAAGGAATCCAGCAATGCCCGATAAATCTAAACTTAGTGGCGCCAACTTCCCCTCGGCCCGAGAGGAGCTGCCCAGTAACGAACTTGACACTCCTGCCGCTTACCGTCTGGCCTTCACGGACCAGGACTTTTTACTGCGTGAAGAGTTGCGCGGCCTGCGCTTTCATCTGGAATTACAAAAACCCGAGATGACCCTAAAAGAACATGGTGTGGAATCCACCATCGTTATTTTCGGCAGCGCCCGTTTTCCCTCGCCAGAAAACGCGGCAACAGCCTTATCAACCGCCGAGGCCAGTGGCGATCCAGTCAAAATACGTTCCGCTAAACGCGATCAGCGCAATAGCCACCACTATCAACAAGCGCAAAAACTCGCTGAGCTGATTACTAATCATTCCAGTAATTGCGACGTTAGTGAGCAACTTTATGTCGTCACCGGCGGCGGCCCCGGCATCATGGAAGCCGCCAATCGTGGCGCCATGGAAGCCGGCGGTCGCTCCATTGGTTTAAATATTGTGCTGCCCCACGAACAGCAGCCAAATGCCTATATCAGTCCAGAATTTTGCTTTCGCTTTCACTACTTTGGCATCCGCAAAATGCATTTTATGCTGCGCGCCAAGGCCGTGGTGGTCTGCCCCGGCGGTTTTGGCACCTTCGATGAATTATTCGAAGCTCTGACCCTGATTCAAACTGGCAAGTCCAAACGGGTACCAGTGATATTAATTGGCCACGAGTTTTGGCGCCAAGCTATTAACTTGGAATTTCTCCGCGACGAGGGTGTGATCAGCCCCGATGATGTCAATATGATCACGGTAGTTGATACCGCTGAACAAGCCTGGCAGCATATTGTCGATTTCTACAACCTTAGCCCCGGTGATTGTATTCGCTGCTGATACTCCGCGCGGCCGCCCCCGGCCGCGCGTATGTTATAGTGTGAAATTATTTTTAGTGTAGCAATTTACCATGTCCGCCCCCATCGTCAGCTTCAACAATATCCGCTTTGCCTATCAGCTAGAGCCCATTTTTGACAATTTCAGTTGGCAATGGCCCCAAGGCAAACACCTTGCCATTCTCGGCGGCAATGGCGCCGGCAAGACCACCCTCGCCAAATTAATTACCGATCAACTGCGACCCAATCGTGGTGCGAGTGAATACGCCGACAATATCGGTGCTGAGGATATTGCCCATATTTCCTTTGATTTACACCGCGAGCTGATGGAACACGACCGTCGTTTTGATGACAGTGAAACCCGCGAGGATGCCTTTGATATCGGCACCCCAGTTCGCGCCATTATACTGCAGGGCCGCCCTGCAGACGGCGAATTTGATCAACTCTGCCAGCGACTGGGTATCAGTCATATTCTCGACCAGGGCATTCGCTTTATTTCCACCGGCGAAAGTCGCAAAACACTCCTGGCAAGAGCGCTGCTGGCCAAACCTGCCGCGCTGATTCTGGACAACCCCTTAGAAGGCCTAGATCGCCAGGCCCAACAGGAGATGCACAGCCTATTAGCAGAACTAGTGGCCTCACCGACCCCACTGATTATTCTGACTAAAGATGCCTACGATATTCCCGAGGCGATCGACACGGTCTATAACATACATGCGGGTAAAATCACCTCTCAATGCAGCGCCAGTGAAGCTAAACTGGCCGCAAGTAAAGTAAGTCATTCGGTCAAACCCCTGCCTATTGCCGATGCACCTGATCATCCCGAAGACACTGCCTTACTGGAGCTGCGTAATATCAATGTCAATTTCCGTGGCAAGCAGGTGCTCAGTGATATCAATTGGACGCTGATGCCAAATCAACATTGCTGTATAAGCGGCCCCAATGGCGCAGGCAAATCGACCTTGCTGGGCTTGCTGTGTGGCGAGAATGATAAGGCTTACGGTCAGCACGTGTTTTTATTTGGTCAGCGGCGTGGCAGCGGCGAAAGTATCTGGGAGATCAAAGCCCAATTTGGCCTGCTAAATACCAGCATGCAATTGAGCAATTTAAAGCGCACTAAAGTCATCGACGTGGTGGCCTCAGGTTTTTTTGACTCGGTGGGTTTATACACTGATTACAGCGAGGGTCAGCGTCAGTTATTGATGGCCTGGCTGGACGCATTAGATATGTTAGCCCTGCGCGAGCAGCGTTTTGACCGCCTGTCCTTTGGCGAACAGCGCATGGTGTTACTGGCCAGAGCTATGGTGAAATCGCCGCGCATTCTCATACTAGACGAACCCTGTATTGGCTTAGACAACGAGCAAAAATCCCGTTTACTTGGCGCGGTAGATCAAATTGCCGCCCACGGCCAAACCCGCATACTGTTTGTCAGCCACCGTAGCGAAGAAGTGCCGGACTGTATTAATCAGTTTATGGATCTGGTGCCCGCCGAAGCGGGAGGGTTTACGGCGGTGATTAGGGAATAAGCGCGGCAGACTTCAGGCGCCTACCGCGCAACGAGAATCAATCAAACACGCTTTGAAACCAGCGCCATACTTTTTCCCCATCTGGCGCACAGCCACCGCTTTCACGGGGAGCACTGCCGCTCGCAAAGGGCATATAGCGAGCATTTTCACACCACGACTGGCTTAGCTTGCCACTCAAACCATCCACCCACTGGTATTCCACGCCCTCGACTTGATCAAAGGGCATTTGCTCGGTACTGGCCTCGGCCATAAACTGGCGCCACACAGTTAAGGCGCCACTGGCCCCAGTGAGTCCCGATGAAGTGTTATTGTCCAAGCCCATCCATACCACGGCCATATAGTCTCCAGCGAAACCAGCAAACCAGGAATCGCGGGTACCGTTACTGGTACCAGTTTTACCCGCCACCCGATAATCTTTAGGCAGAACCTGATACACCCCTTTGCCGGTGCCTTCACGCACGGTTTCCAACATCGCGTATTGTAGAATATGCACTGCCGCAGGACTCACCACCTGCCGGGGTTTTTGCGGATAGCGCGCCAGTAACTCACCACTGCTGTCAGATATCGCATATATCGTCCGCAGTGGCGTATAGCGGCCATCAGCAGCAATAGTCTGGTACATGGCCGCCACTTCAATTGGCGCAAGTTCTGCTGCGCCCAACAACATAGAGGGCACTTTCAGTAAGGGACGGTGAATACCAAGGCGCTCGAACATATCCATGACCTTGTCCAAACCCACATCCATACCCAGCCGTGCCGTGGCTATATTATAGGAATGAGCCAAGGCCGTGTGTAGGGGCACATCGCCATGGGACTTGCGGTCGTAATTGGAAGGCCGCCACATACTGCCGTTAGCGTTGGCAATCGCAACGGGTTCATCAGACACAGTAGTCAACAAATTATACGAACGCGGCTGATTGAACGCAGCCAAAAACACCGCCGGTTTAGCCAGCGAGCCAATTGGGCGCAGAGCATCCAGGGCGCGATTAAAGCCCGCATATCTTGGCCGTTTGCCACCAATCACCGCCACCACATCGCCGCTGTTGACCTTGGTCACCACCATTGCCACCTGCAAGTCTTTTTGCCGGGACTCTAGACGCTGCAGGGATTTAACAGTGGCTTTCTCAGCTCGGCGCTGCAAGACCGGATCAAACGGCGTGAATATCCGCAGGCCGCTGGTCTGTAATTCTGCGCTCTGGTAATCCCGACTCAACTGACGGCGAACCAAATCTACATAGGCAGGGTAAACCCCGTCTAGCGCTGAACTTTTCGCAAGTTCCAGTGGCTCTTTCTGCCAGGCCGTTAATTGAGCCGGGGTAAGCCAGTTCTGCTCGGCCAACTCGCCCAGCACGATATTACGGCGGTTTTTTGCCCGCTCGGGATGACGCCAAGGATCGTAATAAGATGGCCCCTTAACCAAGCCAACCAACATCGCCATTTGAGCCAGATTCAACTCATCCAGTGGACGGTTATAGTAATGCCGTGCCGCGAGGCCAAAACCGTGAATGGCACGATTTCCCTCCTGTCCCAGATACACCTCATTAATATAGGCCTCCAGGATTCGGTCCTTGCTGTAATGAATCTCGGTGAGGATCGACATCACCGCTTCCTTGGTCTTACGCCAGATACTGCGTTCATTACTCAGGATAGTGTTTTTAACCAACTGCTGAGTCAGCGTACTGCCGCCCTGCACGGTGCGACCCGCCTTGATATTCGCCAATAAGGCCCGCGCAATACTGCGTGGCGAAATACCAAAGTGATCATAAAAATGCTGATCCTCAACCTGCACCAGTGTTTCAATCAACATCTGCGGGGTTTCGGCCAGGCTCAACATGAGGCGGTCTTCATGACGACCAGGATAGACACCACCAATCACCATAGGATCGAGCTGTTCCTCGGCAATACGATCGCCAAGTTGGTCTCGCACCACAGCGACCGTGGTGGCATTCATATCCACTTCCACCTTACGCGCTGGCTGGGGACCGTCAGCAAAGATAAATGGCCGCAGGTGAATACTGAAATGATCACCCTGCCGGCGATAACTGCCGGGGTCATTAACCAGCGCGCTGCGCCGATAACCCAGCTCCCCTAATTCCGATTCCAGCTCATAAGCCGTGAGTATGGCCCCCGAGGCCAATACTAAGGGCCGAGCATACACCTGGGCCGGCTGAGCATAGCGCTGGGGATCAAACGCACCGCGCACCTTGGCATCGCTATAGGCTAATAGAATCAGCAATAACACCCCCCCCACCAGCGAAAGCTTAAAGCCCAACTTCCACCAAGAGACATTACGCAGCTTTGCCACACTGCTTTTTAATACGTTTTTAGCCATTGAAAACAACCAGATACATTGCAAATCACTTTTCAAGCCGGATAATAGCGGAACTTTAACGCATTAACTGGCAAAACAGATGAAAAAATACCACCTCTACGGAATTGGCGCCGCACTTGTCGATACCGAAATTGAAATCAACGATGCCGAACTTTCCGCCCTTGGGGTAGAAAAAGGCCTGATGACACTGGTAGACCAAGCCCGTCAACAGGAACTCTTGGACAAGCTAGAGGGCCATCTGGTTCACGCCAGTTTGGCGAGTGGCGGCTCGGCCTGCAACTCCATTGTGGCGGCAGGCTATTTTGGCGCCCGCAACTACTACTCCTGCAAAGTCGCTAAAGACCCACACGGCGACTTTTTCATGAATGACATTAAAGCCGCCGGTGTTGATGCCGACTTTGCAGGTGAGAAATCTGCTGGCGTCACCGGTAAGTGCCTGGTATTGATAAGCCCTGACGCCGAACGCAGCATGAACACCCATTTGGGCATCAGCGAAACTCTGTCGGTGGCAGAGCTGAATGGCGAGGCCCTGGCTGACTCTCAGTACTTTTACGCCGAAGGTTATCTGGTCACCTCTGAGACTGGCCGCGCGGCAGCAATTGCCGGTCGTGAAATTGCCGAGCGCAACGATGTAAAGACCGTGCTCAGCTTTTCTGATCCGGCCATGGTCAGCTTCTTTCGCGACGGTTTAGGCGAGATGCTCGGCAATGGTGTTGATTTGGTTTTTTGCAACGAAGCCGAAGCACTGGGTTGGGCTCAAAGTGAATCGCTGGAAGTGGCTATAGAAGCACTGAAAAAGGTCGCCAAAACCTTTGCGATCACGCTAGGCGCCAAGGGCGCGCTGGTCTTTGACGGTCAGCAATTGCACGAAATTGCGGGTCACAAGGTTAAAGCCGTAGATACCAATGGCGCGGGCGATATGTTTGCCGGCGCATTTCTCTATGGCATCAGCCAGGGCCGCACTTACCAGCAAGCCGGCGAGCTCGCCAGTTTGGCCGCCGCAGAAGTGGTTTCTCGATACGGACCCCGTCTTCCCGGCCCTCGTCATCAGGAACTACTCAGCCTGTAAATGACCAGCCCTGCTCTCCTCATACGGAGAACAGGGCTTAATGCATCAGTACATTAATTATCTAAATGACTATTCCCTTCCTTTTCCCGCAAATAATGTAATACCGTAAAAATATGACCATTGATGCCCACGACAATTGGCATGGCAATACAATTTAACGACTGTGCATCAATTGCATATTTTGGGTAAACCAATCTATACCCGCTTCAACAGTATCGAGCATTTCCAGCATGCGCTGCTGCCATACCGGACACATTGAACTGGATTTATTATTTATTGCGAGCACATATATCGTGCGAAGTCATAAAGACTAATCATCATCATATTTTGCCCTTCAAATTCCGCTTAAAAAAGGTAGGGATTTTTTAGCTGTCGTATTTCAAAAAGCTGAATGGGTATTGATATTAAAAACCACTAGAGTAACACTGCATTAAGTACCTACCATTAATTATGCTACCTATGTCAATAATGAGGACACTTTGATTATGAAAAATAATCTATTCGATCTTAGCGGTAAAATAGCATTAGTCACTGGCGCCAGTCGTGGCATAGGTGAAGAAATCGCCAAAACCCTTGCTGACTATGGCGCCCATGTCATTGTCTCTAGCCGTAAAATAGATGCCTGCCAACTGGTCGCAGACAAAATTATTGCCGACGGTAACAGTGCCGAGGCAATCGCCTGTCACGTCGGCGATTTAGACGATATCAAAGCGATTTTTACCACTATTAAGGATACCCATGGCAGGCTAGACATTCTGGTCAACAATGCCGCCGCCAACCCCTACTTTGGTGACATTCTAGATACCGACTTGGCCGCCTACAACAAAACCGTCGATGTGAATATTCGCGGCTATTTCTTTATGAGTATCGAAGCCGGCAAGCTCATGCGCAACAGTGGCGGCGGCAGCATTATCAACACCGCCTCTGTAAATGCATTACAACCAGGCCATTACCAGGGAATTTATTCCATTACCAAAGCTGCCGTGGTCAATATGACGCTCGCCTTTGCCAAAGAATGCGCCAGACATAATATCCGCTGCAATGCCTTGCTACCCGGCTTAACCAAGACCAAGTTTGCAGGAGCTCTGTTTAGTAATGACGATATGTATCAATCGGCCATTGAAAACATACCCATGCAGCGCCACGCCGAGCCGCAAGAAATGGCCGGCACCGTTTTATACCTTGCCTCTAATGCCAGTAGCTATACCACTGGCACCACGATTGTGGTTGATGGTGGCTTGACCATTTAAACCCAATTACTACGGGGAGTTTCATAGCCTACGGTGGCCTCAGCTGAACGATGAGGCCAATATCCCCCAAACGGTTTGATCTGGAGCGAAACGGCTTATTTCATGAGCAACTTCGCCAGTATCTTCTAAGCAGTAAGCTCTTAACTGGCTAATATCGTAATCTCGCCTTGATTCATGAAATTTGGCTTTTGTTATTCCAATATATGGACTGCATGGGCGATGTCAGCCACACTCTTACCTATACCTTACATTACTTAAAACAATATCGGGATTACTTACATGAACTCCTCAGTCGTTATTAGCGGAGTGGGCCTATGGACTCCAACGCATAGCATTAGCAATGAAGAGCTCGTCACAAGTTACAACGCTTGGGTGGAGCATTTTAATCTTCAAAATAAGACCGCCATTGACGCAGGCGAGCTAGACGCTAAACCGCTTTCCAGCCCAGCTTTTATTGAGAAGGCATCTGGCATTAAAAGTCGGTTCATATACTCAAAAGAGGGCGTCTTAGACATACATCGTATGCGTCCACTGCTTGAGGTACGCAGTGACGACCAAGTTTCTCACCAAGCAGAAATGGCCATTTCTGCAGCAAAAGAAGCACTCATTTCCGCAAATAAAACCGCCGCTGACATTGACATGGTAATTGTGTCCTGTGCTTATACTCAGCGCTCTTACCCTGCCATTGCCATCGAGGTACAGGCGGCCTTAGGGATCGAGGGATTTGGATTTGACATGTTAGTCGCTTGTTCAGCCGCAACCTTTGGCTTAGAAAGAGCGGTTGATGCAGTTAGATGTGGCACGTCAAAGGGTGTATTGGTCATAAGTCCGGAACTCACGTCTCCCCAAGTGAATTATATGGATAGGGATTCCCACTTTATCTTTGGTGATGTGGCAACCGCCGTTGTGGTAGAAAGTAGTGATACTTGTCAGTCTGCGCACGCTTTTGATGTTATCAGCACAAAATGTGTTACCTCCTACTCCAATAACATTCGCTCAAACTTTGGCTATGTAATGCGTACAACGGATGAGGACCCGTATGCAGCGGACAAACTCTTTCATCAAAATGGTCGCAAGGTATTTAAAGAAGTATGCCCAATGGCAGCCGATCACATCGAAGGCCATTTGCTAAGTGAAGGTATTCAGGTTGCGGATTTGAAGCGCTGGTGGCTGCATCAGGCCAATATTAATATGAACTTGCTGATTAGCAAGAGACTATTAGGGCGTGAAGCCACGCTTGAAGAGGCACCGGTTGTGCTTGACGAGTACGCTAATACTGCTTCAGCAGGGTCTATTATTGCTTTTGCTAAGTATCATGACGATTTAGCCACCGGTGATATCGGCGTAATTTGTTCCTTTGGGGCCGGCTATTCCATTGGCAGCATAATACTTCGGAAACGATAAGCACTGCTCCAGCCTCTTAAAGTAGTAATTACTTTAAGAGGCGCTTATAAATCGTGTTCCATGGTATTTGTGAAAGAACCAAGCTCGCAATCCCGATACCCCAGAGAAATTTTAACGACCCAAAATACCACGGGCTATTACTTCCTTCATGATTTCTGAAGTGCCGGCATAAATGGTTTGAATACGAGCATCGCGGTAAAAACGCGAGATAGGATATTCGTCGGTATAACCATAGCCGCCAAATAACTGCAGGCATTCATTCACCATTTTCACCTGCATTTCAGTGGTCGCATACTTGATCATGGCGGCATCTTCGACGGTCATAGTACCGGCAGCAAACTTCGCCATATGCTGGTCAAACATCGCTTTACACAACTCCAACTCGGTTTTCAATTCAGCTAATTTAAACCGCGTATTTTGAAACTGACTAACAGTCTGACCAAAGGCTTTGCGTTCTTTTACATAGTCGCAGGTAAGATTGAGTGCGCCTTGCGCGCTACCTATGGCGAGTACGGCGCAACCCAAACGTTCTCTGGGCAGCTCTTGCATCATGTGGGCAAAACCCTTGCCCTCTTGGCCTAGCAGCGCTGAGGCGGGAACACGCAAGTCACTAAAGAACAACTCGGCAGTGTCGCTGCTGTGCTGGCCAATTTTCTCGATTTTACTGCCCCGTGAAAAGCCGGGTAGACTAGCGTCAACAAGAAATAAAGACACACCCTTAGCGCCAGCCTTAGGATCGGTTTTGGCGGCCACTACAACGAGGTCGGCATGAATGCCGTTGCTGATAAATATCTTTGAGCCATTAATAATATACTCATCACCGTCGCGAATAGCGCTAGTGCGCAGTGCGGCCAAATCGCTGCCAGCTCCTGGCTCGGTCATCGCCAGTGCACCAACGACATCACCGCTAATCATGCGAGGCAGCCATTGTTCTTGCTGCTCGGTGGTACCCAAATTATAGATATAAGGCCCGACAATATTTGCATGAATATTGTAGCCCGTGGCTAGGCCCGCCAGACCCAATAAACCCATTTCATCTTGAATCATCTGGCTGACAGCAAAACTGGCACCAGCTGCGCCATACTCGGGGGGCATGTCTACTAACAACATACCAGCTTGGCCCATGGTGCGCCAAAATTCCCGGGGCATGATGTGATCTTTTTCCCACTGCTCGTAGTGTGGGAGAACCTCTTGATTTAAAAAGCGCTGGACCATATCGCGATATAAACTAAGTTCTTCATCATTAGCATGAGGCGCGTTCATAATTTTCCCTTTCATTAGTAGGCTGACAAACGGTTTACCAAGTATCGACAAAGCGTCGGCTTGAGTGCTGCTGCAGTTTTTTACTGGCAGCCTTAACGGCGTTGATAATGACTTTTCGTGTATCTGATGGGTCAATCACTGCGTCGATTTCTAAGAATGAAGCAGCTTCAGTCGCTTTGCCCCTATCATACATTTCTGCGACAAGTATATTGAACAATACTTTTTTGGCTGCGGGATCTTGTTCTGCATCCAGTTCCTTTTTAAAACCTAAGGTCACCGCACCCTCTAAACCCATACCACCAAATTCCCCAGTGGGCCATGCCGCACTGTAACTAGGCTTGGCAAAACTTCCACCAGCCATGGCCATAGCGCCGAGACCATAACCTTTACGTAGAAAAATGGTAACTAGAGGTACATCAATAGCGGCGCCAGCAACAAAAAGACGTGACATTCTTCTGACCGCGGCGGCTTCTTCATTGCGGGGGCCCACCATAAATCCTGGAGTGTCACAAAGTGAGACTAAGGGGACGGAATACGCATTACATAGCTGCATAAAACGAGCGGCCTTCTCTGAGGCTTCAGAGTCAATCGCACCTCCCAACACTTTGCAGTCATTAGCTATTAAACCGAGAGGCTTGCCTTCAATGCGAATAAAGCCGGTAACAATACCGCGGCCATCCTTTTCTCGCAGCTCAACAAAGGAGTCAGTATCTGCGATGGTATTAATAATATTGCGCACCTGATAGACGTAACGGCGATCTTCAGGCAGTAAATGCTGCAGTGTTTTTTGATCGGCACAGCTCCAGGTGCTGATACTGCCTTGAAAAACACTTAAGACTTTTTTGGCCATTGCCGTGGCTTCGGCTTCATTTTTAACGACGATATCGACCACGCCGTTTTTACTTTGCACTTCAATAGGACCGATTTCTGAGGGCTTAAAGACACCAAGGCCGCCGCCTTCGATCATGGCGGGACCGGCCATACCGATCCAGCTGGTTTGGGTGGCAATAGTAATATCGGCACAGCCAAACAGGGCGGCATTGCCCGCAAAACAATAGCCATTGGCCACCGCTATGCGCGGCACCACACCACTAAGGCCTGCCCATAAGGCAAAGGAAAGTATATTTAAACCTGCTATTTGAGTGGTGACATCGGTATCACCGGGACGCCCGCCACCGCCTTCTGTAAACATAAGCACCGGTAATTGCTGTTCTTTGGCGACGGTTAAAATCCGATCGAGCTTCTGGTGATGAAAAAAGCCTTGGCTACCGGCGAGCACCGAGTAGTCATTGATAATAACCGCGACGTCACAGTTTTCGGGGTGTAGCTCACTATTGATCGTGGCTGTACCAGTGATAACACCATCAGCTGCCGTGCTAGTTCTTAGCTCTTGCTCTTCAATGCGACCACGCTGCGCGGCGACGGCAAGCTGACCATATTCTATAAATGATCCCTCGTCGCACACATCATTCAGGTTTTCACGGGCGGTGCGGTAGCCTTTATTATGTCGTTTCGCTGCTGCTTCACGGCGCCCTTCATCCAGGGTGTTGTGATGCCGCTGATGAAGCTGCTGCAATTCAGCTCGATCGTCTTTAATATCTTTAGGTGTCACTACGATTGGATCCTCAGAGCTTAAGTTGCCGGAATAAGCGGCTTATTGATTCTGGGTTGAAGACGCTAATCCCACCCACCTCATCATATTGAATTTTTTGAATCCCACTGTGATTCTTACAGTAAATTCCGGCCAACAGCATAAAAGCCAACTCGTCCTTATCAAAACGAGCCAATAAAGCTGTACGGCAAAGCTAGGAAATTCGACTTCAATAAATTCGCGGTTCATTTTTACCACACAGCGTGTCTACTGTCATGGGGGCTATGAGAGCTTAACTCAAGCCACACAGGCCGTAGACGTCTTAAGCCCCACATGTTCAAATGCTAACGAGGCTAATTTAGGAGACAAGAAAATGGCTCAAATGGAAAAAGTCCTAATAGAAGAGCGCGGCCACGTGCTTCTGATCGGTCTTAATCGACCAGAAAAATTTAACGCCTTTGATCATGATGTCTGGCATCAGGTTGCACGCGCCTACAAACGACTGGAATCGAGTAACCACTTGCGTTGCGGCTTGGTTTACGCAAATGGCAAACACTTCACTGCAGGGCTAGATTTACCGGAATGGACGGATGTGTTCTCTTCAGGAGAATGGCCAGAGATTCCCGATGGAGAGTGTGATCCGCTTGGATTACGCCCCGAGCATCGTTGTCGAAAGCCTATTGTCATGGCGATTCATGGCATTTGCTACACCATTGGCATTGAACTCGCCTTAGCGGCCGAAGTACGTATTTGTGGCAGAGGGACTCGGTTCGGACAAATTGAAGTGCGGCGTGGCATCATCGCCTGCGGTGGAGCGACCGTGCGTATGGTTCAAGAGTTTGGCTATGCCAATGCCCAACGCTACCTGCTTACCGGCGATGAATTCAATGCCGAAACTGCGCTTAGAATCGGTATGGTGCAGGAAGTGGTCGATGACGACAAGGTCTTCGATACAGCCTTTTCCCTAGCGGAAAACATTGCGAATCAAGCACCTTTAGCCGTACAGGCCAGCCTAGATTCTTCTCGTAATTACTTGCTCAATGGGCTTGATGAATGCGCTCGCCTCGTTGCACGAGAAGCACCTTTAATGCAGAGCGAAGATGCCGCAGAAGGCGTGGCTTCGTTTAAAGAGCGGCGCCAGGCAGTATTCAAGGGGCGCTAAAAGGGCAAAAAGATCGCTCGACGCCACTCACACAGTTAACTGAATGGACGAGTATCTTATAAAGCTAGCGGTCAGAAGGGGATTTCATCACAAAGAGCAGATTTTAGCTCATTGATTTTTATGGCCCGCCCGAGAGGATTCTAACCGCTGACCTCTGCCCCCGGAGGGCATTAACGCTTCGGGCCACCACCCGTTAGAGTTTCTATGTAGTTTTTAAGCAACTCCTCAGGCGTGGCAAGCTTTAGCGTGCCGAGCTCCTTCAAACCGGCCCGGAACTTATCCTGCTCTTTTAAGAAAGCGAGTATCTGCTGCTCAATTAAAGAACTAATCAATGGCGCGTATTGGTCGTCGTAGAAACGGATTAATTCTTCCAAAATTCGGTTAGTCAGCAGCGAACGCTGACCCTCAGCCTCCAAATCACTAATTATTTGTAGAAGGGTTGCCCGAGTAAGGTCCTCACCAGACTTACTATCGACCACTTTAAATGGTTCACAGGCCAATACCATCTGACGAACGTCAGTCACCTTAATATAAGCACTAATCGACGTGTCATAAATTCTGCGATTTGGATATTTTTTTAATATTTTCAATCAGTTACACCTAAAATATCTATTTGAAGACCAACTAATACTCTCACCCATTCGAATCTGCAGCATATTGGCGCATCCAGTAAAAATGCTGCACCAGCACAATAAATAACGAGAAAGCCTTTGATAACGGCGAAAATAATATTGTGCAATGCACAATATATTGTTGACAGTGTATGCCAGTGAACATAGTATAACTCTCAATTGTGCAGCGCACAAAAATATACCCCATTCCTTCTGGAGATGAACTATGAAAACTTTTGAAGACGTACAAGCGTTCACTGAAACACTCACCGCAAATCTGACTGCATCTGCTGAATTGCATGCCAACTACTTCTCTTCAACCAGCACCCGCCTGGCCGAAAGCGTCACCAGCATGGTAGAAAACACCACAAGCCATATTGCTACCATCCTTAAATCAGATTCATTTATCTCTGCCCACGAAAGCCGCGCGGCCTTCGAGACCCAGTTGCTGTCAACCATTGCCAACCTAGCCAAAGCTAATACCACCGCAAGCAATGCGCTGATTAAAGATGTTGCTGCTGTCTACGGTTTAGACAAAACAGAAGCGGCAGCAAATGACAAACCAGTGAAAACCACTGCCAAGAAAGCCACACCAAGTAAAGCAAACGCAGCTTAAGCATTACTCTAAGCCGTTAATAAACTATAGCGCCACCACTACTTTTAAGAGGGATACTCCATGTCAGACGTAAACAAAGTAACTGAGTTACTCGATAACGCCGTAAAAACAGGCCTCAAGGCGATCGAATTGCAAGCATCGTTCTACCAGAACTTCAGTAGTCAACAGGGCGAAGCTCTGGCACGCCTCGCCGATTCGCGCATCAGCAATCTTAAAGAGCTTGTAAATTGCACGAGCATTGAGTCTGCGATAGAGAAAAACAATGAGTTCAATTCTCATGCAAGTGAGGCCCTTGAGGTATTACATGTATCAAATACAGCGGCCTTAGAGGATCTCTCAGCGGCACTTAAAGACTTATACCAGGCTTAATGCAGCACCGTTAACAGCTAAAGTATTTTGCTTGCCGTCGCGTGCTCTTGCATCGGCGGCTTTTTTTCGCGCCGCGTTTTTGAATCAGCATTACATAATAGCGGCGCTTACCCTTCACGCTGCTCATGCAAATAACAACAACCGCGAAATAAAACCCCAGCCGTGTTTGGCTTTATAAAGCTAAGGTATATCTAGCCGCTCGGCGCCAGAACTGACTGCCACTGAACTTCAGCCAGCGCTAAGCGATCTGCTACAAGATAGTAAAGAACGGATTAAACCCATACCACTATTAACAGACAAATAAAAACGGCTACCCATACGAGTAGCCGTTTTCTTCTTTGTAAGCTAGTAGAGCGCAGCCGTCCTTGGCTTTAAAAAGCTGAGGTATGTCTAGCCGCTAATTACTTTAGCGTTTGGAAACAATCTTCTCAACTTGGCGGGCGCCCGAAAAGGCTGCCACTGACCTTCAGCCTGCGCTAAGCGATCTGCTACAAGATAGTAAATAACCGGATTAAAGCCCATACCGCTATGACTACCATACACCCGGACATTCTCAAATTGACTCTCGCCGGGCACCTGTTGAACACAGGTATGCCAATGCACAATGCCGTCTTCTTGGCTGAATACCATAGTACAGGGAACACTGGGCGCTTCGGCTACCTGCTGATTGATTGCCACTGGATCACCTACCGGAAAATCACGATTAACGTATTCATACAGGGACGAAAGATGCGAGCCATCTCCGCGACGACGATCGACTGGGCTACCTAAACATATTACCTGACGAACATTGTCTGAGAGCTTAGCTAATTCGCGAGCATATACTCCACCAAGACTTTGACCAATTAGGGTTATCTTTTGCCCCGAGATATTCGCCAGCTCTTCAATACGCTTAAAGGTCGAGGCAAAAAGTGCATCCCTTGCTCCAACATTAGTTCCTTGGCCCCAACCATGCACGTCGTAGCCAAGGGATGAAAGATAAGATCTCAACGACTTAGTCGACGCATCATTAGCGGTAAAGCCAGGAATTACCATCACGGTATGACCATCACCGCGTGAAACCCCCCGCAGCGCTGGAAGGCTTACTGGCAATGTCGCCATCTCATAAGCAGATCGAATCCCTTCGCTTAGAAAGAGCATTCCGCGCGGCTTCTTTTGTTCAGTGACATTTACAGCAGTCATTATTACCTCGTTTCAAAATGGGCGAAATGCCCCCAGCTGACTATTTCAACAGGCTTATGCGCACCAAAAATCAAAATGTTTTGCTCGACAATGTCGTAGTCTTGTTAACACTTTCATTTGGCTTGGTTTCTAATTTACTTTTAGCCACTACTTTTCCCGGTACAGCAGCTTTAACTACTGGCGAGTTTGGCTGGCTTTTTTTGACCGTCTTTGGCACTGCAGGCGATGATGTGGCTACAGGGCCGACACCGCTTTCGGTCAACACTTCACCCAGTACAGCGAGCTCAAGTTCTTGCAACGACTGACGCAATAATTCAGCGTAACGAGAAGGGTCCGGCATCATACTGCGACAGCTGGTAATCGAAATCATAGCCTGGCCGCAATAGCTGCCGATACTATGAAATAAACCGACCATATCTTGCGCAATACCGAGGCCGAAAGCAGAAATCAGACGCGCACCATTACTATAGAGTGGCACCTGCGGCCCCGGAACATTTGTCGTTACCGTGTTAAATACTGGTGCCATATGATTGGCTAGCCCGAGTTCCGCCGCTAATTTTGCACCGGCTGCACTCAGTGATGTTGGCGTATACTTGGCAAACTCCAACATGGTTTGCGCACCAATAGCCTTGGTTAACTCCTTAGCATTACGGGTCTCGGTAGAAATCGCTAACAGACGCTCTTTAGCGTCGGCAATATCGGTACGCAAAGGCACCGTCAATGATGAGACATTATTTCCAGTTTCAACATTGTCGCCACTCTTGCGCGGCTCGCGGGTGTTAATCGGGCACAATGACACCAACGAGGTATCCGGTAATTCATTTTTCTCTAAAAGATAGTTACGCAGTGCGCCACTGCATATCGCCAGCATGACATCGTTAACGGTGCCGCCACTGGCATTTTTAATTTTTTTAATGTTTTCCAGATCAAAAACCACACCTTCAAATACCCGAGTTGAATCCACTGTTCCATTAAAGCGACTCTTAGGGGCTGGGCTAGGCAGGGTCACCAAACCATCTCGAAGCTTGGTTACCGCGCTCAACAACTGCGGGGCTGTCTTACCGACGGTATCGACAAACCGAAATGGCTTAGTGAGATTGTTATAGTTAGTACGTGCGAATAATTCCCAAAATGTCGGCTCTTTATCGACCACCCACTTTCCTGGACTTGGAATCAAAGACAAGTCCGGTGTGGCCGACAAGTCTGTCATCGCAGCACCCACGTCGGTCGAGGTGGCACCATCGAGGCAGGCATGGTGAGTTTTAGTTAATGTTGCGTAGCAACCCTTAGGAATACCTTCGACATTATCCAGCCCCTCGATCACATACATTTCCCAAAGCGGGCGAGCGCGATCCAAGGGCCGAGAATAAATTCGTGCAACTTGAATACAGAGCTGACGCCAATCTCCCGGCGCAGGTAATGAAATGTGACGAATATGAAATTCTGGATCAAAGCTTTCTTCATTTAACCAGTAGGGAAAATCCGCATCAAACGGCACCTCAAGAAGACGCTGACGCATGTACGGAACAAGATGCCCGCGATCTACCACCGTTTGCATGATTTGCTTAAAACGAACCTTGCCACCGGGTGCAGTAGATGGATCTAATATTGCCAAATTGCCAATATGCTGGGGGGCTAAATCCGTTTCGTTGAATATAAAACTAGTATCCAAGGCTGATAATTGCTGCATTGCGAGCTCCATTAATAAAGTAAATACGTTATAAATACTTAAAAAATTCAAAAGGCAATTTGTGTAAGGCCGTAGCACCAAAAATTTGTAGTCACTAACTAAAGCCGTCCTGCAGATGCCTTGCAACGAACGCCAAGCTTCCGTGAAAATCAAAGTGATTCAACCTTGCCTTCGAACCACTCCTCACGGAATATTTATTTATGCTGCAGAGGTCGACTTTGGATCGGAGTCTCCCTGATGCAATCTGGCCACAAGCATTTCTTTAATTTCTCGCTTAAATATCTTATCCGTTGCCGTCTTAAGCAATGGCGAGTCACTAAACTCTATATGGGCTGGTATTTTATAGGCGGCCAATTGGCCTTTAAGGAATTCCCGCAGTTCGGGTTCACTAACAAGCTGGTCTTTTTTCATGTAGATCACCGCAGCGCAGACTTCACCTAGACGCTCATCCGGCAAACTGAACACGGCGACTTCGGCCACTCCGGGATAGGCATATATGCCTGCTTCAACCTCACCACAGCTAATGTTCTCGCCACCGCGGATAATAATGTCTTTGATTCGGTCGACAATGAATAGCATACCGTCGCCATCTAAATAACCGACATCGCCGGTGTGGAACCAGCCATTTTTAAATGCCTCGGCAGTCGCTTCAGGGCGATTCCAGTAGCCCCGGGCATTCGCTGGGCTTTTGATACAAATTTCGCCACGCTCACCGACACTGACGCACTCACCAGATTCGCCAATGATCTTTATTTCAGTCACGGCAGGCGACGGTATTCCCACACTGCCAGGATTCTGAATATAGTTTTTACCCGCATTCACAGCACCCAGCGCGTTGGTTTCAGTCAGTCCGTAACCGCTGCCGGGGTTGAGCTTAAAATCTTCTGCAATACGTCTAACGTGCTCCGCTGGCCGCGCCGCGCCGCCAGAGAACAGTTCTTTAAGGCTAGAAATATCACGATCAGTGGATTCAGCTGCATCGAGCAATTCCTGAGATATTGTCGGCACGCCATTTACATAGGTAATACCCTCGCGCTCTATTAATGCCAGTGCTTTATTGGCATCCCACTTGTACATCATGACCAGTTTTCTTCCGATCAGTATCGATAGCAGGAACAAGCTATGACAACCGGTAACGTGAAACAAAGGCACTGTTAATAGCGCAACGGCGTCTTCTGCTGCAGGCGCATCTTCATGAGCTTCACCAGCTTCAGTAGTAGCAACCCCCAGCAGCACCCAACTGATCATGGCGGTTAGAATTCCGCGATGACTAGCCACAACGCCCTTGGGGTAACCACTTGAACCGGAGGTGTAAAGAATCGTCGCGTCATCGTCAGTAGCAATAGCTACCGTCGGCATCACCGACTTGGGGTAACGGTTTATCACTTCGGCAAACGTAAACAGCTTGCCATCATCATTCGCCGCAACGTCCTCTCCAACACAAATGAGCGATAAGCCCATCTCGCGAGAAAAACTGTTAACACGATCTACTCGCTGCTCATCGGCGACGAGCACCCTTGCACCGCAATCCTCAATGCCATATTTTAATTCTTCACTTGTCCACCACGCATTCATGGGCACCGCTATAGCACCAAGCGCAGTAATAGCCATAAATGCCAAGGCCCATTCCGGGTTGTTTCGCATTGCGATGGCAACGCGGTCACCTTTAACCACGCCAAAATCCTTCGCCAAAGCCGCCGCCAAATCCGCAGCTTTGGCATAGGTTTCATTAAAGCTGAGCCGCTGTTGCTGATACACAATAAAGGTCTTAGAGCCGTGCGCTAAACACAAACCATACACATCGCGAAGGCTCGCCGGAGCGGTCTTATATACATCCGCCGGGCTGCCATTTACCGTTTCTTTCACCACTTCAAAGTCAGCGCCTGAGGCTGTCAGTTTCGCAATGGCACACTGTATGTTTACCAACACATCATTCATAATTCACCTTTACTATTATTAAGTTAAAGCCTAGCAATATTCTTTAATATTTTTGAGATCGTCGCCAGATCCTAAATCTAGTACCCATCAATACCTATACAGTGACAAAACAGATCACCGTCTTTTGATGTAATATCCTGTAATTGTTGACCACCGAGATTGGCTAAGCTTGCATAGTATTCCTCACGGAGCTTTAACGTGCCACGACCTCTCATGTCCATAAAAACTAAGTAGCGATCACTTGGATACCGCCTTATTTTATGGCGACACTAGGGCTTAACTACGATGCGAAATAGAGTATTAATGACAGGCCAAAGGGAGGGGAATTTCAATTGCGGAGTATTATCTAATCATAAGAATTCGAATATTAGGTTCTTGGAGTTGCGAGGTGGATTTATGCAGAGGCCTATAGCCTAGCGGATGAGTTTCCTCTGAAGAAATATACATCAGGTATATATTCCGAAAAATCAACAATCCGGCAACACTATATTGACCGGTTATTAGTTTTGTGATGACAATAGCATCGTCACTCCAAACATACCGAAAAGACCTGCAGTAAGCCTGAGCAGCCAAATCCTTGCTGATTTATTCACTGATAACTTCCTGCTAGTTGTTGAGGAGACTAAGGCAAGTAAATGGCACCATATCATGCCATTAAAGTTAAAGACCAAACCAAGAACCAAAAATGCCAATGCCTTATTATCGCTCGATTCTGATATGAACTGAGGCATAAATGCCAAGAAGAATATCGCAACTTTGGGATTAAACACGTTTGATATTAGACCTTGAGCATAAATTTTTTGTAAAGATGTCTTTACCGGCTTGATGACTTTACTTTCAGCATTGCCAGCACTATCTCTGATCATGCATATTGCCATATAAATCAGATAAGCAGCGCCTAACACTTTAACAGCGGCAAATGCTGTGGTAGAACTAGCTAATATTGCTGACAATCCTAGTGCTGCCGCGACTATGTGAAGAATTGTTCCAGTGCCAACACCTAGCGCAGCCATTGAGCCAGCTCTAAATCCCTGAGTTGCAGATCTACCTACAATTAACAATGAGTCTGGCCCGGGGATTAAATTGAGCAAAATCCCAGAGACAACAAACAATAAAAAATTTTCAATACCGAACAAAATTTGTGTACCTTTAATCAGTGCAAGAACCCAGCTGCTGCTTGGGACGGAGATTTACCAAAAAGCGCCGCCGACACCCAAAGCCGTTACCTCATTTTCCGGCGAGATGCTCGCCACTCGTAGCGATATCGAAACAGGCCAAAATGTCTGGCAATCCATTGGCGGCATGGAGCAAGGTTCAATTTGGGGGCATGGCAGCTATCTCGCTCCTGACTGGAGCGCAAACCGGCTCCACCGTGAAGCAGAAACGCTGCTCGCTCTTCGGCTGCAAGCTGCCATGCCAGGTCTTTCCCACGAAGGCGATCTGGCATTGTAAAAAGCCGCCTTGAAAAAAGAGAGGCGCAAAAAAAGCTGCTCAACTGTATTCGAGCATAGCACTTCAATTGGCGAGCCTACATTTTGACCTCAAGCTAAACTGATATTGACCGTAACTAGTAATCACTTACCTTAAAGCTTGCTCTAAATCCATCATCAAGTCGTCAGGGTGCTCTAAGCCAATTGAGATGCGTACTAAGTTTCTGGGGGTTAGGGTGTCTTCACCTTCAGATCTGTAACGGTGCTCAATTAAACTTTCAACGGCGCCTAAACTGGTCGCCCGCGTAAACAATTTGACGTTAGCAATGACCTTTTGGGCAGCCGCTTCTCCGCCCTTAACCAGAATCGATAACATTGCTCCGTACATCTGCATTTGTTTCTTGGCAATTTCATGACCCGGATGGCTTTCTAAGCCAGGATAAAAGACCCGCTCGATGCTAGGTTGTACTTCTAGAAAAGAGGCTATTGTTGCCGCGGTCTTTGACTGTTCTCGCACCCGTAATGGCAAAGTCATTAATCCACGTCGAATCAGCCAACAATCAAAGGGCGATGGAACCGCGCCTAAATCGAGCTGAATACTGGCAAATGCATCTTTATACATTTCCTTGTCCCTTAGAATGACGGCTCCCCCCAGCACATCGCTGTGCCCGCCAAAATATTTGCTACTGGAATGTACCGTGATATCGGCCCCCATCTCTAGTGGACGCTGCAAGACCGGGGTAGCCCAGGTATTGTCAACCACAACTCGCGCCCCAAAAGGTTTTGCACGCGCCACGACCCCGGCAATGTCGGTGATTTTTAACAGCGGATTCGATGGGGTTTCAATAAAAACTATCGCAGTATTACTTTTGAGGGTTGCTTCTAAAATATCCAGCTTATATAAGTCGATGTAATCAATTTTTACTCCCCAGCGCTCCATGCGCTGGAGCAATTGACGGGCGCCGTGATAAATATCGGTTGGCGCTATGACGTGCTCTCCGGGTTTAAGGGTTTGCAGTACCGCACTAATTGCAGCCATGCCGGATGAGTAAGTGTAGGCCACCTCTCCGCCCTCTAGCGCAGCCAACGCGCGCTCTAAAGAAGACCGGTTAGGATTACCTGAGCGGGAGTAGCTAAAGTCGCCAAGATAATCGCCATCAATACTACGCGCAAAAGTAGTGGATAGATGGATCGGCGGGGTGACGGCGCCGGTCGAGGGATCTGGATGATTTTCAGCGTGAATGGCGAGCGTTTCAATATTCATGGAAATCAATCTCAGCAGTGGAGTTATTCTTCACTTTACATTCAATACTCAGCGAGTGGTATTTCACTTGCATTACACTTGCCCAATCTAACCTCAGCGGCTTAATCGACAACCATTCACCCCCCAAGACAAATACAAATACAAATACAAATGTAATCGTAAAGCTTAATCCGGCTCTGGCGCATAAATTTTCGTGTCGCACCACGGTATTTTTCAAGGTAGTTGTCGCCTCAAATTAATTTATGCCGCACGAATTTCGTCCAGCACAATAGGAGCCGCTAAACGCCCGACGCCAATCGTCACTACATACCAGTGCGGGTAGGAATAA
>JBLHPB010000026.1:0-26734 GCA_047624025.1 Zhongshania sp.
TCAGAAAACGAGAATACTACAAATCCCTATCTATACAGGGATTTGACAGGGTAAATCCCTATCAGAGATTTAGCCCTGATTTGGGCGATTATTACTGATAGGGATTTACATAGCAAAATCCCTATCAGTTAGTAATAGGGATTTGTTTAGAAGTAAGGGTCTAAAAGCGTGCTTAATGAGATACAGCAGAAGTTAGTTCGATCCTAAGCTTGCAGTCATCTGGGCAAGAAAGGCATGTTAAACGCGTAGCCATCAAGGCTACCCCTGCGTCTTGTTTCTAACGGATAAATAAAGACGGGAGGATCGAATTCTTCTAAAGCGAACTTTATTGCCTCCATTGGGGGCTCATTCGCATATGTTATTTGCTGAACCGATGATAATTAGTATTGTTGTAAGACACGACGCCTCCACTGCATTGTGTCAATACTTTCATTTCATAGTGCTATATGTCGATGTCACGAAATAGTCGGCGTTCGGCCTCTGCTTCGTCGCCAGTCTCGGTCATTGACGCCGCGCCGAGCGAATTCTTGCTCAGCGGCATTGAGCAGCGAGAGCTTGCTTTCTTTAATTTTCGTAGCCAAACATCACGCTTATTTATACGTACAACTCCCTCTTAGCATTGCGACTATCGTTTGTGAATCCACGAACGGGTAATTTTTCGTCATGCAATGCATTATCACAGTAGAAAGCTGAAAAGCCTCGGCAGGTCCTAGCGGCAGCGCCAGTTTACGCGCTGGCCCGCCTGTCATGTAGAGCTGATTCGGTTGCCGGGCAATGAGAAGATGTTTGTCCGGGCGGGCGAGCTTAATGTCTGGCCGGTAGCCGAGCAAGGTGGCTGCGATCAGGGCTAGCTCCCCTTTGTCGGGTTGCACCGTGATCTTACGGGACCAGTCTGCACCGCCCCGGTCGCCCATCGGCGCTAAATCGAAGTTAACCGTATGCGTCGTCTGAAGTTTGTTCAGGGCTGGTTCGACGCATAAGGCGGTCATATTTCCGTAGGCATGGAAGCCTCCACGCTCTTCTGCTGCCATGCTAGGAGTTCGCCTGGGGGGAAGCAAGATACAAGTCTAATTCACGAACGAGCGGCCTTATATACGTATTGTCGGACCGCTTAAGGCGGGTAGCGCGCTCCAGCTCCGGTGAGCCTGGCCAGTTTATCCGCGGCAAATCATCGGCGCGCAGTAATATCACCGTGGGGGTGGCTATGAGTTTACGCAGTGCAGTCTTGCCCTCCCCGATCACAACGTTGGCTTTGAGCTGGGGCGGACGCGGTTTAGTGACACGGGCAAAATGTTGGCTACCGCTTTGTTCGATCTCATGCAGGGCAAATTGCCGCTTGGGTTCGGGCAAGGTTTTGATCGCGTAATCTATCGCCACGGCTTTGCTCATGCTGATGATGTCTGAACGCTTGCGTAGCCACGACCAGCTGAGTGATGACACGCCTTCTTCCAACAGGTGGACTTTGCGGTAGCACCATAGCAAGTTCCACTTGGCGAGCTGAATGCGCTGCAGGCCGGTTGCGACTTTTGGGTGGCGCGTGGCGAAGCTGAGCTTATCCTTAGATAGCAGCTTGGCCAGGCTATTGTTGTTCTTTACCTCGGCATTTTTTTTGCCGACATTTTTGAGCGCAATAGCCGCTTTCTTAAATACCTTGCGTGCGGACGTGACAGACTCAGCGAGATCGGCGGTGACCTGACTCACGCATATCAACCCGGACAGAGGGTAGTCGAAAATCACGGCGGACGAGTTAGCACCTGCGGTGAAGTGCATGAGGGTCAGGGCCTCGGTGGCGGCGGTGCGGGGCGACTGGTCGTACAAAGGAAACTCGGGCGGCAGGAACACGGGTAGGTTTTCAGCGAGCAGCGCGACGCGCAGTTCGGTGGTGACAGCCAGAAGGTGTTCGGCGGCGAGGTGGAAATCGAGCATCACGGTATCCATAGCTTTCTCCTTGGACAGAGCAGGGCTTAAATATAGTAAGTATATTAATCCACCCCCTGTTTAGCAAACGAAGAGTAATTGAATCAACCCCCCTGCTATCCTGAACGTACGACCTTTTTTAACCTATCTTTTCCTCCACCATCCTCAACTTACCTTAACGCAAGTGCGAGGCGAATCAGGCTAAACGAATGCTGCAGGAGTGGTCAGCGTACTGGGGTAGTCAAAGCGCACTAGCGGGGGGTGGATTAATATAACTACTATATTTTCTTCAGTGACGGTTTCAGATACACCTTGGTTGAATACCCCTGCCCAAAATTCTACATTGAGCGACAATTACATCCCCCCTAAACAACCGGGTTCGCTCCACGCGCAAGCCAGAGACCGAACTTCACAAGAACTTGACCTCCTTGGAAACAATGCAACACAGGAATCAGGTCGAAGGGATGATCAGCCATGCACAGATCCATCTTTACGCCGCGCATCAACCTATCATCGGCATTAAGGCAGAAGAAGTTATCTGCCGCCATTCTAATGCAGGCTTGGGGCGCCAGGTTGAGCACCGAACAACGATATTGCACGACGTAACCGAATGGAACCCCGCCTCGCTATCGGCGCAGCAGAAAGTGAAACAAGCTTAGCTTAAACCATTAATATGTGGCGGACAGCTTACGACGATGAACAAAAACTCATAAAGCACATCAACCAAACTGCTGCGCGCCCCATTGACCCATCGCCAACATTTGGATCAGTGAGTCACTGGGCAGAGTACTTGATTGCCCAATACAGAGAGGAAACCAACATCTACGTCAATCCGCCAAATTCCAATTGCATCAAGTGTCGTACCATAAGCTGGTATGAAAGGCATACCAGCAGTGCGCTGTGAAAAGACCTACCGTGGTCGCCACACTCAGTGCATTCGACCTTACTTACGATAACCCGATCGACAGTATTGGCCAGATCATTATTTGTGACGGACAAGCGCTACTCAAGCTGCAACAAAAAATCATCAACCTCACCAAGGAGATACCTGATCCGCGCCAAGAGCTTGCTAATTATGCTGATGATACAATTCTTACAGCCATCGAGTCTGACACCGCCGCCAAAATCAACGCATCTATGCGCAACAGAATGAAGTGGATACTACCGTCCAAGTCATCGCAGCGTACTTTAAACACACGCCATATGATTAAGAAACTGCGCATGATCACTGGGCCAAATGGCTTCCATGGCTAAATACCCCTAAAATTACCAGAAAGTTAGTGTGGCATATTATCTTTCCAGAACTCAGAACTCACCATATTGTTAGATATAGTGTTCAATGCACGTCATTTATCGCCTGTTATGATAGAAATTTCGTCTCGAGATTTTTAGCGGCGCCAAGCATAGATAATTGAATGCAGCTTCCCACGCGGCATAATCGCATCCGTACCGCATTCAACACTTAAGTCAGCCGGCGCTGGAAGCCAGCTCGATCGCCCTTTTGCTATACCTTCCAGCTGTCATATTCCGCAGAATCTGCCAACACAGAACCTAAATGAGTAACGAATCTCGCTGCATCTGCGCCATTAATAACGCGATGATCGTAGCTTAATGACAGCGGCAACATTAGACGCCATTCAGCGCTACCGTCGGCCATACGCTGCTGAACCCACTTCGACTTAGTGACACCCAATATTGCTACCTCAGGCGCGTTGATGATCGGTGTGAAGCTTGTGCCGCCTAGTCCGCCCAACGCACTAATGGTAAAGCTACCACCTTCCATATCGCTCATCGGTAAGCCACGCCCACCGGCCATTGTGGCCTTAGCGCCTATTTCAGCCGCTACTTCTGTTAAAGATTTCTTGTCCGCATCTTTAATGACTGGCACTAATAGCCCATGTTTCGATTCAGCAGCAAAGCCAATGTGGTAAAACTTCTTCAAAACAACTTTATCACCACTGGACGACAGCGAGGAGTTAAACACAGGGTAAGCTTTTAGTGACTTAGTCACGGCTCGGATCAGAAGCGGCAACAAGGTTATTTTTATACTAGCGCTTTCATTCAATGTTTTACGAAATCTTTCAAGATCGGTAATATCCACTTCGTCATTATGAGTGACATGAGGTATAGACAGCCAATTCCGGTGCAAAAATGCACCAACGTACTGCTGTACTTTCGACAGGGGAAGCTCCTCAACTTCACCAAAAACACCATGATCGATCATAGGCTGAAGAGGGAGTTCGTCTATTTTTTCACTCACTGTTTTAGGATTCATCACTTGATTTCCTTGCTTGAAAATTCATGGTTAGCACAACTAGTAAAATATTGTGCAAGTTGCAACATAAGATAATTATCAACACCTTTAAAAAGCCGAATTTTATCACTAATAAAACGTCAAAATTTGGCAGTGTCTACAATGAAAAAACAGCTACTTTTAAATTAAAAATTATAGCTCGCAGTTTAAACTTATTCCGAACACCCTATCAGCATCACGGTTGAAGAAATGACTAACGTCGCGACGATCATTAATCACACTTAATGGTCGCATATTTGTGGTGTAGCTCTGAGCAAACAAGTTATTGATATAGCCAGCTGTGTCAATATGATGCTCGGTATCAATCCAGCCAAGTCGCATATTCCAGATTGCATAGGCATCTAGCTAAGATGGAGACAAATTACAGGAAGCGTCCCATCCTGGCCTAGCGAAAAGGGATTCGCGCTAAAAATTGGCGGTAATTCGCCAGCGAATTCAGCTTATAAAAAACCAAAGGCCGTTTAAATCCACCAAGTAATAGGCGATAGCGACCTTTGATTCAAGGGCTTTCTCAGGCGACCGACACGGCATGTTTTGCCGCCACGTAGCCAAAGGTAAACGACGGCCCAACACTTCCACCTGCACCTAGCTCTACACCACCGGCTACGGATGCCGTTGACGTACCCGTTGCATATAGACCTTCGATTACAGTGCCATCGCTGCGCAACACCCGGGCGTTTACGTCGGTAACTAAACCGCCAAAAGTACTCACGTCGCCTGGATAAAATGGCACTGCAAAGAATGGGGCTGTCGCAATCGGACCCAAGGTTTTGTCGCCCTCTTTCAGCGAGTCACCCATCCACTGCTGATAAGCGTGTTCACCGCGCTGAAAATCTTCGTCGCAGCCCTTGGCTGCAAAGCCGTTAAAGCGATCCACCGTGGCACGCAAATTGGCCGGATCAATATCACAGGCAGCAGCAAGCTCTTCAATGGTATTACCTTGGAGCAGGAATTTTTCCTCGGTCCATGGCTTTGGCTTTTTCTTCCCGGCCATTGAGCCGGCCAGCATGAAATCGCGTATGTGCTGACTATCAAACACTAACCAGCTCGGCATCGACGGGGTCGTTTTATTTCTCGTAAGCTGAGCGCGCGACACTTCAACGATGGACGCCGCTTCGTTGGTGTAGCGGCTACCGGTCTGATCGACAACAACACTGTACGGTTTGGCCACATCCATCGGTACCGGGCCTTTGCCCCCTGGCGGCAATGCTACGGCATAGCTGATGCGTTCACCCATTTGCGCAACAGCGGCACCAATACGCAGCCCCTCTTGAATCAAGTCGCCAGTATCTTCTGGAATAACCATGGTCCAATCAGCGGAAACACCGGGAATATATTCATCCAGCATTTGTTGATTACGCGCAAAACCACCGGCATTGATAAGCACTCCGTTGCGAGCAGCAATGCGGCACTCCGCGCCATCCTTATCGACAATAACGCCGGTAACACGACCGTCTTCAACAATTAACTGCTTCACCGCTGAACTTGTCTGTATCTCGGTTCCGGCATTTACCGCCGCTAATAGCATTTGGCCCTGCAGGGCCTGCCCGGCGGTGGTGCGTTTCTTACCGGTAAAGATATCTTTAATAACCCGGCCGATAATTTTGGCTAGTATTTTTTTCGCGGCAGTCGAGCGTTTCATTAACCCCAGCTGCATAGCTTCATCAAGATTGGCCGGCAGCGGTAAAAAACCCGGGCGCAGTTTCGTTTTCCATTCACCCAACTGCTTAAGGTCAAACAATTCAGATACCACGGTGCGGCCTGGTACAGACTCGCCTGGGGCCTTGTAATAATCCGGCCATGACGGAATCCGGCGCAATTTTACACCTTGGTCGACCAGAAAATCGATCATCTTGGGCGCTTCATCAACGTACGCATGGCGGCGCTCACGGGTGGCGCCGAGCATGTCCGGATCGTCACCGACAACCGCGTCTAAGTATGCGATGGCGTCATCGCGGCTATCTGGGATTCCGGCTTCTTTCATATAGCGATTATTCGGAATCCACATCACCCCACCCGAAATAGCGGTGGTACCACCAATCAAATCGGATTTTTCAAGAATAAGTACACTCTTCCCCGCCGCTCGCAAAACCAAGGCCGCGCACATAGAGCCGCCGCCACTACCCACCACAACAAAATCGAAGGTCTTTTCCATTATTTTATTCCGCCCTAGCCTTTTAATTAGTTCCCAACCGAAAATGTAATATTCTAGTCATTGCAATATGCTATCACCAATCGGACTAAGCCTTGTCAGCTTGAACGCGTAATCTGTTCAAACCTTTGGCAGAGGTGTGGTCTGAAATCCGCGCAAACGCCACTGGCCATCCGCGTTAACCCAAACGCCGAGCACTCGGTTGTCCAATAATTTTTCAACGCCATTGACCGATACTTCTGAGGTCATCCGCCCCGACAATAATGCTGCACAGTCTCCAGCGAGTAGCGCAACACTTTGTTCACTCCACTTTATCGAGCGATAAACAATATTGCCCTGTGCCATCTTGCCTAAATAGATGGCTTTGTCGTCTATGGCGCCATTGGCGTGACAAAAATAGAGATCGGCATCCAATATATTGTCCAGGGCATTGAGATCAGCGCTGCGCATGGCCGCGCAACGCAGCTCTTCTTGGCTCAGGATTAACTGCGTAATATCGCTCATACTGTCGCCTCAATTTCGCTGGCAAAAAGTGAATCCGGGCCAATTGGCTGTTCAAGCATGCGCTCGACCACGCGATTCCGATGCAAAGCTGGCTTGCCCCAGGCGGCAAGTAGCGCTAGCGCCCTTTTCATAAAGAAATGTAAATCAACTTCCCAAGTAAATCCCATCGCACCGTGCGCCTGCAACGCGGTGCGCGCAGCAAAGTCCGCCGCCTCCGTCGCCGCCAATTTAGCGTGACTGACACGGGCCTGGGCAATAGGGCCGCCCAAAGAAAGCTCAACTGCCGCCGCATATATAACCGGACGGGCAAACTCGATTTGAACTTGGACATTCGCAAGCATATGTTTTACAGCTTGATAACTGCCGATTGGCTTACCAAACTGAGTGCGCTCCTGAGCATAACTTACCGCCATATCGACACAGCGCTGCGCCAAGCCCAGTGCTTGCGCCGCACAAAACAAAGCGCCACGTTCAAAAGCCTCTGCCATTAATTTATGCGCCTCGGTGCCGCTGGCAACCTGAGTGTCCGCCGTAGGATTGAACACAGGACGCGACAGCTCGCGGAAGGGATCAATACTCTCTTGTTTAGTAAGGTCTACGTGCACGCGCTCGACGATATGAATCCCGCCATCGACAAAAAAGATAACGGCGTCGGCCTGATCAGCATCGGCGACAAATCGCTGGGCTGGGTGATCAATCGCAATTCTTGCGCCCGCTAAGGCACGATCTAACCAGCCCTTGCTGTCGCTAAGCCCAGCCAACAGTGGCAAGACCACACCACCTTGTTCAACTAAGGGATCAGGTAGAGCAACATAGCCAGCAGCTTCGGCAACACCAACAAAGTCGACAGCGCTCAAGCCTAAACCGCCACTCTCCTCACCAACCAGAATCGACGTCAGTCCCATTTCTAAAATTTGCGCCCAGCGTACCTCGTCTTGCACCCGCCCATCGGTCAGCATTTTACGCAACTGTTCAGTTCTGCAATTTTCTACTAATAGAGTGCGTGCGGCCTCATGAATCAGCTGCTGGTCTTCGGTAAGAACAAACATGTATACAACCTCTCAGCGGGGCAAATTGAGCATGCGCTCAGCGATAATATTTCGCTGAATTTCATTTGAGCCTGCATAAATAGGCCCTGCCAACGAAAAGATATAATCGCCTAGCCAATCGCCAACATCCCCAGCGTCCGGTGAACTTGGTAATAACTCTGCGTGCTCGCCCAAAATCTCAAGGGCGGTGCGATGCAGTTGAATATCCATTTCGGACCAGAAAATCTTATTGGTGCTGCTTTCCGGGCCAATTTTTCCTCCAGCCATTAAGCGGCTTGCAGATGCATATATATTCAACGCGTACGCCTCGGCATCCATAAAGGCTTTGGCAACGCTAGCGCGGACTGCTGGCTCGAGCTCATCTTGGTGCTTGCGGTAGAGTTCAACCAAACGCTGTGCAGCAACCTGATAACGCGCTGGGCTGCGCAACATAAGTCCACGTTCAAAACCCGCGGTCGACATACATACTTTCCAGCCTTCGCCTTCGGCGCCAAGCCTGTTAGCAACCGGAACTTTAACGTCGTCCAGGAATATCTCGGCAAACACCAACTCGCCATCAAGCCTCGCAATGGGCCGGCGATCAACACCCGGGGTGTCCAGTTTAAATAAAATTAAAGACATGCCCTTGTGGCGTTCGCTGCCCGGCTCACGGAACAGACCAAAAGCCCAGTCAGCGAATACCGCACGGGTAGACCAAATTTTATGGCCGTTAAGAATATAGTTGTCGCCCTCGCGTCGCGCGGTTGCTCGCACACCAGCCAAGTCACTACCCGCACCCGGCTCAGACCAAGCCTGAGCCCACACATCATCGCCAGCGGCCATGCTCGGTAAAAACCGCGCCTTTTGCTCTTCAGTGCCATACTCCATCATCGTTGGGCCAAGCAGGAAAATACCGTTCTGATTGACCCGTACCGGCGCCTTGGCACGGTAATATTCTTCTTCAAAAATTAACCAACGAATCAGATCTAAACCACGGCCACCCAGCTCTTCTGGCCAAGTGACCATGCCCCAGCGCCCTTTGTGCAAGGTGCGTTCCCACTCGCGATGGGCTTCAAAACCTTCTATCGTCAAATCAAAAGACGGTAGCTTGGCCTTGGGCACATTCGCTTCCATCCACTCTCGCACTTCAATGCGGAATGCCTTTTCGTCGGCGCTATATTCCAATTTCATGCTTTTTCTTCCTGCTTTTTATTTGCAGCGGCCATACTCTTACCATCCAAACCGCCAAGCGCATTGCCCGACACCAGATTATTTTGCGCATGGGCAAAATGGTGCATATGGTAAACAGAATCCATCGCGGTGCGTTTACCGCGCAATTCTTCCACGTGATTAACGGCCTGCTTGGTTAACCAAACACCCAAGCTGGGTTGCGCGGCCAGCTTAGCGGCAACACGCTGAGTTTCCTCAGTCAGCTCCGCCCTGGGCACCACGCGATTAACCATACCGAAACCCTCAGCGCGCTGCGCCGACATACGCTCGCCCAGTAACAAAAATTCCTTGGCAACACGAGGTGGCAGCTCAAAAGCGTGAGCAAAATATTCAACACCGGGAATACCCATTCTGACCACCGGGTCTTGAAAGAAGGCATCGTCCGAGGCAACAATCAGATCGCAGACCCAAGCCAGCATTAGACCGCCAGCAATACAGGCGCCCTGTACCATTGCAACGGTGGCCTTGGGTGCATCGCGCCAACGACGGCACATACCCAAGTAGACTTCTTGCTCGCGGGTGTAAAGAAACTCGGCACCGGGCTTACCTACGTGATCGGGCAACAACATCTTGCGATCAAAGGATTTATCTACATCGCGACCCGGCGTACCGATATCGTGGCCCGCTGAGAAGTGCTTCCCCTCACCCGCGAGCACGATTACCTTCACCGCGTCGTCATTGACTGCGCGCACAAAGGCCGCGTCGAGCGCGTAGGTCATCTGGCTATTCTGGGCATTATTGTACTTAGGTCGATTCATGGTGATCCACGCAATACCGGTTTCATCAACACGGTAGGTAACCGGTTCGTCGGTTTCGTAGACAATGCCTGGCTTGTCTTTAGGATCACTCATTACGCTTCGCCCCCCTGCGCATCGAAGATCACCAAGGCATCAACAGCCACTGCGCCCTGCCCTTGCGGCATCACCAGCAGTGGATTCACTTCAATTTCACGCACCCGCGCTTCAGTGGCCAGCGCGGCAACTGACAGCGTTGCGATAGCCTTTGCTGCCGAAGCAACATCTGCTTTAGGCTGACCACGGAAACCGTCCATCAGGCCAAATCCTTTAAGACTGCGCAGCATTTCCAGCGCACCAGTTTCATTAACCGGTAGTAGGCGATGGCTAACGTCTTTCATTAATTCTGTCCAGACGCCGCCCAGGCCGACTGTTAGCATCCAACCGAAGACAGGGTCTTTGGTCACGCCAACCAGCAGTTCAACGCCACCAGCCAGCATCGGCTCGAGGGTAATACCTTCAATACGCACATTCGGCAATGCTTTCGCTTTCGCCATCACGTCTTCGAATGCATCCGCCACTTCGTCGGCGGTTTTAAGACCCAGCTTGATAACGCCGTATTCCGTTTTATGTGCAACATCGGGGCTAACCAATTTAAGCACCAGAGGATAACCAATGCGCTCAGCCGCAGCGCGAGCCTCTTCAACGGTCTGCGTCACAGCGTCTTCGACGACGGGCACACCAAATTTTTCTAGCACATGCTTGGCCTGCGCCTCAGATAAAGCGCCTGCACCGGCAGGCAGTGCTGGCCATGTAGCGGAAGAAGCCGGCGAGCTAAGCGCTGGAACATCCTCTTTACGCCAAGCACCATAAATTGCGATTGCCCGTGCCGCGCGATCAAAATCGTCAAAATAGGCAATGCCTAGTTTTTCGACTGCCGCGCGATCAGCCACGGCAAAGGTATCGATTACCACAATGCTTTTATCGGTGCTGTCGGCCAAACGTGCTAACTGGGGAATGGCCCGATCCAAGAAATAGCCTGGTAAATAAGCAATAATGACGTCAATATTTTCTGGATCAACAGCGAGCTTCATTGCGTCGAATAGGAAGTCATTGTTGTTAACTAAGTTGCCAGTCACATCAACCGGATTAGCAACCATACCGTAGGCGGGAATGCTTTCGCGAAGCTTGGTTTTAACCGCTTCTGGAAATTCAGGCACATCGGCATTGTAGAGCGATAAGGCGTCCGCCAGTATTGCGCCGCCAGCGCCAGAGACACTGATGATTGCACTGGCACTACCCCTGATCCGCGCTCCAAAGCCGTGCAGATAGGCTAAGTCAGTCAATGTCGATAATTCATGGGCACGAGCAACACCGCCTTGTGAAAAGGCCGCCTCGTAGGCTTTGTTATTACCCGCTAATGCTGCAGTATGTGATGCGGCCGCGTCGGCACCCTTCTCGCTAGTACCAACTTTATAAACCGCAAGTAATTTGCCTTTGGCTTTAAAAGCCGCCGCCGCCTCAAGGAAACGAGGGCCATTGCGCAGCGCTTCGATATAACAGAGTACTGCTGTGGTATCTGGGTCGTCGGCGAGAAAATTCAGATAATCTGAAAATTCAACGTCGGCTTCATTGCCGGTGTTGATTACATGGCTAAAAGCCACACCTTCGCGGCGCGCCATTCTATACATAGAGGCGCACATGTTACCGCTCTGGGTAAGCAGTGCCACATTACCCGCTGGGTCGCCAGGACGGAAAGAAGTGCCGAAGGTTGTGAAAATTCCGTCAACAAAATTGGCATTGCCCATGCAGTTTGGGCCGGAGATACGCATACCGGTGCGTTTCGCAAAGGCCGTTAGCTCATCCTGTAACGCGACGCCTTCAGGCTCATTGGTTTCCGCAAAGCCGGCAGCAAAAACCACAGCGGCTTTCACACCACATGTATGGCAGCGCTCAAGATACGCTACGGTGTCCTTAGCTGAGATTGCCAATAGCACAAGGTCGACTGGCTTTTGAATGGACTCAATATCCGGGTAGCACGTTATGCCGGCAATTTCGGTGCTTTTCGGATTCACTGGGTAAAGATTTTTAAATCCTGCATCTTTTAGCAAATGCAGGGGAATACCGCCAACACGAGTTGGAGTCGACGACGCGCCAATAATCGCTATCGAATTAGGTTTGAGAAGTGGCGTCAGGCTCATACATATGCCTCCTTGCTGCCCGTTGAATCAATTTTTTTAAACGTGTAATCACTGGGCTCAAATTTTGCCGTCATATCTCGATAATCCACCAATCGCCACGGCGAGTTTGCTGTTACACGCCCATTTTTGTTTTTGTACCAGCTGCCAACACCGGGGTGCGACCACACCATATTGCGATGTTTGTGGTCGACCTTTTCTTGGTATTCCCAAAACGGCGCTTCCCGCACCTCCATCACCGAGGAACCCGACTCAATCAGCTCGCGTATGCCCTGCATGATGTAGCCAACCTGGCATTCACTGTGGAATACCGCGCTACCGCCGTGACCAAGATTGGTATTCGGGCCGTACAGCAAGAACATATTTGGAAATTCAGGCGCAGTAATACCAAGGTAGGCGCGGGGATCATCGTCACCCCAGCGACCGCGAATAGTGGCATCACCACGACCGCGAATATCCATTGGCGCCAACATTTTCGAGGCTTTAAAGCCGGTTGCCAGTACCAACACATCCACTTCGTGGCGTGTGCCGTCAGCCATCACCACCGCATTTTCTTCAATGTGATCAATCTGGGTATCCACAAGATCCACGTTTTCACGGGTCAACATCCGGTACCAGTGGTTGTCGCGCAGCATACGCTTACCGTAAGGCGGATAATTAGGCACTGATTTGCGGATCAACTCTGGGTCGTTATTCACTTCTTTAGCGATATACTCTTCCAGCTGCTTGCGAATTTCAGCATTATGGGCATTCAGCGAGCGCTGCTTGTCCGGCCACTCATGATCGATCTGTAGCATTTTGTGGAAGCCATCAGACGAGGACCAGAACAGCTGAAAACGGAACCATTTGGAATAATAAGGAATGTTTTTCAAAACCCACTTTTTATTTTCGCTAACCGTTTTAAAGTAAAGTGGATTCCACATTGCCCAGTGGGGTGAGCGCTGGAAAATAGTCAAATTGCCAACCAACGGCGCAATCGCGGGACCGACTTGCATGCCGGTGGCACCGGTACCGATCATGCCTACCCGCTTACCTTCTAAGGAAACTGCGTGATCCCAGTTAGAGGTATGGAATTTAGGGCCTTTGAAATTTTCTAAGCCGTCGATCGAAGGCATAGACGCGCGGTTGAGTTGGCCAACCGCACTCACCAATACGTTTGCGGTGTAGTCAACAATGGAGCCATCTTCCAACTGAGTTTTTACTAGCCACAAGCCCGCGGATTCATCCCACTGCGCCTGAGTCACTTCCTCGCGGAAGCGTGTATTGGCGGTAATCTCTTCGCGTTCAGCGTTGCGGCGAATATAGCGGAGAATTTCATCGCCTTTGGCAAAAAAATGATCCCAGTCGTGATTCACATCAAATGAATAAGAGTAGAAATGGTTGGCGGTATCAACGCCTATGCCGGGATAGGTATTTTCATACCAGGTACCGCCCACCGAATCATTTTTCTCAATGATGGTGTACGGAATACCTGCCTGTTTCAAGCGTATACCCATGGCCACACCGGAGAAGCCAGCACCCACTACAAGTACTTTGAAGTGCTCAAGGGTTTCCGAAGACGGCTGCTCCCGCCAGTGCACTGCGCGGGGATCTTCGTCCAACAAGTCCATTTCTTCTAGCGCTACCGGCATATACTCCGGCGGAACTTTTTGGCCGGTGCAAACATCAAGCATCTTCGGCATTAATTCTTTGGGCGGCAACGGCTCAGGCAAACGGCCGGCGCGCACGCATGCTTCCAGCGCATTGACTACCGCCGACTGCAACTCCAGCTTCACTTCCGACGGCGTCTCGTCGTGGTAGCTCCATGGGCCAGTAATATAAGGCGCCATGCGGTCTAGCCACGCCGGGTCCCCGCCGAGCTGGATTAAGACCATAAGAAGCGGCGCAGTGTCCGCTACTGCAAGCGACGCAAGGAGAGCATCTTTATCTGCAATTAGCGCTTCAAGGTGAGCTAAAGAAATGGCAGCTTCACTATCTGTATTCATAATATTTTCATTCTTTGGTCGTTTCAGTCAAATTCTGCCCACTTCATGAATAAATTGCAATAGCCTTATGCCATTGTATTATTGTACAATAATGTCGTCGCCTCCGTTATAGTGGGTATCGACACTAGCAGTTCCAGGGTCAGTTTTTCTTGGATAACTAGAGAAGAAGTTTCGTTTCCTCTTACGGGGAAGGCCGTCAAGCCGCCTGCACACCAGCAGACGTCAGCCTGACCGGCTCCAAAAACAGACGATTAACAATAACGAATCTTTACAATGGGAGCAGGCATTTTGACTACTAGCAATCATACACAGCCAGCAAGTAACTCGCCGTCGAGTCCTGACCGCGACACTCAAATTGAAATTTACCGCCGCATGGCGCTGATCGAACGCAATGACGCTGCCGCACGTAAGGTCGTGCGCTCAGGTAAGTTGGTTATGCCTTACTATAGTCCAAGAGGCCAAGAAGTCATTCCATCTGCGCTATCGGTTAGCCTTAATGACGACGACTATATCAGCACCATATACCGTGGCACCCACGACATGCTCGCCAAGGGACTCCCCCTGCGCCTGCTGTGGGCCGAAATTGCCGGCAAAGTGACCGGTACCTGTAAAGGTAAAGGCGGCCCGATGCATATCACCCACCCGGAAACGGGCATTATGGTCACCACCGGTATCGTCGGCTCATCAATGCCGATTGCCAACGGTTTGGCATGGGCATCTAAACTAAGCAAGAACAAGCGTGTTTCGGTCGCGTATTTTGGCGACGGCGCGAGCAATATTGGCGCTTTCCACGAATCCTTAAACCTTGCTTCGGTAATGCAACTTCCAGTGATTTTTGTGTGCCAGAACAATCGCTTTGCCGAGCATACTCGCTACGAGCACTGCACCTCGGTTGAACGCATTTCAACTCGCGCACAAAGCTATTCTATGCCCGGCGTTACCGTTGACGGCAATGACCCACACGCCATGTACGCAGCAGGCAAAGAAGCAATCGATCGCGCCCGCAGCGGCGGCGGCCCAACCCTGATCGAGGCCTTGACCTTCCGTTTTCACGGTCATGTATTTGGCGATACCGATCCCTATATGACCAAAGAAGAAAAAGCAGAGGCAATCGCTCGCGATCCAGTCCCAGCATTTCGTGCAAAACTGATTGCCGAAGGTCTAGCGACTGAAGACCAGCTTTCCGAAATGGAAGCAAAAATAAAGGCTGATATCGACGATGCCATTGAGTACGCGCTTAGTAGCGACGATCCATCAATGGACGAACTTACCCGCGATGTCTACGCAGATTCAGGAGCATACTAATGAGCAAGTCTAATAAACAAACTACGCTTCAAGCCATTAATGAAGCGCTCCATCTGGCAATGGCAGCGGACGACAAAGTCCTTATTCTCGGCGAAGACGTCGCTGATCGTGAAGGCGGCGGTGTCGTTGGCGTGACCAAGGGCCTGTCAGAGAAATTTGGCACTGACCGCGTCGTTTCCACGCCCATTTCCGAGCAGGCGATTATCGGTGCCGCTATCGGCGCAGCACTGGCTGGCTACAAGCCAGTTGCTGAAATCATGCTAATGAACTTCACTGCCGTGGCAATGGACATGATCTGCAACCACGCCGCCAAACTCCGTTATATGTCCGGCGGCCAAAGCAGCGTACCAATTGTAATTCGCATGATGACCGGCGCGGGTATTTCTGCAGCGGGCCAACACAGCGACTTCCTCGAAGCATGGTTTGCGCATACCCCAGGCATAAAAGTCGTTGCACCTTCTTGCGCAACCGATGCCAAAGGCTTGATGCTATCCTGTATTCAGGATCCAGATCCCTGTATTTTCATTGAAAGCGTAATGTCTTACTACACGCCGGCCGATGCGGCTGAAAACGACGAGCCTATCCCACTGGGAAAAGCACGCATTGCCAAAGAAGGCAGCGACATCACCATCATCTCTTACGCGTTTATGGCGCAGACTGCCTTGGCAGCCGCAGCCCAACTCGAGAAAGACGGCATTAGTGCTGAGGTGATTGATTTACGCACGATTTCTCCTTGGGATCGCGAGGCCGTATTGAAATCAGTTAAAAAGACCGGACGCGCACTTATCGCCCATGAAGCGGTACGCAATTTTGGCGTAGGCGCCGAAATCGCCTCGACCATTTCAGAAGAGCTCTTTGGGCAGCTTAAAGCGCCTGTCGCCCGTTTGGGAGCACCGTTTTCAGCAGTACCGTTTAACAAAAAACTCGAAACTGAGTATGTCGTTTCTGCAGAAAAAATTGCCGCAAAAGCCAAGCTTATGTTCGGCTGATAAGCGCTATTAGCTGCTACACCCTCTCCTGATAAGGTAGATAGGGTGTAGCTCGCTACAATCGCGCTCAATGCGCGTGCATAGAAAGAAGAATATTGGTCGATATATTGGCCACGTCATTTCACTACTCAGTGAGCGACTCTCGCATGAATACAAACAGCACTGATAAGCCAGCCAACGTAGCTGCAAAATTTCAAATTTTCAGGGCGGACGGCGCTGAATCTCTGATGGATTCGGGCAATATGAGCGTCGAATTTCCTAGCGATATGCGTCCCCTAGTCACCGAAGCATCAAAACATGGCTTGCTTGATGGCGACCAAGTTAAAGTTCTTTTCGATATTCCAGGTTTTAGTTTAATTCACGCTTGGATCAAGAAAAACTACCCCCTATCTTTACACACTCACGACACCGACTGCCTGTATTTCATCGTTTCTGGCAAGCTGCGTTTGGGTAACGAAGTACTGGGCAAGGGCGATGGCTTTTTTGTGCCCGCCAACGTCCCCTACACCTACCTCCCCGTCGGCGAAAATGGTGTAGAAATATTGGAGTTTCGCCACAGCGGAGCATTCAATTTCAAGTCTTTATCTAAGGGCAATTTCTGGAGCAAGGCCATTGAAACCTGCAAATCAGAGCAGCAAGGCTGGCAAAACGCGATATCGCCGCTGGCCCGCAGCCCCAAACAAGACAATACGGAGAATTTAAAATGAGTGAACAAACTAAAGAAACCTTAGACGCTGTAGCGAATCGCTTTTGGGCAGCACTTGATCAAGGCAATATGGATGAGGTCATGTCCTGCTGCCTGCCATCTGTCACTACTTGGCATAACTTCGATCAAAAATTTCAAAGCTTTGCAGAAACCAAAGCATCATTAAGCGGCTTCGTAGAAAACTCTATCTCGCGCTACACTCGAGATATTCAGCGCGAGTATTTTCCCGACGGTTTTGTGCAAGAACATATTCTGGAGGTGCAATTCAAAGCCGATGCACCACCGATTGCGTGGCATGTTTGTGTGCTAATGCGATTCAAGGACGGCAAGCTCAGCGCACTTCGCGAATATATGGCCCCCCAAGGCAGTTTTACGCCCTAAGCGGTTATCCACTAGACGTAAGTCTATCCCGCAGCGAAGACAGTAATTAATTCTATGCCAGTGTTGTGGTAATTAAATTTTCGCCGCCGTGACAGCGCTGGTTTTCAGCCACCGGTGGCTATTAAAATACATAACCACAACCACGACATTGAGTACCGCACCTGCCAGCTGTGAAAATCACAAACCGAACTCACCCCAAAAACTCGTTCGCTATAGCAAATAAGCCAAGGGAATTTGATTTCACCAAATGCTGGCCAATGTCAGCACCATGGTATTAAAGGTATCGCCAGCACCGGCGTCGCCTCGCGGCTGAACACCACCCGCGCTTACCAGCGCGCCCTCTTCGACGTGCACTGCTTTAACCACAAAACCAGAGAGTTCCGAACCGACCGACGCCTCTTCACTTGGTATTAATAAACCAGTAGCGGCAAGCGATCTCGCCATCGACCTTAGCTCCACACAGGAGATACTCACGGCCCGCACAAACTCTTCTGACTGGAGTGACTTTAATTCGGCGCTTTGCTCTGAACAGCCTACAAACACCAATGCCAAGGCGGCCAACCGTTTTATCCACAAATTTTTACTAGCCGCAAAGAAATCCAGAAGTGTTTGGTGCAGCTGAATATAGGCCAATGCACAACTCGCAGAGCCATTTTAGAATTATTGTATAAATATGTAGTGCAATTCACGCGCCACAACGTGATTCCTTGCAAGCGGGTAATTGCACATAATCCTCGAATAAAATATCGTTTATAAATCGACAGTTTGTTACTACCAATGGCCGTTAAAAGCAGTACATCACGCAGTGTGTTCTAATTTAACTATAAATACATTGACACAGTTGCGTTTCATTATGATACTTTACTTTAATACGTAAAACCAAAACAACTATCTATTATTCGCAACATATAATAAATAGTGAATAAATCAGCTGTAGCGCAGGAAAAAATTGCCTACTTTCAGTAATTTAACTTTCAAGAATCATACAATGTCAGAATTTATAGTTATCACTAGAGACGGCGAATCACATACTGTAGAGGCCCAAAATGGCCGCTCCTTAATGGAGTTAATCCGCGACGCAGGCCTCGATGAACTTGAAGCTATGTGCGGTGGCAGCTGCTCTTGTGCCACCTGCCATGTCTATATCGATGCTGACAGCCAAGCGTCAATGGTCGCGATTAACGACGGCGAGGAGGATTTGCTCGACGGCTCTGAATTTCGAAGCGATGAATCCCGTCTAAGTTGCCAAGTAATATTTACGCAGGCCATGCAGGGTATACAGGTAAAAATTGCACCTGAAGGCTGAGTATTGCAGGCGGTGCAGCGTGCTGCCTTATTTGCAGCGCTTTTGGCGGCTACTCAGGCTAAAAATAAATAAAAGCAGCTTAATGACAGAGGCCAGATGACATGAGCAATCGATGGACTGAACGCCCCGAGGGATCTAATTGGGGCGACTTTGGCGCCGACGACCAGCTAGGACGCCTAAACCTAATTACACCTGAGCGCCGCCTCAAGGCGGCACACGAGGTTAAGGAAGGCATCGCTTTTTGCCTATCACTGCCCTTAGACTGCCCTCGAGACTCCTTAAATCCCCGTCGTTTTCCACCGCAAATGGCATTTTCAATGCGGGGCGACGACCCCGCAATGAACTACCCGTTCTATAAATTAAATCCTGGCCAAACCGATGTAGTATGCGATGACCGCGCTACTTTGAGTCTTCAGTATTCAACCCAGTGGGACAGCCTCTGTCACATGGGTTCCTGTTTCGACGCCCACGGCAGCGGCGAAACCCAAGCCACTTACTACAATGGTTTCCATGCCGGGAAACATATCCGTGGACCGGTGGACTATCTTAACGACAATGCCAAAGTCGAAGGTCCTTACGGCGCACAGGCACTCGGCATAGAAACCATTGCTGAAACCGCACTACAGGCCCGCGGGGTCATGATCGACATATTTAGCCATATCGGCCTTACCCGCCAAGCGATCGGCTACGATCAACTGATGCGCATTCTAGAAGCCGACAAGGTCGAGGTCGAAAGCGGCGACATCTTGTGTTTTCGCACTGGCTTCGACCGCGCCCTACTCAGCCGCTATAATGACCCCACCGCGCCATTTGACCCCCACCAATGCAGCGGACTCGATGGCGCCGACAAAAAGTTGCAGCGCTGGATTACCGACACAGGTGCCGCAGCCTTAGTGTCAGATAACGAAGCAGTTGAACTACTCCAAGACATGAGCGCCGCATCCGGCATTGGCACGCGCATACCCTTACACGAGCTATGCTTATTTAAACTGGGTATGCCACTGGGTGAAATGTTCTTGCTCAGCAATTTAGCCGACTGGTTACGAGCCCATAATCGATCGCGCTTTCTGCTTACCGCACCACCACTGCGCCTACCCGGCGCAGTGGGATCGCCAGTCACTGGCGTAGGAACGGTCTAGGCCTGCGCCTAGATCTAATTCGATGAATACCGTACTCATTGTCGGCGCCACCGGTGTTATAGGCGAGGCCGCACTTGCGCATTTTGCTATGGCGAACAATTGGAATGCAATTGGCCTGTCACGCCGCACACCAGAACCAATTTGTGACCCCGCTAGCTTTAGTCATATACCGCTTGATTTACTAGATGCAGCGGCCACTCGTGAGGCCTGCAATTCGCTGAACGACGTCACCCACGTCATCTACGCCGCCGTAGCTGAACAAGCTGGACTCGTAAGTGGATGGCATGACACCCAACAAATGCAAACCAACCTCACCATGCTGAATAATTTACTGGAACCCTTGAGCAAATCTGCGACAAATTTACAGCACGTAAGCCTGCTCCAGGGCGCAAAGGCTTACGGTGCACATGCTGGGCACATCACCCCCGTTCCCGCGAGAGAAAATGCCTCGCGTGTTCAACACAAGAATTTTTATTGGCTGCAAGAAGATTATCTGCAAGAAGTTTCTGAGAGAACTGGATTAAGTTGGACCATTTTCCGTCCTCAAGTTGTGGTGGGTAGCACCAGTGGCGTGGCCATGAACCCTCTCCTCGCCTTCGCAGCTTATGCCGCCATTCGCAAAGAAGAAGGCAAACCGTTTAGCTTTCCGGGTGGTGTACTGCAACTCGCTGAAATCGTCGACGCCGGACTAATAGCAGAAGCACTCGAATGGGCCGCCACCGCCCAACCCGCTAAAGCGCAAACTTTTAATATTACCAATGGCGATGTCTGCGCATGGCGGGAACTTTGGCCCACCCTTGCGATGGAATTCGATATCGAACTTGGGCCAGATGAAGCAATGCCGCTAGCGACGTATTTACTAAAACGCAACTTACTATGGCAGCATATTGCGAAACGGAACAATTTAAAAAATAATAATTTAAAAAATTTCCTGGGCGAAAGCCATTACTATGCAGACATTCTGCTCCGGGCAAACAGTCAATCTATTCAACATCCGATATTACTTAGCACTATCAAACTCCGCCAAGCAGGTTTTTCGGCCTGCCGCGACAGCGAATCAGTAATAATAAAATTAATTTCTGAGATGAAGGATCGGCGACTCATTCCAAAAAATTAAAGCAATAACTTTATAATTTATTTATAAATAATGAGTATTTTTATTCTATGGACATAACAGCTTACATTATTGAGAGTTTATATGATTATCATCGAAAAACTGCGATCTAGCTTTGATGCAACGCCTGACATTCTGATTTTAGGATTGTGTGTTTTAAGTATGATTTTCCTATTTACTATTATTTTTACAGTCACAAATAATTTCAATAAGAAATTACATAGCTATTCATTAGGAGAAACCACTACACCTAATAGACTGGGGAATGCAGAAATTTATGGGCATGAGTCTACGATGCTGGGAATGTCGTCGGAGTGGCTAGCCCTGAGGAATAGTGACCTTTAGATGATAACAAGGCCACACTACTATAATCTTTGTTCCACGAAAAATACGTGGAACCATTGAAATATAAAAGAATAATTAGGCCCGTTTAAGCGAATTAAGTAATCTCAGCAACAATAGTACCGACTTCAAGCGTGGTATCTAATGGCTTTAAAATCTTCAATGTGCCCGATGCTGGGGCTTCGATTTCAGTAGTCGACTTATCGCTCTCTACTACCATTAATGGCTCCCCTTCTTTGACTTCGCCGCCGTCAGTAACCATCCACTCGACAATAAGGCCTTCAGTCATTGTGAAACCCAATTTTGGTAATATAACTTCGGTAGACATAATTTAAATCCTGCACTTTGTATTTGAACTGTAAAAAACCAGCTTTATTCGAGCTGAATTAATAGCTTAAGCAGCTGCTAGCCTAGATGGCTTATAATTAGCATCGCCAGCCCATAAATGTTTGTCACACCACGACCTCAGTGCTCATTACAAGCTCGATCTTAGTGATTCACCTACCATATGAACTAGGCTTTACTCATCGAAAGTATAGCAATAGGTATTGCAAAACACCAATATCATTGCGATAATTTTTACAGCAATTCAACACTATCACTTGCATCACACAAGCGGCATAAAATGGGGGTTGCAGAGCAATTACGAGCCTATTAACGTAACCGAAAGAATCAGCTGATACTGAGAAAACCCACATAATTATTACCGGCAAGTAATCACTGAACTCAGTTTGCGAATAATTCTAATACACGAGGCACTTATGGCGCTATATACCACTATTCATCTACATAATATTAATCCCGGCGACGAATCGAAGTACGCAGAATGGTTCGACGGGGAACATCGCGATAAAGTTTCTCAACTGCGCGGTTTTAAATCCGCCGACCGGTTTGAAGTAACAAAGCCGCAAATTATGGGCGATGCACCTCAAGCGTGGAAATATCTAAGTGTTTATGATTTTGATTTACCGACGCCCGAACTTGACGTTGTGGCGCTAGGCCCACTGATTGCCGACGCCCGAGATGCCGGTATGATTCGCGACGACGAAACGGAACGCCTGTACTCTTACAGTATGTACTCAGACTGGAAAGGCAGCGTCAACTGGCAAACTGACCAACCACTGTCGGGCATCAGTGTACTTTTAGGGAATTACGTACCCGGTCGGGCAGCGGAATACCACAAGTGGTACGACGAAGTACACAGCATTGAAGTGGCCAATGTTCCTGGCCATGTCGCCATGAAACGCGGCCTATTATCACCGGTTCAAATTGAACCTCGGCACTACTGCCCCGGAGATCAACTCGTCATGTGCGCGCAACAAACCGACGACTTACAGTTTACCATCACTGATTTTGTTGGTCGTGCCCTCGGTACAAGTCCAAGCGGCATCGCGATGAAACCGCGGTCTACCGCCGGATCACTCGCTCGCACCGTACATTACTTTAGCAAAATTAGCGGCGATAAATTTTGGCCGGGCGGCATCGCCTATGCTGGCGATCTTTCAGTTTATCCTGATAAAGCGTAATACCATTTTAGCAAATTAGCCCAATCCCAATATTCGCTTGGGCAAGCAAATATGCAAAACACAGTAATGGAATTTGCTCACACGAGAGATATCACAATAAATCAAACGAGAACGATCACCATGCCAAAATTCATGCTAATCGCTATTAACGGACCCACCAGCGGCAACGACGCCGCATACAATGAATGGTACAACGAAGTTCACGCAGCCGACTTGATGTCTGTTAACGGTGCTAAATCTGTTCGTCGTTTCAAAGTTGAAGCACAGAATCGCATCGACAAGCCTTACGTAAATATCACTGAAATCGAAGGTGAAAGTGCAGAAGCTATTATGAAAGAGCTAGCAGAGAAAGCGTCCAACTTTCCAGATTCGATTGACCGTAGTTCATCGGTATTCATCCTCGGCAGAGAAATCACCGAAGCATAAAAGTATGCCGGCTAATAATCAGCAGTACCACATTTAATCAGAGAGAGAGTTAGTATGAACATTGCTGGCAAAGTAGCAATCGTAACAGGCGGCGCCCGAGGTATTGGGCGAGCTTACGCCGAAGCACTCGCAGACGCTGGCGCAGCCGTATTAATTGCTGATTTACTGGAAACGGAAGGTGCCGCAACCGTTGAAGCCATCCGTGCCAAAGGTCATCAAGCCGTATTTATGAGTGTTGATGTTTCCAGCATGGAAGCCACCGAGGCCATGGCAAAAATGGCAGCCGACACCTTCGGCGGTATCGATATTCTGGTTAACAATGCTGCAATGTTCGCAAGCTTAGTGGGCGGCCCCATGAGCGACATTTCCATCGCCCGCTGGGACAAAACCATGGCCGTAAACGTTCGTGGCCCCTGGCTTTGCACCCGCGCAGTAGTCCCTTATATGCGTCAACGTGGCGGCGGCACAATTGTAAATCAAACCTCGATATCTGCATTCGGCATGGCAGGTATGCTCGATTATACCGCCTCTAAAGCTGCCGTTATCGGCATGACCAAAAGCTCCGCATCAGAACTGGGTCGGGACAATATTCGTGTTAACGCCATTGCCCCGGGCGGCACCGCAACCGAAGGTTTTTCGCAAGTTATGGGCGGCAATCTTGCGGTAGCCGAAGAGCGCGCCAAAGCTACCCAGCTAATCGCGGCTCAGATCCAGCCTGAAGATATTGTTGGCACCTTATTACTATTAGTTAGTGACAGTGCAAAATTTATAACCGGCCAAACTATTGTAATTGATGGTGGGAAATATTTCTTAGGGTGACAATTGCGTTACCAGATATTTATTTTATCCAAACCCCAGAACTTCGTAGTGCCCTACATTAAAAATATTGGGCACTTGATCTAATAGCGATAGGCGCCACACGGAAGTTAAACCAAGCGAGACTAAGTTTATGAGTGAACATTGCATAATTATTGGTGCCAGCCACGCGGCGGCCCAATTAGCGGCCAGCCTGCGTCAGGAAAAATGGGAAGGTAAAATTTCAATTGTCGGTGATGAGCCCTACTTGCCCTATCACCGCCCACCATTGTCAAAAGCTTTCTTTGTCGGCGAAAAAACTGAAGAAGAGCTACTCATTCGCGCCGCCAATTTTTATGAAAAAAACAACATCGACCTTTTACTTGGTTGCAGAGTAAACCGCATTGATCGCGATGCCAAAAAAATTATATTGAACGATGACGCTGAAATTTCTTATACCAAGCTGGCCATCACGACCGGTGCACGGGTACGCAAAATCCCCTTTGTCGGCAGCGAGCTAGCCGGCGTATTTTATATGCGCGACCTTAATGACGTTAAGCAAACCCACAAATTCACCGGCACTGGTAAATCGGCAGTCATCATTGGTGGCGGATATATCGGCCTAGAAGCCGCTGCGTCGCTACGTAAAATTGGCATGTCGGTTACGGTTATCGAAACCATGGTGCGCGTGCTGCAACGCGTCACCGCGCCAGAGGTTTCAGCATTCTACACTCGTGTTCACACCGAAGAAGGAGTCGACATTCGTACTGAAGCTGGCCTTGACGCCATTACTGGTGAACAGCATGTCGAAGGTGTTCGTCTCGCCGACGGCACGACGGTTCCCGCCGATCTCGTGCTGATAGGGGTTGGTGTTATTCCTAATATTGAACTGGCAGAGGCCGCAGGCCTGAGTATCGACAATGGTATTGTTGTCGACGAGTTTGCACGCACCAGCGACCACGACATTGTTGCGGCAGGCGACTGCACGAATCACTACAACCCGATTTACAAACGCCAGCTGCGCCTAGAGTCGGTACAGAACGCTACCGACCAGTCGAAAATTGCAGCTAAAACGTTGTGCGGCAAGCTCGAAGCCTATAACGCGCTACCGTGGTTCTGGTCTGATCAATATGATTTAAAACTGCAAATTGCCGGCTTATCACAGGGTTTTGACCAAGTGGTTATTCGCGGTGACAGTGAAAACAGCCGTAGCTTTGCCGCTTTCTACTTTTGTGAAGGACGGTTTATTGCGGTGGATGCGATCAACCGACCCAAAGAATTCATGACCAGTAAACGCGCGTTGACAAGTGGCCAAGACGTCGACCTTCTAAAACTCGCTGACGATGCCATCGACATCAAAGACGTTTTCGCCAATTAATAGATAGTAAGAGAGAAAGCCATGCCTTTAATTATTTTTAAATCTCACGACGGTGAGACCCAAGAAGTTCACGCCGAAGTCGGCACCAGCGTTATGCAAGCTGCAGTTGATAATGGTATAGACGGCATTCTTGGCGAATGCGGCGGCTGCTGTAGCTGCGCCACTTGCCACTGCTATGTTGATCCCGCTTGGGTTGCTAAAGTTAACCCTGCAGACAGCACTGAAACCGATATGCTGGACTGCGTGCTAGAGCCACAGGACACGAGTCGCCTGAGCTGCCAGGTTATTGTCACCGAAGAAATGCATGGCATTATCATTGCCATGCCCGAGTCACAGTACTAATCTATCTTCGCACTAAATATTTACAACATTTGGTGCCAATCTACCGGGCCGAGTAGAAAATATAATGATACAAGTTCAGCGAGTTGCCAGACCTATTAGTCCGCGACAAATCGCTCATAAAAAACACTCGGTAAGTACCTGCCTATTCTAGTTTCAGAAGATACACTGAACTAAACCATCAAAGCTCTAGCTTTTAGACGCGGGTAATGAATTCAACTAGATGTTTTTTATTACGCTCGTATTTACTCGCGGGCGTATTAAGTAATTGCGATGGATGAGCATTACCGTACAGAGTATTACGCAGACGCGGTGTGCGGCCGGCATTGGCATGCACCAAACCCAGTTTGTGCTCTACAATAACCACACCAGGACAACTACGCAGCACTTGCTTAGCTTCGCGCAGCTCCAGCACCATTTGCCGCGGATCTTTATCGCAACGCTCAGCTAGTTCCCCCGCCGCAGAATCCGGTTCAATATCTTCCAGATTGATGTAGCGACTCTCTGCCTTAGACACTATCTTTTGAGCCACAGTTAAAGGCGCACGAATTTAAAAAGACCCGCTAATAAGTAGCGGGAAAGAGACGTTGATGACTTAATCTAGGAATATTTAAAATGCACATTTAACTAGAAATTTAAACAGAGGTTCATCTTTGCGTTAAATAGTTAAAGTGCTTATAAAAAACAAGATTGTAGCGAAAATTTGCCGCCGATTGGCGGCAATGCCTTCTTACTTATCTCAATAAAGCGTCATTTTTAGTCAATGACTTTGCTACTGCGCAGTGTCGCTAATTCATCGGCGCTGTAACCAATACTGCCAAGTACTTCGTCACTGTGTTCACCTAGATCTGGCGAGCCAATAGGGTTAAGCGGTGCACATTGTTCGTCGAAACCGATTGGCCCCGCAACAACATTCACGCTATGGC
>JBLHPB010000027.1:0-26429 GCA_047624025.1 Zhongshania sp.
GCGTGAGCGACGGGTAATGGGGCGGGAAATTCCAAATTCCAGCTCAGTGAACTGCCGACAGCCGGAGGCTTGAGCATATTCAAACCGGGCATGGGCGGTACATCGGCAAGTGCAACCAGCGCAGGTAAATCTATTGGCCTAGCTTTAAGGAAGCGCAGCCACATTCCAAAATCCGCAGTTTCAGCGCCACAAAATGGCATGCTACCATGGCTTAGGCGAATGTCAAAATGACGAGTAAATTCCGGTGTAATACCTTCAATATAAGGCATAGCTACAGCACTTTCGGGGGCTATTACGGAAGGCATTGCCGGGCCATCAATACGAATCATGGAAGCTCGATCTTTGCCGTAGGCCGCTAACACCGTGACGCCAACTTCGCCATTACACAGTAATTCGCCCTGTAAATGACTAACTGAACCGCCGCTGCGTAACTCGCGCAATTGAATTTGGTGATCGCCTGAACCTACCGGGCCAACAAACAATACCGAGAGCGTTCGCAACCGCCGGTCAGGGACAACTTGCCGCTGCATCGCAGCGATGACCAGTGCCGTACTCAAGCCACCAAAAGCAGTGCGCCCTTGCAGCCAAGACTCATCAATACTGACATTGAAAAGGCCAGGTTCCGACCGGGCTTGCAGGCTGTTTATTAATTCTTGGAAATCTCGCATAATTATTCTTTATCATTCCCGTCTTCGTCGACGCGGGGGCTATCAAGCTGGCCACGTATAATCTTTATAGGTTTCACGAATGTCTTTTTTGCTCAATTTACCGGTAGCCGTATGAGGAAGAGCGTCCACAAACAGACAGTCTTCTGGAATCCACCATTTGGCCACCTTGCCGTCAAACCAAGTAAGTATTTCCTCGCGGCTCAGGCTTTCACCCTCGCGAAGTACCAACAACAGAAGCGGTCGTTCTGACCAAGTCGGATGCGGCATACCAACCACAGCAGCTTCCGCCACTTTGGGGTGATTCACCGCGCAGTTTTCTAGCTCAATCGAGCTAATCCACTCTCCCCCTGATTTGATAACATCTTTAACCCGATCGGTAATTCGCATATATGAAAATTCATCCATACAAGCCACATCGCCAGTTTCAAACCAACCATCATCATCCAGGGTTTTACCCTCATAGCCATAATATTCATTGATAATCCAAGGCCCGCGGACTTTGACTGCACCGACACTTTTGCCATCCCAGGGCAGTTCCTTATTGTCTACATCGACAATTTTTAAATCGACACCAAAAATGGGGCGGCCCTGTTTAAGGCGCATCTTGTCATAGTCTTCTTTGGCTAAGGCGCTTACCTGCGGTGAGGTATTACCATTCGCAGTGCCGAGTGGATTCATCTCAGTCATCCCCCAGCCCTGCTGAACATCGACACCATATTTAGTGCGAAAGGTATCAAAAATAAGGAATGGGCAAGCGGCGCCGCCAACGGTAACACGGTTTAAACTGGCAACGGTATTGCCTGTTTTAGCCAGGTAGTCGAGCAATGCCAACCAGATAGTTGGTACACCAGCTGACGCCGTCACGCCCTCTTCATTGATGAGTTGGCAGAGAGTTTCACCATCACCCATTTTAGCGCCTGGCATAACCAATTTGGCACCAGTCATCGGTGCGGCATAAACAATTCCCCAGCCATTAACATGAAACATCGGCACAATCGGCATTGTCACGTCTTTTACAGACAGACAGAAAGCGTCGGGTGAAATGCTGGCATAGCAATGCAAGATGGTTGACCGGTGTGTGTACATAACCCCTTTGGGGTTGCCGGTGGTGCCTGAGGTATAACACAGCGCCGAGGGCGTATTTTCATCAAGATCTGGCCATTCAAATTCCGACAACTCACTCTCTATCAGCTCTTCGTAACAATGCATGTTACGCAGCTTAGTATCAGGCATATGGGCGCGGTCCGTCATTACCACAAACCCTTTCACCGCGGGCATTTTATCTTGCAACTGTTCCAATAAAGGTACTATTGCTACATCGACAAAAATCCACTGGTCACCGCCATGATTGACAATGTAATCAATTTGCTCGGGAAATAGGCGTGGGTTGATGGTGTGGCAAATCATGCCGCTACAGGACACTGCGTAATAGATTTCTAAATGGCGATAATCATTCCAGGCAAAAGTCCCAATAGTATCGCCGGCTTGTAGGCCGAGTTTAGCCAAGGCATTGGCCAGCTGACGGACACGGACAAAAGCATCACGATAGGTATAGCGATGACGAGGATTGTCGGCTGTCACTGAGACCACCTCCACGCTGCCGTTGACCTTATCGGCGTGCTTCATCAATGAGGTAATGGTTAGCTGGAAATTCATCATGGGAATCATTATTTTGTTTATCTCCATTGCTTAGTCATTATAAAAATACTGTATTAGTTTTATACCTGCAGAGTTCGTCTATTCATGAAGTAATGTTAGTTGAAAGTATCTTTCACGACTCTGCGAGGCAGATCTGCCAGTCAACAGAATTACCCTAGCATATCCCATAATCAAGGCAGGCATGCAGTCATGCGATTTAATTGATTTGCTATGTAGAGCGCTGATCTTCATTCCAGTTAATGCGGCAAATACAGTGGGATGAGAGGCCAATGGCGAGAGCAAATCAGGCGGTTTTCATGTTCTCTTCACCCCAGAAGGCTTTCATGGCAATAATCTTATTGTCTTCATTGAAGGTGAACTGATCAATCACCTCAATACGAATCTCGCCATTGCCGGGGTTAAGCTCTACGGTGAAGGGAAAAACGGCGTGATTGGCCGCAATTCTGACAGGACCGTCTAATCTTGCCGACATCCCGGAACTAAATGCCACTTCATAGAATCGAACGATAGCTTCTTTACCAGATATAGGCTCACTGCCAACGGGATCTTCAACCGTGGCATTGTCGGAATATAAATCCTCGATGGCTTTCATGTCGTGGTTTGACAAGGCTTTAATATACTGCTCAACGGCAGTAATTTTGGGGTTTTTACTCACTGTGAATAGCTCCAATAATGCGATATAACTAAACCTTAGTAGTGTAACGTGGTATATCAATAACGGGTATGCCCATTTTGTTCATAAAAGAAGCTAGCCCTACCCCGTTAAACCTGCAAATTCTCACTTGGCGGTGTACCATACTCAAACCTTCAAGGCTTTTAGATGCGGTATTTAATGTTAACTAAAAAACTTCCCCGTGGCTGTAGCGCAGTTATAGCGTTATTTCTTCAGTTATTTCTTGTGGCTAACATGGCCCATGCCACAGCGCTAAAAGCTCTGGCCCCAGAAGATAGCCATATTACCGCTATTAGAGACATGGTGACGCAGTTAGATACCCGCCATTACGTCAAAATCGCTCTGAATGATGATTTTTCGGCTCGATTGCTGGATGCTTTTCTGGACGATCTGGACCCTAATCGGCAGTTTTTATTAAAAAGCGATATTAAAGAATTTCAACAGTATCGTGAACTGCTCGATAATCAGTTGGAAAAATCTCAGTTAGACGCCGGTTTTGCTATCTTCAACCGCTATCGTAGCCGCATGCTTGATCGGCTTGATAAGGCCGTGGATACCCTCCCCGCCACGATTGAACACTTTGATTTCAAAGTTAATGAAGACGTTCTGCTCGATCGGTCAAAGCAATCGTGGCCCGCTGACACCGCCGAGGCCGATGAAATTTGGCGCAAACAGATGAAAAATCGAGTATTGGGGCTGCGACTGGCTGGCAAGGATGATGCCGCCATTGTCGAATTATTGAGCAAACGCTTGAAAAATCAGATCAAGCGTATGGGCCAGTTAGAGGCCGAAGACGCATTCCAGTTCTACGCCAATGCCTTTGCCTCACTTTACGACCCTCATACCGATTATTTTTCACCGCGTCTGTCTGAAAACTTCCAGATCAATATGAGTTTAAAACTGGAAGGTATCGGCGCCGTACTGCAAATGGATGATGATTACACCAAAGTGGTTCGTTTGGTGCCTGCTGGACCCGCTGATAAACAGGGACAACTTCAACCTGCAGACAAAATCATCGGCGTTGCTCAGGGCAAAAAAGGCGAAATGATGGATGTGATCGGCTGGCGACTGGACGATGTTGTCGATCTAATCCGCGGTCCCGCTGGTTCAATAGTGCGCTTGGATACCATCCCCGCTCTCGCCCAGAGCGAAGAAGCGCGCAAGGAAATAGTCATTGAACGCAATGAGGTCAAGCTTGAAGACCAAAGTGCCAAGGGCGAAATCATTGAAATCAAAGACAGCTCGGGCGCAGTTCACCAAATTGGTGTTATCTATGTCCCGACCTTCTATCTTGATTTTGAAGCCTATCGTCTTGGTGATAGCGAGTTTCGAAGCACCACACGTGACGTCCATCGCATACTTGACGAATTGTTAAGCCAGGGTGCAGAAGGCATTGTTATTGATTTACGTGACAATGGTGGTGGCTCGCTGGCCGAGGCCAATGGCATGGTCGGCTTGTTTATTGAATCAGGTCCCACAGTACAAATTCGTCAATCCAATGCCCGAGTCATTAAAGAAGGTAAACGCCGTAGTTCGGCTTATTACACCGGCCCATTGGCGGTGTTGATTAATCGCATGAGCGCCTCAGCCTCAGAGATTTTTGCCGGTGCCATTCAGGATTACCAGCGCGGTATCGTCATTGGCACGCAATCCTTTGGTAAGGGCACAGTGCAGTCGGTTAACCCATTGAGTCACGGTCAGCTTAAACTTACCGAGTCCAAGTTTTATCGTATATCAGGTGATAGCACTCAAAATCGCGGTGTCATTCCCGACATTTCCTTTCCACCCCTTTATGACCAGGACAAAATTGGCGAGAGCGTACTCGACAATGCCTTGAGCTGGGATCGGATTGAAGGTGCTAATCACCGCTATTATTTCGATCTAAAGTCAGATTTAAATACGCTGCAGAGCCAGCATGATAAACGCATTGCCAAAGACCCTGAATTTCTGTTTCTTCAAGAGCAAATTGCAGTCATAGAAGAAATGCGTAACACCACCCATTTGTCTCTGAATATTGAGGCTCGCCGCAAAGATCGTGAGGATCAAAAAAACCTGCAATTAGCCATGGAAAACCGACGCCGCGTGGCGAAGGGTGAGGAACCACTGAAAGTTTTGGAAGAGGACAAACAGGATGAAGACGGCTTGCCAGTTTCCGAGGATGACAGCAGCGCCGATGCTGAAGAAAAAGACAAGAAAAAGATGAGTGATGACCCCTTGTTAATGGAAGCCGGTCACATTCTACTTGATGCCGTGCCCTATTTCCTGCCAGAAAGGATTGCTCGGCGCCCTTAATACGAGCCGAGAATCTATCTTGATATCTTTTAGGGGCCAGATCGAGCGCACTGCAAGTCTTGGCTGCGCTGCGTAGAATTAATGAATTAGCGGCTGGCTTCTCGCATGGTGACAAACTCTTCTGCCACTGTAGGGTGTATTCCAATAGTGCCATCAAAATCGGCTTTGGTGGCCCCCGCTTTAATCGCCACAGCCAAACCCTGAATAATCTCTCCCGCCTCATCGCCCATCATATGGGCACCAATGACTTTGTCACTGGCTTTATCAACGATCAATTTTAAAAAGGTTTTGCTCGGGTTTTTACTTAAAGTGTGTTTCATATGGGTGAAGCGCGAGGTATAAACCGCAATGTCGCCGAAGTGCTCTCGCGCTTCGTCTTCGTTATATCCCACGGTAGCCAGGTTGGGTTGTGAAAAAATAGCGGTGGCAATATAGCTGTAATCGAGGGTCGTGGTGTCGCCCTTGAAAAGGCGCTTGGCCAGGCTCATTCCTTCTGCCAATGCAACCGGCGTTAACTCCATACCACCAGTGACATCGCCAACCGCATACACTGAAGGTTCACTGGTTTGAAAACCTTTGTCTACCGCGATATAGCCCTGTTCATTGAGACTGACGGCAGTGTTTTCTAAGCCCAGGCCTTCCAGTAAAGGTTTCCGGCCAGTAGCGTAAAGGACTTGATCGGTCAGCAAGGTTTCTCCGCTTTCTAGCTGTAAGCTTAAGCCTTCAGCTTCCTTAGTGACCGACAAAACATTGTCGTTAAAACGTAATTTAACACCTCTACTGCGCATGTCTTCGGCAAGTTGCTCTCTCAGCTCAATGTCAAAACCACGCAGGAATAAATCGCGACGGTAAATCTGCTCTACTTTCACACCTAGGCCGTGCAGAATGCCAGCAAATTCTGTGGCGATATAGCCACCGCCAACCACCACCGCATGCTTAGGCAGTGTTTCTAAATAAAAGATCTCATTCGAGCTAATGGCCAATTCACGGCCTGGAATATCAGGAATAAATGGCCAGCCGCCGACGGCAATTAAAATATGCTTGGCGGTGTAGTGCTTGCCGTCTACCGACAGCGTGTGGGCATCAACAAAGCTGGCATGGCCAGAAATAAGCTCCACTCCGGCATTGTTAAGCATATTGCCGTAAATACCATTCAGACGTTCAATCTCAGCGGTTTTATTATCTCGCAAGGTTGGCCAGTTCAGCTTGGGAGACTGTGCCTGCCAGCCAAACCCACGGGAATCCTGAAAACCCTCGCCATAATGAGCGGCATAACTGAATAGTTTTTTGGGCACACAGCCAACATTGACACAGGTGCCGCCTAGATAACGAGACTCCGCCACTGCCACTCTGGCGCCAAAACTAGCCGACATCCGTGCAGCGCGAACGCCACCAGAGCCCGCGCCGATTACAAATAAATCATAGTCAAATTCAGTCATGGGCTTCCTATATTCTGTCGCTATCGACATAGACGCTGGATGAATAGGTTTTGTTACAGGCTAGCAGTACTCAAATCGTGCTGTTCGTACCAGGCTAATTTTTCGCGCAGAAACACCACTTCACCGACAATAATCAAGGTGGGCGCTCTGACGGCTTCAGTTTTTAAACGCTCAACAATTGTGGCTAAGGTGGCGACGACAACCTTTTGCTCGGGTGTAGTGCCCTGTTGAATAATTGCGATGGGTGTTTCTGGCGCGCGACCGTGGTCAATCAATTGCTTACAGATAGTTGGTAATCCGACCAGCCCCATATAAAACACCACTGTCTGGCTAGGATGAATCAATTCCTCCCAGGGCAAATTGACGCTGTGGTCTTTTAAATGGCCGGTCACAAAGCGCACTGACTGGGCATAGTCCCGGTGAGTTAGTGGTATTCCTGCATAACTGGCACAACCCGAAGCCGCAGTAATTCCCGGCACCACTTGAAAAGGGATTTTTTCCTGAGCAAGCTCCTCAATCTCTTCACCACCACGACCAAAAATAAAGGGATCACCGCCTTTGAGTCGAGCAACCTTTTTGCCTTCTTTGGCGTATTGCACAAGCAATTTATTGATATCCTGCTGAGGCACGGCATGTTCCGAGCGGGCCTTGCCGACATACACTCTTTCGGCGTCTTTGCGGCACATTTCAACTATGGCTGGAGCAACCAAGCGGTCATAGAGAACAACGTCAGCCCGCTGTAGTAATCGCAGGGCTTTGAAGGTCATTAAGTCGGGATCACCGGGGCCGGCACCAATTAGGTAGACCTCCCCGCCAGGTGAGATCTCGGCCTTGTTAATTGCCTCTTTCAGCATCTCTGCGGCAACCTGATCTTTACCCGCATAAACCATCTCTGCAATCGGCCCCTGTAGGGTCTGTTCCCAAAAATGTCTGCGGTCATCAATATCTGTAAATTTTACCTTTACCGCATCACGAAAATTACCCACCAGTTGTGCAAGTCGACCATAGGACGCGGGGATACTGGCTTCCAAGCGAGAACGCATCATGCGCGCCAGCACCGGGCTTTTACCGCCACTGCTAACAGCCACAACAAGCGGCGAGCGATCAATAATGGCGGGTAAAATAACACTGCATAGCTCAGGGCTATCCACAACATTTACAGGGATTTGACGTTGGTGGCAGGCTTCGGAAACTCGCTTATTTAAAGCTTCATCATCAGTAGCAGCAATCACTAGAAAGACATTGCCCAAGAGATGATCACCGTAGTCGCCGCGAATACACTCACCACCCGCATTAGTACACAAGCTCGCTAACTCAGGAAGAATGTCGTGGGCAACAAGGCGGATTTTAGCTCCGGCCTTGCACAGCAAGCGCGCCTTGCGTAAGGCGACCTGTCCGCCGCCAATTAATAAACAGGGCTTATTACGTAGATCGGTAAATAAGGGCAAAAAATCCACGGGTTTAGGCTGCTCCTGGTCGTAATGTTTTGACGCCACCCATATAGCCTTGCAACACTGCAGGGACCGTGACTGAGCCGTCAGCTTGCTGATAATTTTCCAGAATTGCCACTAAGGTCCGGCCCACAGCCAGACCTGAGCCATTCAGGGTATGCAGTAATTCGGGTTTACCCGTTTCAGGATTGCGCCAACGCGCCAACATCCTGCGGGCCTGGAAATCACCGAAACTACTGCACGATGAAATCTCGCGGTAAGCGCTCTGGCCCGGTAGCCACACTTCTAAATCATAGGTTTTGCGGGCCGAGAAGCCTAGATCGCCGCCACACAATATGACTTTGCGGTACGGCAGTTCTAGTCTTTGGAGTATGGCTTCGGCATGGCCGGTCAAGGTTTCAAGCGCCTCGTCAGATTCCTCAGCGCGGACAAATTGCACCAATTCTACTTTTTCAAATTGGTGTTGCCGAATCATACCCCTAGTGTCGCGACCATAACTGCCTGCCTCGCTGCGAAAACATGGCGTATGTGCGGTAAAGCGCAGGCCTTTTTCCAGCTCTGCCGCTTCAATAATGGTGTCGCGGAACATATTTGTCACTGGAACTTCAGCGGTGGGAATTAGATAGTATTCTGAGTCGCCCTGCAGCTTGAACAGATCTGCCTCAAATTTGGGCAGTTGACCGGTGCCGCGTAGGGATTCGGCATTGACCATATAGGGAACGTAGACTTCCTGGTAGCCGTGTTCACGGCCGTGGGTATCCAGCATTAATTGAATAAGAGCGCGGTGCATACGGGCCAAATCCCCGCGCATGACCGCGAAACGACTACCGGTTATTTTGGCGGCAGTGTCAAAATCTAAATTGCCAAGCGTATCACCTACATCGACATGATCTTTGGCTTTAAAATCAAATTGGCGGGGTTCGCCCCAGCGCAACACTTCTTGATTACTGTCTTCGTCCTTACCCTCAGGGACTTCTTCAGCGGGCAGATTGGGTACCGCCATCAGGAGTTGGTCTAGGGCATCATTGGCGTCTTTGGCTTGCTGTTTAAGCGCCTCAAGATCGGCTTCGATTTTGGCTAGGATTTCATTCACCTGAGCCTTGGCATCATCCACGCTGACACCAGTTTTAACTAAGTCACCAATTTGCTTGGAGGCTTTTTTGCGTTCAGCCAAAAGTTGCTGACTATTGATATCTGCCTGCTTGCGCACCGCGTCCAACGACTCGAATGCCTGTGCGTCAAATTGAAAGTATTTCTTATTCAGAGCTTCGGCAATTGCCGCTGGATTCTGCCGAACCTGCTTAATATCTAACATTAAAATAAATCTCCAAGCATTTTTATCTGCTACTAAAAGTTATCTAATCAATAGAATGCCAAGCCAGCATCCCAGTATACAGCTCGCCAAAGTCGCGAGCATATAGCTCGCAGCTAGCAGGGCTTTGCCTGCTTCAAATAGAGTCACCGCTTCAAGTGAAAACGTCGAGAAAGTGGTAAATGCTCCCAAAAATCCGACGATGAGTACATACCGCCAGTCCGAGTGCAGTGCGGATTTTTCAGTAATCAGCACATAGGCAGCACCGATCGCAAAGGAGCCGGTGAAGTTTACCGCAAAAGTAGCGACCGGCCAGTGGATTGCAGACAGATAGGTGTTCACCATTTGCGCAATGCCATAACGACTCATGGCGCCACAAGCACCCCCTAGGGCGATAAGAAAATACAGTTGCACTAAAACTCTCCAGATCTGGTCGGGCTATTCTACCGCAATCCTGTTAACGATAGCGTTTGTTCGTGGCGCTGGCATCCAGCTTTTGCAGGTAACGTAGTTTTTCGCTGATTTTCTTTTCCAGACCACGCTCAACGGGCTGATAGTAGACACGCTCATGAATGGCTTCGGGTAAATAATTCTCACCAGCGGCATAGGCATCAGGTTCGTCATGGGCATAGCGATAAGCATCGCCAAAGCCCTGTTTTTTCATCATCGCGGATGGCGCATTGCGCAAATGCATGGGTACGTCATAACTTGGCGATGTCGCGATATCGCGACGGATGGCATTGTATGCGGTGTAGACAGCATTGCTTTTAGGTGCTGCGGCAAGATAACAAACTGCCTGCGCCATGGCCAACTCACCTTCGGGACTACCCAGTCGTTCCTGGACATCCCAGGCATCAAGGCAAAGTCTGAGCGCACGAGGATCGGCATTGCCGATATCCTCACTGGCCATTCTCACTAGGCGCCGAGCTATATACAGGGGTTCGCAGCCGCCATCAAGCATACGTGCAAACCAATACAGGGCACCATCAGTAGAGCTGCCGCGCACTGATTTATGGAGTGCCGAAATTTGCTCGTAAAAAAGATCACCGCCCTTATCAAAGCGGCGCGGCTGGCCACTAAGGACCTGTTCTATTAGGTGGGCAGATAAGACGGTGCTGCCCTTGCCTTGGTGGACCTTTCCTTCTAGATCTTTGCTTTCTTGAACAAGCATGTCGCCAGCCAACTCGATTAAGTTCAGAGCGCGGCGGGCATCACCATCAGCGTGGCGAGCGATTTTTTCCATCTGTTCGCTGTCTATTTGCCAACCCTCATGCTCGCAAGCATGTTGAATTATACGCATCAGCGCCGCATCACCTATGGCTTTTAATTGATAGACCCGCGCCCTAGAGAGCAAGGCATTATTGATTTCAAAAGAAGGGTTTTCAGTGGTTGCACCCACAAAAATCACGGTGCCGTCTTCAACATAGGGTAAAAAAGCGTCCTGCTGGGCCTTGTTAAACCGGTGGACCTCATCGATAAATAAGATGGTGCGGCGGCGGTACATTTGCTGCTTTTTGGCCTCTTCCACCGCAGCGCGGATATCTTTAACGCCGGCCAATACTGCTGAAATACTGATGAAGTGGGCATCGCAAAGTTGGGCTATAATTTGCGCTAGGGTGGTTTTACCCACGCCCGGCGGCCCCCAAAAAATCATCGAATGCAATTGCCCGGAGTCTAAGGAGAGACGCAGCGGCTTGCCCTCTGCCAACAGATGCTCCTGCCCTAAATAATGCGACAGCGTTTGCGGCCGCATTCTTGCAGCCAAAGGCATGTCACTGGTGCTTGCAATCAAGGCTTAGCTAGCTCCAATTCTTTTATGCGAAACAGAGCGTCATCAAATTTGCCATTGTACTTGGGGTTCACAAAGTCAATTTGCGTGGTTTGTTCCAGAGTGTCGGTCAAACGCATGGCCGTGAGCTGTCCCCACACAAAGGTCAGCGCCATTTGAGTAAAGGCACTTTCAGTTTTTGGAGTCAGGAGGAATTCGCGACTATTGCCCTGTTTCTTGACGCTGACGTCATACTGCTTGGCCAATTGTTCAATCGAGGCACTGATAATCATGGCTGGAGATTGCGCCAATTTACTATCAAAGGGTTCGGTATTTAATTGTTCTAAGTCCGCATCATAGCGCCACACAGTTTTACCGTCACTGACCAGCAGGTAGTGAAAGGGTTCGGTGCTCTCCCAGCGAATTTTATTGGGCCGTTTTAGGGCAATCGTGCCCTTGCTCTCTTGTAATAGCTCACCCTCAACATCCCGAACCTGCTGAACAAATTTGGCATTAAGGCTTTGGGCACCGGACAGGTGCAGGTGCAACTGGGCAACATCACCCTCGGCAAAGCTAAGAGTGCTAAGTAATCCAAACAATACCAAAACTACAATGTGACGCATATTTTCTCTTCTATTCACGTGGTGAGGGGGCCAACACTTCGCGACTGCCGTTGCTGGCCATTTCAGTTACGACACCAGCGGCCTCCATTGTTTCAATTAATCTTGCGGCACGATTGTAACCAATGCGTAATTTGCGCTGAACTGAAGAGATTGAGGCCCGTCGACTCGAAGTAACATATTGTACCGCTTCGTCATAGAGCGCATCGGATTCACCGTCGTCACTGCCGCTTTCTGCTGCCATGCCCGGTATGGCGTCTGTGGTACTGCCCTCTTCCAATAAGCCATCAATATATTGTGGCTCACCCCTACGCTTCCAGTCTGCCACTACACGATGGACTTCTTCATCGGACACAAAAGCACCGTGCACCCGTATGGGTATGCCAGCGCCTGGCGGCAAATACAGCATGTCGCCGTGCCCCAGTAACTGCTCTGCTCCGCCCTGATCAAGAATGGTGCGCGAATCTATTTTGGAGGACACCTGAAAACCAATCCGAGTCGGCACGTTGGCTTTAATCAAGCCAGTGATGACATCAACAGAAGGTCTTTGCGTGGCCAGTAGTAAATGAATACCTGCTGCTCGCGCTTTCTGCGCAATGCGGGCAATTAGCTCTTCGACTTTTTTACCAACAATCATGATCATGTCAGCGAATTCATCAATGACCACAACAATGGCGGGTAAAGGGATCAAATCAGGTGCTACAGCCTCTTCCAACCCTGCTTGGTAATGCTCATTCGGCACCCATAGGGGGTCTTTTATGGGCTCACCGGCGAGAATGGCATCCTTAATTTTGCGGTTAAAGCCCGCCAGATTACGCACGCCCATCTTCGACATCAGCTTGTAGCGCCGTTCCATTTCTGCCACACACCAGCGCAGACCATTGGCAGCGTCCTTCATGTCGGTGATGACCGGTGTTAACAAATGCGGGATGCCATCGTAAACCGATAATTCCAACATTTTGGGATCGACCAGCATCAGGCGAACTTCTTCTGGGGTCGATTTATACAGCAGGCTGATCAACATGGCATTAACACCTACCGACTTACCCGAGCCAGTGGTGCCGGCGACCAGCAAGTGGGGCATTTTAGCCAAATCAGCGCATACCGGCTCGCCGGAGATATCGTGGCCCAGCGCCAAGGTCAGCGGTGATTTGCAGGCTTCGAAGGCTTCTGAGGCCAAGACGTCGTGAAAATTAACGATCTCGCGGTCTTCGTTGGGAATTTCGATACCGACATAGGGCTTGCCGGGTATAACTTCCACTACTCGCACGCTCACTACCGCGAGAGAGCGTGCCAAATCTTTGACTAAATTAGAGATTTTACTGACTTTAACCCCAGCATCAGGCTCCAGCTCAAAGCGAGTAATCACCGGGCCTGGAAACACTGAGATAACTTTGGCCGACACCCCAAAGTCCAATAACTTAATTTCTAGCAAGCGCGACATGGCTTCCAGAGTTTCTGGCGAATAGCCCCGCTCCGGATGGTGAACGGCTTTGTCCAATAAATTTAATGAAGGCAAGGTGCCCGTCACCGGGCCGTCAAATAAAGAGGCCTGGCGCTCTTTGTCTGGGCGCGATGATTTGGCTACCAGTTTTGGCGGAGGGCCAATTTGTGGAGGGATACGGGTTTTGTGAATTTCGGTTTTTTTGGCAACGGATTCCTGGCGCTGCTGCTTGGCAGCATTAGTTTTACGACGCTCGGTGCGGGCTTGGCGGTAGTTGTAAAGCCACAGCCGCAGGCGGTCAAATAGGCTCAAGGTAAATTCGCCAAGTGAGTCCATCAGCCTGATCCAAGACAAATCGGTAAATACCGTCAGCCCAAACAGCAGTATGGCCAGTAATAATAGTCGGCTACCAAACTCGCTAAACGAGGCCATGGTCGCATGGCCAACGGCTTTGCCGAGCCCGCCGCCGGAACCAAAAGGCAATCCGCTAGTGCCAAAATCACTGTTAGCGGCTAAGCCGGTGCTAGATATCATCACCAAAATCAAGCCGATGATGCGCAGGAAAAAGATCAGCGAGTCAAAATCCGAAGGGCGATAGCGATCTTTGAACAATCGCCAAGCCCGAAACGCCAGCATACTGGGGAATAAATAGGCCATATAGCCAAACAACGAGAAAAACACATCGGCGGCAAAAGCCCCTACCCGGCCACCCGCATTGATCACACCATTGCCGTTACCGGTTCTGGACCAGCCGGGATCGTTGCCGCTGTATGTCAGTAATGCAACGAAGATAAAAATACAGACAGCAAGTAGACCAATTAATAAGCCCTCTCGCAGTCGTAAATGCAAAATTTCGCGGTTAGCCGCCATGGATATTGTCGTCGGTTTTGGCAAAAGAAAACGGATTCCTAAGTTTGCACGTAAATAAGTCACGCAGCCTGATAAAAGGCATTGAAAATGCTTAAGCAAACCCAATATTAGCACTATGTGATGATGCTTGTCGCCGCACAGAGTTTTTGCTGCGGAGTACTATTTACCCTATGATATGCGCCTATTCTCAGTCACCCCGGATTGACCAAAGTTCAATCCCCCTGCTTGGAACACAGTGATTTATGAGCGAGACCCAGCACCATCGCCTGATTATTCTCGGCTCCGGCCCTGCCGGTTACACTGCGGCAGTCTACGCCGCCCGCGCCAATTTAAACCCTGTAGTCATCACCGGCATCCAACAAGGTGGTCAATTAACTACCACTACCGATGTTGATAACTGGCCTGGCGATCAAAATGGCGTGCAAGGCCCCGAATTGATGCAGCGTATGCAAGAACACGCCGAGCGCTTCGATACCCAGGTGCTATTTGATCATATTGAATCTGTTGATCTCAAGAATCGGCCTTTTACCCTGACTGGCAGTAAAACCTATACCTGCGATGCTCTAATTATCGCCACCGGTGCCTCGGCCCAATATCTTGGCCTGCCCTCCGAAGAGGCTTTTATGGGTAAAGGCGTGTCTGCCTGTGCCACCTGCGACGGTTTTTTCTACCGCGGAAAAAAAGTGGCTGTTATTGGCGGTGGTAATACCGCTGTTGAAGAAGCCCTATACCTTTCCAATATCGCCTCTGAGGTGACGTTGGTGCATCGTCGAGACACTTTGCGCTCTGAAAAAATTCTCCAAGATAAACTGCTTGAACGCGAAGCCAATGGCAATATCACTATTATGTGGAATCACCAACTGGACGAGGTTCTAGGTGATGCTAGTGGTGTCACTGGCCTGCGTCTAAACAGTACCAAGGGCGAAGGATCTAAGGAGATTGATTTGGCTGGGGTGTTCATCGCGATTGGCCACAAGCCCAATACCGATATCTTTCAAGGTCAATTGGACATGAAGGACGGCTACCTGACCATACACAGCGGCACCGAAGGTAATGCCACTCGAACCAGTATTGAAGGTGTGTATGCCGCTGGTGATGTGGCTGATCACATCTACCGCCAAGCAGTGACTTCTGCAGGGTTTGGCTGCATGGCGGCTCTGGATGCTGAGCGTTACTTAGACGATCTAGTTTAAGCAACGGCAGATTAGCCATGCCCAGTATTCCCTGGCTTGATCCGGTTGATCTACGCTTCCCAGCCATTGAGCTGGCTTTAGATGACCCCAGCGGCCTCTTGGCTGTTGGCGGTGATTTGACAACTCCTCGCTTATTGACCGCTTATCGTCAGGGTATTTTCCCCTGGTATGAAGAATCTCAGCCTATTCTCTGGTGGTCACCCCAGCCTCGTACTGTATTGATACCTGAGCGAGTCCATATCGGCCGCAGCTTGCGTAAAACCCTACGTCGGGATGACTACCGGGTCACCATAGACGAAGATTTTTCCGGAGTGTTAGACGGTTGTGCGGCACTTAGCCCCAAACGTCCCGGCACTTGGATTACTGATGAGATGCGCAACGCCTACCTTCAGCTACATCAACAAGGCTGGGCTCACTCCATTGAGGTCTGGCGCAACAACAAGCTTATTGGCGGACTTTACGGCCTAGCCATAGGTAAGATGTTTTACGGCGAGTCCATGTTCAGTCGTGAAACTGATGCCTCCAAAATTGCCCTAGTTCACCTGTGTGGGCAATTGCAGGAATGGCAGTATCCGCTGATTGATTGTCAGGTCGGTAACGACTACCTTGACAGCATGGGAGCGGAACCCATAAGTCGGTCGAATTTCCAGCATCAGTTACAAATATTGACCAACACTGAAGGGAATTCACCTGGCCTATGGCAGCTGAGCTGGCAATACCCAAAACAGGCTCCGAATTAAGCACATGAATGACTCACGGCAAATTAAAATCTATACCACCCAGGGCCACCCCTGTAGCTACTTTCCTGAGCGGGAAGCCAAAACTATTTTTATCGATCCAGAGCTCTCGGTAACTACACCGCTATACAGTGAATTATCCCGCCAGGGTTTTCGTCGTAGCGGCAATCACTTGTATCGGCCAGAGTGTGGTAAATGCAAGGACTGTATTGCCAGTCGAGTCCCCGTCACATTATTTGAAGCCTCGCGCGGCCAGCGACGTACCATAAAGCGCAATAGCGACTTGGAGTGCCATATCCTTGATGCACCCGATGAGCAGGCCTATGCCCTTTACGAACGCTATATCAGTGAACGCCATCGCGATGGTGATATGCACCCAGCATCCCGAGCACAATTTGACAGTTTTATTGGCAAGGGCAGCACTGAAACCCAATACGTGCATTTTTATTTGGCTGAGAAATTGGTGGCAGTGGCGGTCACCGATGTTCTGGACGACGGCTTATCTGCCATTTACACCTTCTACGATCCGGCATTACAGAATCGAAGTTTAGGTGTTTACGGTATTCTTTGGCAAATACAGCGCAGTCGACACTTAGATCTGCCCTATTTGTACCTAGGTTACTGGATTCGAGACTGCCAAAAAATGCGCTACAAGACAGATTATAGGCCAATTGAGTTACTAATTGGCCGGCACTGGACGCACCTGAGTTAAATTAATCAGCTAATCCTCTTGGCAAATTGCCAACACCGCTAAATTAGGGCAAAATGCGCGCTGTTTTGACGGTCCGTAAAGGCCTCAGTGCTTCTCACTATTATTTTTTTAAGACTTTCGAGGATAGTTGCCGAATGGCGAAAGAAGACCAGATCGAAATGGAAGGCGAAGTCATCGACACTCTGCCGAACACAACTTTTCGCGTACGCCTGGAAAATGGTCACGTGGTGACTGCTCATATTTCCGGAAAAATGCGCAAGCACTATATCCGTATATTGACCGGCGATAAGGTTAAAGTAGAGTTAACACCCTACGACTTGAGCAAAGGCCGCATAACCTTCCGCGGCCGCTAGGAAAACAGGCCCGCTTAATCGCAGGTCTGGCCCGCCTCTTCTTCAATAGCTTCTGCGCTAAGGCTCAGCCCCTCGTCATTGACGCTGACGTATACCGTGCCACCGTTTTTCTCGAGACTGCCAAAGAGCACCATTTCAGCTAGGGGCTTTTTGATGTGCTCCTGAATGACTCGCGCCATTGGCCTTGCGCCCATGTTCTTGTCGTAGCCGTTATCAACCAGCCACTTCCGTGCTGCGTCATCAACATGTAGCGCGACTTTCTTATCATCCAGCTGCGCCTGCAATTCCACCAAGAATTTGTCAACAACGGTCAACACCACATCTGGTTGCAAAGTCTCGAAGGCAATAACGCTGTCGAGCCGATTGCGGAACTCAGGGGTAAACAATCGATTGATTGCCTCGCTAGAGTCCGTCTGGTGATCCTGTTCGCTAAATCCCATTGACCTGCGACTGATATTCTCGGCGCCAGCATTAGTGGTCATCACAAAAATTACATTGCGAAAGTCAGCTTTACGGCCATTGTTATCGGTCAGTGAGCCGTGATCCATTACCTGTAACAACAGGTTGAACAAATCCGGGTGCGCCTTCTCGATCTCGTCGAGCAAGACCACTGAATGTGGATGTTTGGTGACCGAGTCGGTCAACAAACCACCCTGGTCAAAACCAACATAACCTGGCGGCGCACCAATCAAACGGGAGACCGTGTGACGCTCCATGTATTCCGACATATCAAAACGAATCAACTCCAGTCCCAGCAGCTTAGCTAACTGGCGACAAATCTCGGTTTTACCGACACCGGTAGGGCCTGCCAGCAAAAAGCTGCCTATGGGCTTCTCAGGAGATTTAAGCCCTGCTCGCGCAAGCTTAATGGAGGCGCTCAGCTCAGAAACAGCCTTATCCTGACCAAATACCACCATTTTGAGGTTGTCTTCCAGCTTCGCGAGCGAGGCGCGATCATCGGAAGACACACTTTTAGGCGGAATACGGGCGATTTTAGCGATAATTGCTTCAATTTCTGGAATGTCGATTTTCTCAACCCGGGTTTCAGGCTTTTGCAGGCGCTGGTAGGCACCGGCCTCGTCAATCACATCGATGGCTTTGTCGGGCAGGAAGCGATCATTTATATAGCGGTCAGCCAATTCTGCGGCTGAGCGAAGAGCCGCGTCGGTGTATTTGAGCTCGTGATGACTTTCAAAACGCGAACGCAAACCTTTGAGAATGAGGAAGGTATCCTCAACCGAAGGCTCATTAATATCGACTTTTTGAAAACGTCTACTTAAGGCGCGATCTTTGTCGAAAATACCTCGGTATTCCTGGAATGTGGTAGAACCCATACAGCGCAATTGCCCTGAACTCAGCAAAGGTTTCAATAAATTGGAGGCATCCATGACGCCTCCAGAGGCGGCGCCAGCCCCAATAATGGTGTGAATTTCATCAATAAACAGAATCGCACCGGGGCGTTTCTTTAAATCAGCAAGCAGGCCTTTAAGGCGTTTTTCAAAATCGCCACGGTATTTTGTTCCCGCCAGCAAGGCGCCCATGTCTAAGGAATAGACGACGCTGCCAATTAATACATCGGGAACTTCACCATCAACTATTCGCTTAGCCAAGCCCTCAGCTATTGCAGTTTTACCCACGCCAGACTCACCGACTAACAGCGGGTTATTTTTACGGCGGCGGGTTAATATTTGCGCAACACGCTCAACTTCATCGGCGCGGCCTATCAACGGATCGATACGGCCAGCCTTAGCTTCTGCATTCAAGTTGGTCGCGAAATTATCCAGGGGTCTTTGCTCTGGATCGGCGCCCTCGGCATCAGTTTCCTGATTGTCGTGCTCAATACCTTCTGCGCCAGAGACTTTGGAAATACCGTGGGTGATGTAGTTCACCACATCTAAGCGGTTAACGCTTTGCGACTTGAGGAAATAGACCGCTTGGCTCTCCTGCTCACTAAAGATCGCCACCAGCACATTAGCGCCAGTCACTTCCTGCTTGCCCGAGGATTGCACATGGAATACTGCGCGCTGTAGTACCCGCTGAAAGCCCAAGGTCGGCTGGGTATCACGATCAATATCATCTTCGGGAATGCGAGGTGTGGTCGCCTCAACAAATTCTTTTAACTCGACCTTGAGCTGGGTTAAATCAGCGCGACAGGCCAGTAGGACTTTTACCGCGGCCTCGTTATCAGCCAGAGCCAATAATAGGTGTTCAACCGTCATAAATTCATGACGACGACTGCGGGCTGATTTAAATGCCTGACTCAGGGTTGTTTCTAGGTCTTTGCTCAACATAGACTGCTTTCGCCTTCTGCAATTACCGATTTTAGCCGTCGCTCTCTTCTGTCTCAGCAAGTAGCGGGTGCCCGTTATCTCTCGCGTACTGATTCACCATGGTTGCCTTTGTTTCGGCAATGTCCTTAGTGAATATGCCACACACTCCTTTTCCTTTGGTGTGGACTGCCAGCATAACTTGGGTAGCGCTTTGTCTATCCAAGTAAAAGAAGTCTTCTAATATCTCAACGACAAACTCCATCGGAGTAAAGTCATCATTTAGTAAGACTACCGCATACATACGCGGTTTCTTCAGTTTTGGTTTTGATTCTTGTACGGTAATACCGTTACCGGGATCATCCTCAAATTTATCGCTCATACTGTATACACTAATCTGCATTTTCACTGACCATAACTGAGCTTATCACCACTTTAACTCTGTGCAATAGGAAAATTCACCAACATCACAACTTAGTGCGCTAGTACTTGACGCGGCGACCGGACTGTTTTAAAAATGGGGACTAAATCGCAAAATACAAGGTAGTTTGCGCCATTTAGCTAATAACTATAACGTTTCACAGGAACTAAATGAGATGCAGAGCGGAACTGTAAAGTGGTTCAATAATGCGAAAGGCTACGGTTTTATCGTGTCCGAAAACGGCGAAGATGAAATTTTCGCGCATTATTCAGCTATTACTATGGAGGGCTACAAAACCTTAAAAGCAGGACAATCTGTCCGTTTTGAAGCTGAACCCGGCCCCAAAGGGCTGCATGCAATTGACATCCAAGCGGCTGAAGTAGAAGCCTGAAAGTTTGAAATACTAAACGCCATCTGTTGATACAGATGGCGTTGGCTTCTTTACGCCATGTGTTTAACGATTGCGTCGCCAAACTCGGAGCACTTCATTAATTTTGCACCTTCCATCAAACGCTCAAAGTCATAAGTGACGGTTTTCGCCTGAATCGCACCGTTCATACCCGTGATGATCAGGTCGGCAGCTTCGTTCCAGCCAAGATGGCGAAGCATCATTTCCGCAGACAGAATCAATGAACCCGGGTTCACTTTATCCTGGCCAGTATACTTAGGTGCGGTGCCATGAGTGGCTTCAAATAGCGCAATGGTGTCACTCAGGTTTGCACCTGGAGCAATACCAATACCGCCCACTTGAGCCGCCAAAGCATCTGACAAATAGTCGCCATTCAGGTTCAGTGTAGCAATGACACTGTACTCGTCAGGGCGCAGCAAAACCTGTTGCAGCATGGCATCGGCGATCACGTCTTTAATCACGATCTTTTTGCCGGTAACGGGGTTTTTGATGCTGACCCATGGGCCGCCATCAATTAATTCACCGCCAAACTCTTCCATCGCCAGCTCGTAAGCCCAGTTTTTGAAAGCACCTTCGGTGAATTTCATGATATTGCCTTTGTGCACGATGGTCAGTGACGGCAAATCTTGGTCAATAGTGTATTGGATGGCTTTACGCACTAGGCGCACAGTACCTTCTTTAGAAACCGGCTTAATACCGATACCACATTCCTGTGGGAAACGGATTTTGGTGACACCCATTTCTTCCTGTAAGAATTCGATAACTTTGTCGGCTTCGGGGGTGCCCGCTTTCCACTCGATACCAGCATAGATATCTTCAGAGTTTTCGCGGAAAATGACCATATTGGTCTTGCCCGGCTCTTTCACGGGTGAAGGTACGCCTTCAAACCAACGCACAGGACGCTGACATACATACAGGTCCAATTCCTGGCGCAGGGCCACGTTCAAAGACCGGAAACCGCCGCCTACTGGCGTGGTTAATGGGCCTTTAATGGCAACGACATAGTCTTTAATCGCGTCAAGAGTTTCAGCGGGGAACCAGTCACCTTCGTAAAGCTCTGCAGCTTTCTCGCCGGTGTAGATTTCCATCCAGCTGATTTTTTTATCACCTGAGTAGGCTTTTTTGACGGCGGCATCAACAACGTTGATCATCACCGGAGTAATATCGATCCCGATGCCATCACCTTCGATAAAAGGAATAATTGGCCGATCGGGTACGTTCAGGGAAAAGTCCGCATTTACGGAGATTTTCTCACCCTCAGTAGGTACCTTGATATGTTGGTATCCCATTTTTGACTCCATGGTTTATCAGTTAGTATCTGTGCTCGAGCTAGCTCACAAAAATGAATTTAAAGCCGCCGCTAGAGTGCAGCTTCTGCAAAAAGCGCGTCATTGTAACACTTTATACCGAGATTTCTTCTATGAATGAGCCTATTTACTCGTGAGTGACATTTTTCTATTTAATAAGCCCTTCCAAGTTATGAGTCAATTTACCGACTCAGCAGCCCGTGCCACCTTAGCTGATTACATCAGGATACCGGCCATTTATCCAGCGGGAAGGCTGGATTATGACTCGGAAGGCCTGATGATTCTCACCGGTGACGGCGAGCTACAGCATCAGATTAGTCATCCTCGCCACAAACTGCAAAAAACTTATTGGGTTCAAGTGGATGGTGAGATTAGTGATACCGCAATTTCTGCCTTGCAACGGGGGGTGCTGTTAAAGGATGGCCCCACCTTACCCGCGTTGGCTGAACGATTTAGCCCCCCAGATTTTCTCTGGCCTCGCGATCCACCAGTAAGATTCAGGGCGGAAATCCCCACTAGCTGGATATGCCTAACGATTGGCGAAGGTCGCAATCGGCAAGTTAGGCGAATGACAGCAGCGATTGGCTTCCCCACCCTGCGCCTTATTCGCGCCACCATAGGCGAATGGCGTATCGATGGCTTGCAACCTGGCGAATATCGCAAAATCACTCTGGGCGCAGAATTTAAGCGTTACACTTCAGTGTCAAAACCGCCGCGGCCCAAAACAAAAACTAAATCACCGCCGCGAGCGCGTCGCAAACGTAGTCCTTGAGACGTCCCGCCTGTTACAATTGCATTTTTGCGCACAATAGGAATAACAATGAGTTGGCAGCCCCATGTGACGGTGGCAACCTTGGTTGAAAACGACGGCAAGTTTCTCTTTGTGGAAGAATTTAAGCACGGCCAGCGGGTTTTAAATCAACCTGCTGGGCACCTTGAGCAACACGAGAGTTTAGTTGAGGCCGCTGTTCGCGAAACACTTGAGGAAACTCAGTGGCGGGTCGAAATTCTGGGTGTGGTCGGCTTAGGTCTATATACCGCGCCGGCTAATGGCGTCACATACCAGCGCACTAGCTTTTACGCCAAGCCGCTGGCCTTCTGCCCAGAATCACCCTTGGATACTGATATAGAACAGGCATTGTGGCTGACGCTGGATGAAGTGCGTGAGCGTCGCCTAATGTTGCGAAGCCCTATGGTGCTGGATTGTCTTGAGCGTTATTTGGATGGCCACCGTTATCCATTGTCGATGATCTACGGAAGTCAGTTATGAACCCTGCTGTCACAAAATTAAAATCTGACTGCAAAGTCATCGTTGGCATGTCTGGCGGTGTCGATTCCTCAGTTTCTGCCCTGCTGCTGATGCAAGAAGGCTATCAGGTCGAAGGCCTGTTCATGAAGAACTGGGACGAAGACGACGGCACTGAATACTGCACCGCCATGGATGATTTGGCAGATGCTGCTGCGGTCAGCCAGAAACTCGGTATATATCTACATACCGCCAATTTCGCCAGTGAGTATTGGGACAATGTCTTCGAGCATTTTCTAGCTGAATATAAAGCTGGCCGCACCCCAAACCCTGATATTTTGTGTAATCGAGAAATTAAATTTAAAGCTTTTTTGGATTATGCCTTGGTGTTGGGGGCCGACTATATCGCCACCGGTCACTACACCCGTCGCCGTGATGACGAATATGGCACGCAACTTCTCAAGGGTCTAGATGCCAATAAAGATCAGAGTTACTTCCTTCACGCCGTCGGCAGTAAACAGTTAAGTAAAACTCTGTTTCCGGTCGGTGAATTGGAAAAGCCCGCCGTGCGCGCCCTAGCGGAAGAACACGGTCTGATTACTCACAACAAGAAAGACAGCACCGGCATCTGCTTTATTGGCGAGCGGCGCTTTAAAGACTTTTTACAACAGTATTTACCTGCCAAACCCGGTCGAATAGAAAACCTAGATGGCATGGATATGGGTCAACACAGCGGCTTGATGTACCACACCATTGGCCAGCGTCAGGGTCTAGGTATTGGCGGTGTTAAAGGTGGCGGCGACGATCCCTGGTATGTGGTGGACAAAGACTTGGAGCGCAATGTTTTGCTCGTTACCCAGGGTAGCCAGCATCCCGCTTTATTCAAGCAGGGGCTCAAGCTTGGCGAGATTCATTGGATTGGCGGTCATAGCCCGGACCTGCCCTACTCTTGCAAAGCCAAAACCCGCTACCGGCAAAGTGATCAGGACTGCATTATTCACGCTGCTGAAAGCGGTTTTGAGGTGCATTTTAGAGAGCCGCAGCGAGCCATTACACCGGGCCAATCGGTGGTTTTTTACCTCCAAGACATCTGTCTTGGAGGTGGTGTTATTGAAGCGGGATACAATTTTTAATGGATGAGATAAACCCAGCACCAGGAAAAACCCCAAAAGATAAAGCCAGCTTAGAAAGACAGCAAACATTGGCCCTAGCCGCGATTGTGCAGGCCGCCATGCTGGTTGATCAAATTGCGCGCTCCGGTCAGGCCGAACCCCAAGGTTTGGAAGCTTCAGTGAAAAGCCTATTTGCCTTCTCTTCGCAAACGGTTGAAGAGACCTACGGAGGTATCGATAACCTCGAATTAGGCCTACGGGGTTTACGTGACCTCCTTAGCGGTAATGATTACGGTGAGCGACGCAACGTGATGCGCTACTGCCTGGGTGTACTGCATCTCCAAAAAAAGCTTCGTAATGACGACGACACCTCGGCACTACTGCGTAACCGGCTTCAGCACACCAGCAAAAACTACATGATGAATGACTTGGATATCAGTAGCTTATGCTCATCTCTTTCATCAATTTACCAAGATACAGTTTCTAAATACAATTTCCGTATCCAAATTGCGGGCAGCGCCCAGGAGCTGCAGAACGCCAATAATGCGGCTCGTATTCGCACCCTGCTATTGTCGGCTATCCGCGCGGCCTATTTGTGGCGTCAGGCTGGTGGCAGTCGCTGGCGCTTGGTCGTGCACCGCAATGCTATTTTTGCCCGGACTAAAGCGCTGCTGCAAACTGAAATCCCTCATTAATTGGTGTATTATTGCGCGCTTTCCGAACCGCCCGCCCGAATAGAAAGGTATAGAACATGGATTTATCTGCGCTTTCCGCAATTTCACCGGTCGACGGCCGCTATGGCAGTAAAACTGCCGCCCTACGCCCAGTGTTTAGTGAATTTGGGCTGATTAAATACCGTCTAATCGTCGAGGTGCGCTGGCTACAGGCTCTAGCAGCCAACCCTGGAGTGATAGAAGTCCCAGCCCTCAGCGACGATGCCAACGCGGTACTGGAAGCGCTGATTAATGGTTTTGATGAAAGTGCTGCGCAAAAAGTCAAAGACATTGAAGCCACTACCAATCACGACGTTAAAGCCATTGAATACTTTATTAAAGCTGCCATCATCGGCAATGTCGAACTGGATGGCATCTCTGAGTTTGTTCACTTTGCCTGTACCTCAGAGGATATCAATAACCTCTCCCACGCTCTGATGTTGCGTGAAGGTCGTGAAATACTGCTGGTAGAAACAGACACCATCATTAATAAACTGGCTGAACAAGCTCACGAATTTGCCGAAGTCCCCATGCTGGCGCGCACCCACGGCCAGACTGCCAGCCCCACCACCATGGGCAAGGAATTCGCCAATGTAGTGGCGCGTTTGCGCCGCCAGCGCCAGGTGATTGCCGAGGTCGATCTGTTGGGCAAAATCAATGGCGCGGTAGGCAACTATAACGCCCACCTGTCGGCTTACCCCAATATTGACTGGGAAGCTCATGCAGAAGCATTCATTAATAAACTGGGAATTAACTGGAACCGCTACACCACTCAGATTGAGCCTCACGATTATATTGCCGAGCTGTTTGACGCCATCGCACGCTTCAATACCATTTTGATCGATCTCGATCGTGATATGTGGGGTTATATCTCCCTGGGATATTTCAAGCAGCGCACCATTGCCGGTGAAGTTGGTTCCTCCACCATGCCTCACAAGGTCAATCCTATCGACTTTGAAAACTCCGAAGGTAATCTTGGTCTTGCCAATGCCATACTCAATCATTTGGCAGCCAAGCTGCCTATCTCGCGCTGGCAGCGCGACCTGACGGACTCCACCGTGTTGCGCAATATGGGTGTGGGTATTGCCTATAGCACCATGGCTTATGCAGCAACTATGAAAGGCCTGAGCAAGCTGGAAATAAATGTCGGCCGTATTGCCGCCGATCTCGATGACAGCTGGGAAGTTCTCGCTGAGCCAATTCAAACCGTGATGCGCCGTTACGCAGTGGCAGAGCCTTATGAAAAGCTCAAAGCTCTCACTCGCGGCCAGCGCATTACCGCCGAGATTCTCAAGGAATTTGTCGAGACCCTGGACATTCCCGAGGCCGCGAAGGCTGAATTGCGCGAGCTGACACCCGCCAAATATATCGGCAACGCTGTTGCTCAAGCTAAGCGGATCTGATTGCTATGGCGCTGCAAGACTTCGACCCGCAACAGTTTTTAAACGAAGTCTGGCAGCGTAAAGCCATGCTACTCAAAGCCGCCTTGCCCAATTTCACCTCCCCGATGGATGGTAATGAGTTGGCCGGTTTGGCCTGCGAAGAAGACATTGATAGCCGTATCATTATTGAAACTGATGCCGGCTGGGAATTGCGTCACGGCCCCTTCACAGCAGCTGACTTTGCCCAGCTGCCAAAAGAGAAGTGGACGCTGCTGGTGCAAAGTGTCGACCACTACCTTCCCGAATTAGCTGAGTTATTAGCCGAATTTCGCTTTATTCCCCGTTGGCGTACTGAAGACATCATGGTCAGCTATGCCGTTG
>JBLHPB010000028.1:0-26295 GCA_047624025.1 Zhongshania sp.
CCACCTGCATCACCTCGGAAACTGACACTTAGCGGTAGCCCGCCCGATCCATCAATTTAATCGCATCCGACTGCAAGCGACCGGCTTCGCTGATTGGCACACTATCGGCACGGAAGCTGCCCCACTGTTTGATCAAATCTGAGGGCTCAGTGGCATCATTAACCGGATACTCCTGATTCAAACTGGCAAAATCGAATTGCGCCTTGGGTCCCGACAGCCACTCCAATAATCGCAGGGCATCAGCCTTGTGCTTACTGGCTTTGGTTATGCCGGCACCAGAGATATTGACATGCACACCGCGCCCGGCCGGACCTTCGCCCTGTTGATTGGCCCAAAACAAGCCTACTGGCAGCGCGGCATTGTCCGCTAGCATTCGCGCCAAATAATAGGTATTCACCAAGCCCACATCACATTGCCCAGCATCGATGGCCTCAACCACTTTATTGTCACTAGCAAAGGGCGCGACCGCCAAATTGTCTACCCAAGCTTTCACCACCTGCTCCGCCTTGGCTTCGCCAAGCGCAACAATCATGCTGGCCACCAGCGACTGGTTATAGACTTTTTTGGCAGTACGCAAACACAGGCGGCCCGACCACTGCGGCCCAGCCAATGCTTCATAACTGGACAGTTCTTCGGGCTTAACCCGATCGCCGGCATAAACAATGGTGCGCGCGCGAATCGACAAGCCATACCAGCGACCTTGTTCATCGCGTAACGACGCAGGGATATTGGTATTGAGGGTTTCTGACTGGATAGGCTGCAAAACCCCGACATTCGCGGCCTGCCAGAGATTACCGGCATCCACTGTAATCAGCATATCGGCGGGAGAATTGTCGCCTTCGGCTTGCAAGCGCGCCAATAGCGGACCGGCATCGTCGGTGACATAGCGAATTCGGATGCCCGTTTCCTGGGTGAAATCGTCAAATATGGGTTTAATCAATTGCTCAATACGGGAACTGTAGACAATCAGCTCAGGGCCTGCAGCCTCATCGCCTGGGCCCTCAGAACGACCGCAGGCCACCACCATCAAAGCCACCACAATGAGTGCCACCAGTTTCCGCATCATCCAAGCCTCCTAAAAAATTCAGGTGTAGATGATAATTATTATCATTAAATTTCTCAATCACTTCCGCGCTATTTGTGCTTAAAGATTAAGCGCAAGACATTATAAGGGCCCGGACAAACCCATCGCCTTGGCAATAATTTGCCGTTTTAAGGGCAGCGCATTATTCAACCAGCGCATGCCGGTATTACGCAGCAAGCGCAGCGGCATCGCGGGGGTTTCAAATAAATGCTGAAAGCCCTCCATCATTGCCATCATCGCCAGATTGCTGCCTTTGCGGCGGCGCTGGTAGCGACCTAAAACCCCCGATTCAGTCAACGACAAAGAGCGTTCGCAGGCGCGACGGCATTCTTCGGCCAAGACCATGGCATCTTGAAAACCCAAATTAATACCCTGACCAGCCAACGGGTGAATGGTGTGCGCAGCATCACCCAGTAAGACCACGCCATCGCTGACATAGTCCGCGGCATGGCGCTGACGCAACGGAAAGCTAAAGCGCTTGCTGCTGGCAAGGACCTTACCTAAACGATGTTCAAATTTTGCGCCCAACTCGCGACAAAAAGCCTCGTCGTCCATGGCCATTAATTGCGCACTAAACTCCGGCAGCGCCGACCACACAATCGAGCAGTAGCGATTTTCGCCATCCGCGTCTGGCAGCGGCAAAAACGCCAATGGCCCTTCAGGTAAAAAGCGCTGCCAGGCGGTGTTATCGTGACCTTGTTCGGTTTCCACCGTGGCCACAATAGCGTGATGATGGTAATCCCACTCTCGGGTCACAAAACCGGCCCAGTCGCGAATGCGTGAATTAGCACCATCGGCCGCGACTACCACCGGGCTGCGTAACACCTTGCCGTTTTCCAGCGTCAAGGCCACACCGCCGGACTGACGGTCCATAGAAGCCACAGGCGCAGCGAAATAACATTGCGCCCGTCCATTTTCACGCAGGCCATTAATCAGGGCCGCATTCAGCAAGCGATTTTCAGCAATATGGCCCAACGCTGGGCGATTGACTTCACTGGCGGCAAAATGTATCCGTCCAGTGCCCTCCCCATCCCAGACCTCCATATCGGTATAGGCGCAGGCGCGACGAGTTTGAATATCTGACCATACTCCCAGCCCCTCTAAAAATTCTCTAGAGGCCTCCGTCAGCGCGCTGACTCTGGCATCATAATCAAACACGCTGTCTTCCAGCGGCGGCCAACCCTCGCGCACCGGCTGGGCTTCTACCAGCGCCACTTTAAGGGGTAAATCCGCCACTGCCAGCGCCAGGGCAGCCCCGGCCAAACCTGCACCGACTATAATAAGATCGTATTCTGCAATTGCACTGGCTGACATGAATTTACTCCGCTGCTGAGCCGGGCATAATACCCGCAGCCCTTGCCACAAACCGCGATTTAGCGGCTGGCGTGACATCCAAAAATAACAGCCCCAAATTACGCACTAAACTCAGCACCGGCTTGCGATTGCTGAATACGTGAGTGAGCTGGTCCGAGAAGACCGTGGTGACACGCTGATCAATATCCTGACGCTGTACATAAGTCTGCAAAAGTCCCATATCCCCTAAATTTCGGCCAGCGAGCTGAGCCTCCGCGAGTAATTTACTCAGGCAATCCACATCGCGCAGCGCCAGATTAAAGCCCTGACCTGCCACCGGATGCAGAGAGTGCGCAGCATTGCCAAGCACCGCAATATGGCTGCGCACCTGCTCTTCCGATTGCATTAACTTGAGGGGGAAATTATTGCGCTGGCCGACCTTGCGCAAGCGGCCCAGTCGGTAGCCAAAATTACGCTGCAATTCCGCCAAGAACTCTGCATCGGACCACGCCATCACTTCTTCTGCCATGGCTTCGGGGAAAGTCCACACCAGCGCCGAGCGAGACTGTCCCTGCTCATCGGGCAATAGCGGCAACAAGGCCAGCGGTCCACGCTCAGTAAAGCGTTCGTAGGCGCAGCCGCCATGGGGGTTTTCGGTAGCGACATTGGCAATCACCGCGTACTGATGGTAATCCGACACGTTCGCAGCAATACCCAATTTGGCACGTAAACCCGAATCCGCGCCATCGGCGACGGCCACCAACTGGGTGCTGATGTCACGACTGCTGTCGCCTTCACGAATAGTCAGTACCGCACTCGACTCAAGCACCGTAATATCCGTCACCGCCGCTGGCGAGACAAAGTCCACCGCCGTATTTTGGCGCAGATGATTCAGTAAGACATTGCCCAACCAAGCATTCTCAACCACATAGCCCAGCGCATCCCAGTTCTCCTTGCTAGCATCCATCAACACACTGCCAAAATGGCCGCGATCAGAAACATGCACTTGGGAGATAGTGGCAATATGCTCTTTTAATAAAGACCAAACCCCCTGAGCTTCATAAAGTTGCCGACTGCCGTAGGATAAAGCAGTAGAACGAGCATCAAAGCTGGGTCGATAAGCGGGCTTACCACCCTCGGCCAATGGCGGCAGAGCAAAGCTCTCGACCACTAAAACCCGTAAACGGCCATTGCTGTGGGCGTGCAAACTTAGCGCCAAACTGGCACCGACCATGCCGCCGCCAGCAATGACCACATCGTAATCAGTGCGTGGCAAGACTGGCCTCCGCCATCAGCGCTTCAATCTCATCCGCTTCTTTGGGCACCGCCGAGGTCAGAATATCGCAGCCGTCCTTGGTCACTACCACATCATCCTCAATACGGATGCCGATGCCCCGCCATTTCGCGTCAACAGCGGTATTATCCGGCGCCACATAAATACCTGGCTCCACGGTCAAGACCATGCCCTCTTCCAGCACTCGCCACTCGCCGCCGATTTTATAGTCACCAACATCATGCACATCCATACCCAGCCAATGACCGGCGCGGTGCATATAAAAAGCTTTATAGGCCTCAGTTGCGATCAAATCTTGAGTGTCGCCTTTTAACAAACCCAGCGTCACCAGCCCCTGGGTAATTACCCGCACCGTTTCTTCGTGGGCTTGATTCCAGTGATTACCGGCTTTGATCACCACAAAGGCCGCTTTTTGGGATGCCAGCACCACATCGTAAAGAGCGCGCTGCTCTGGTGAAAAACGGCCATTGGCCGGGAAGGTTCGGGAAATATCCGCCGCGTAATACTCCAACTCACAACCGGCGTCGATCAAGACCAAATCGCCATCGCGAATTTCGCTGCGGTTTTCAATATAGTGCAGAATGCAGCCATTTTTTCCCGCACCTACTATGCTGCTGTACGCCGGGTAGCGCGCACCATTGCGGCCAAACTCATGGAGAATTTCCGCCTCTAACTGGTACTCATAAACGCCGGGGCGACAGTGCTGCATTGCACGGATATGGGCCTGGGCAGAAATCTCACCGGCGCGGCGCATTAACTTAATTTCTGCCGCCGATTTAAAGAGGCGCAAATCGTGTAAATGATGATCTAAATCCACAAACTCACCCGGGGGTTGTGCGCCCTGACGTACTTTTGAGCGAATCACATTCACCCACTGCATCACTTGCTGATCAAACTCGGTGTGACGACCCATGGCGTAATACACCCGCTGCCGACCTTCGAGCAAGCCAGGCAGAATATCGTGGATATCGCTAATGGGGAAGGCATCATTGGCGCCGTAAGCACTGCAAGCACCCTCCGGTCCGGCACGATAACCAGTCCACAATTCCATCGCCGGATTGCGATCCTGACAGAACAACACAAACTCACCGTTCGCTCGCCCCGGCAGCAAGACCAGCACCGCATCGGGCTCATCAAAACCACTTAAATAATAGAAATCACTGTCCTGACGAAAAGGGTATTCGGTATCGCTATTGCGCCCCACCATTTTGGCTGAAGGCACTATCGCGATACTGCCTGGCTCCATCATCGCCATCAGACTTATGCGGCGGCGGGCAAACTCTTGCTTACTTATCGTCATGATGCTCTCTTGGTTCTCCGGTTACAGCGAGCTTATCACAGCAGGCTGTTCGCCACGTTAATGTAAGCGCTCACTGCCCTCAGGCGGCACCGCTTTGATATCGGTGTCATTGCACTCGATAAAAATCGTCATGGCTGCCACCCGCACGTATTCGCACACCGCAAAATAATCCTGCTCGCCCTCTTCTTCCTCACTTTCATCGGCAGACACTTGGGCAATAGCCGCAATATCGCTAATCGCTTCACTCAAGTCGGCGGAGTAATCCTGATCGGCGCTGCGCTGTTTGCCCGCCATCGCGAAGCCGGTCAAATAGCCCTGACACCACTGCCCCAAACTGGCAATACGCTGATCTAAGTCAAATTCATCATCGGGAAGCAGCAGCTCCAAATCCATATCATCCGACTCCATTGCCAGCAGCGCCGCGCAATAGACGGTATACAGCATATCGCTTTGCTCCGGATTGGGATCTTCGCAGTCCAGTAAATCAATGCAATGTTGCAGCCAGCCCTCTTGCTGTAAACGTCCACCCAAGGAGATAAACCCCGCCGCATAGCCGTGTAATTCAGCTGGCGGCTGCAAGGCTCCTAGACTGAGAAAAAGATTGGCAAGGTCGTCGTGCTGTAAACTGGCAGTCATGGCAAAATCCGTAAATACACATAAGCTCACAATGGTAGCGCCGCGCCGGGATAAAATCGAATAGGAATAGCATCTTTCTGTGGCAACAGACGGTTTTAAGCCGCAATGAATTCCATTGACCCGTGCGTTAGCCGCACTCTACTATATTCCATTCAATTTCTGGGTACGGACGCGATCTGACAATGGATGAGCGACAGCTGCAACAAGTGGAACGAAAAGTGGACGAGCTTGTCCAGTTGTGTGAACAATTAGACAAGGAAAATCGCGCCCTCAAAGCAGATGCCCGGCACTGGAGAACTGAACGCGAACAGCTAATTGAAAAAACCGATATTGCCCGCGCCAAAATTGAATCTATGATTCAACGACTGCGCGCGCTGGAGAAAGAATCGTGAGCACCCCAACCATTAGCGTAAAAATTCTCGATAAAGACTACCAAGTCTCCTGCCCGCCGGAAGAACAGCTAGCGTTAATGCAAGCGAGCCAGTTTCTCGATCAGAAAATGCGCGGTATTCGCACCTCCGGTAAAGTCATTGGTCTTGAGCGTATTGCCGTCATGGCCGCACTCAATATCAGTTATGAAATGCTGCAGGGTAAAAAGAATGCCACCCCAAGTGAAGATGAAGTCGCTGCTGTCAATCGGATTAGCAACAAAATCGAAGAAACCATGCACCGTTGTCGGCAATTGGATATCAGTTAAATCCCCTATAAAACAAGCCTGCCTACGCCCTATTATTGCCAAGTAGGCAGGGTTATACTAAAGGCCACCCTGGGATATTTGCTAGGCCGTCTAGACCCCTGAGCCGATGCTTCTATACCCGGAGCGCTTTCGCTAAGATTGGTGTGCATGTCCGCTTGTCGGAAAGCCTAAAAATCTTGCAGAGTGCTCCACCTTGAACCGCTGGGTTCAAGGGCCACGCGGCCAGCGGTATCTTGGGGCTTTTTTTTCCTATTCTTAACGAATACTGCGGACATGAATACAGCGCGAAAAAGCCAACTCCGCCGCAGCCTCCGCGAACGTCGCCAACAACTCTCCAGTGCCCAGCAACATCTCGCCGCCCAAGCACTTTGCAAACGCCTAATACAATTACCCCAATACCGAAAAGCTCGCCATATTGCCGCTTATAGCGCCAACGACGGCGAAATTTCTCCCGCACTACTGCTAAGAATGGCCGGATTACAGGGCAGACAATGCTATTTGCCACGCATTGATTTCGGCAGCGGCCAAAAGAGTATGGAATTCAGGCGCTACCACCACCGCCAGACACTGCATGACAATCGCTACGGAATTGGCGAACCCATGGGCTTGCGACATTGCCGCCGCGCGGCCGAAAAGCTCGATATTGTATTATTGCCACTAGCGGGATTTGACCGCATGGGGAGACGTTTGGGGATGGGCGGCGGTTTTTACGACCGCGCTTTTGCGTTCAAAAAACACAGGAAAGGCCAAAGACCCTTATTAATCGGCATCGCCCATCACTGCCAGCAACTCGACGAACTGCCCAGCGAGCAATGGGATGTGCCGCTGGACCTGATTGTCACCGACAAGGCCATCATCATCCCTCGCGGCAATGCTGGCAAGCGAAACAACTCAGCTTAAAAACAGCTTGTAAGCCGGGTTATCCGTCTCTTCATGATAGGGGTAGGCCAATTGATTTAGAAACGCATCAATCTCTTTGCGCTCTTTAGCTTCCGCCTGCAAGCCCACCAAGACTCGACCATAGGCCGCGCCGTGATTGCGGTAATGGAATAAAGAGATATTCCAGCGGTTACCCAATTTGGTGAGGAAATTCATTAAAGCGCCTGGCCGCTCGGGAAATTCAAAGCGATACAACAACTCACTTGTCACTGACGCCGACCGATGACCGCCGACCATATGGCGAATATGCAGTTTAGCCATTTCATTGTCGGTGAAGTCTGCCACCGGATAATCCAGTTTCTGCAGCGCAGCCACCAATTCAGTGCGATCACCACCACCCGCCGCCACTGACACCCCAACAAATATCTGGGCATCGCGATCATCGCTGTAGCGGTAATTAAACTCGGTGATATTGCGTCGCCCCAAAGCGCCACAAAATTGTTTAAAACTGCCGGGCCGCTCAGGAATGGTGACGCTCAGAATGGCCTCACGCTGTTCACCAATTTCGGTTCGCTCAGCGATATAACGCAGGCGATCAAAATTAGTATTGGCACCACTGTCGATAGCCAACAGGGTTTGGCCACTGCAATTATTTTGCTCAACGTACTTTTTCAAACCCGCTAACGCCAAAGCCCCGGCAGGCTCAGCGATCGAGCGTGTGTCGTCAAAGATATCCTTGATGGCTGCACAGATTTCATCAGTAGTGGCGGTGATCACGCCGTCGATGGTTTTGCGCAATACCCTAAAGGTCTCCTTGCCGATTTGCGCGACCGCAACACCATCTGCAAATATACCGACTTCAGCCAACTTGGCGCGGCGACCCTTTTCCAGTGCCAGCTTCAAACAAGCAGCATCCTCTGGCTCTACCGCGATGACTTTCACCTCGGGACGCACATATTTGATATAGGCCGCCACTCCCGCCGCCAAACCGCCGCCACCCACAGGTACAAACACCGCATCGAGAGGGCCAGTCACTTGACGTAGAATTTCCATACCCACCGTGCCTTGCCCTGCGATGATTTCTGGATCGTCATAGGGATGGACATAGACCATACCTTTTTCAGCAACCAGTTTTTGGGCGTAGATCGAGGCTTCGTCATAGGTGTCGCCGTGCAATATAACTTTACCGCCACGGGAGCGCACCCCATCCACTTTGATTTGCGGTGTGGTTTTGGGCATCACAATGGTGGCTTTGACGCCCAATTTTAAGGCGGCAAGTGCCAGACCCTGGGCGTGATTACCAGCCGAGGCCGCAATCACACCCTTGCGACGATCTTCCTCACTGAGGCTGATCATCTTGTTATAGGCGCCGCGCAGCTTAAAGGAGAAGATCGGCTGTAAATCCTCGCGCTTAAGTAAAATATGATTATCAAGTCGCTTGGCCAGTAATGGCATTTCGTCAACAGGCGACTCTATCGCCACATCGTAAACTCGCGCTTTGAGAATTTTCTTTATATAACTTTGCGGCATAGCCTTCAGCAATCTCCAATATCACGCCAAGCGGTGGTTTGACGCTAAAATACATGCTGATCAGTCTACCGCGTCTGGGCACAAAGCGCAGCAATCCTTGGGGCTAGTGTCCTCTCCCGCCAATTGCACCTCGCAATTCCCCGCTGCGAATTTTATAATCCCCGCCTCAGCCGAGAATTCAATCCTCACTCACAGCAAGGGCCTACGATGACACAAGATGAGCTAAAACTTGCGGTTGCTCAAGCCGCAATCGACCACATCAAGCCCGCTATCCTCAATGGTGAAATCATCGGCGTGGGCACCGGCTCCACCGCCAATTTTTTTATCGATTTACTCGGCCAATTTAAAGATGACATCAAAGGCACCGTTGCCAGCTCAGAGGCTTCCGCCGCCAGATTGCGCAAACATGGCATTGAAGTTTTGGAGCTAAACTCCTGTGGCAGCATCGCGGTGTATGTTGATGGCGCCGACGAGAGCAATGACCGATTGGAACTGATCAAGGGCGGCGGTGCGGCCCTCACTCGTGAAAAAATCGTGGCCGCCGCCAGCAAGGAATTTATTTGCATTGCCGATGGCAGCAAGCTGGTCGATCAACTGGGTAGCTTCCCCCTGCCCGTCGAAGTCATTCCCATGGCTCGCAGCTATGTGGCCAGAGAACTGGTTAAACTCGGCGGCAACCCCGTCTATCGAGAAGGCGTTACTACCGATAACGGCAATATCATTCTCGATGTCTATGACTTTATGATTGCCACCCCGCGCAAAACCGAAGAAGCCATTAACAACATCACCGGCGTGGTGAGCAATGGCTTGTTTGCCTGTCGGCCGGCGGATGTATTGTTGCTGGGGACGGCTGAGGGCGTAAAAACCTTAAAGGCCTGAGAGCCGGCGCTGTTAGGAAGCTGGCCGTCAAACACTCGACTTCCTAGCAGTCTATTAGGTCAGTTTTGACACGACACTTAAGGGCATAATCTTCATCGCCAAACCGACCGCCACCCAGGGCCACCTTGGTACTTTAGCTTCGGCGGGCTCTTTTTCAATGGCCCTCACAAGTGCTTTGCACCCCGTGGCAAGATCGACTCGCAGCGGCGCTTTTTTCAGCCCCGCATTTATCGGAGTAAGAATAAAGCCCGGTAGTATGCAGCTGACTTTAATGGGGGTATTCATCACATCGGCACGAATACCTTCGGTCATATTGCGCAGACCAGCCTTGCTTGCGCCGTAAACGGTGATCGCTCTTGCGTTGCCACGCACCGCACTCATCGACGACACAGTCACCAAATGGCCGCTATTCTGAGCGCGAAATATTTCCATCGCTGCCTCACATTGCGCCAGCGCGCCAACAAAATTGGTTTCTGCGGTTTGCCTATTTGCCTCAAAATGCCCTGTACCGAGAGAGGCACCCTTACCCATACCGGCATTCACAATTACCCGGTCTAGGCTGCCCATATCATCGCGAAAGGCCTTAAACACCTCGAACACTTTGGGAAAGTCGCAGACATCCAGCTCGCGAATAAAGACTTTAATGCTCGGGTTTGCTGCTTCCAACTCTACTTTTAATACCTGCATGGGCTCTAGTCGCCGCGCACACAAGGCAAGATTACAGCCCATAGCAGCAAATTCTCGGGCCATACCCTCGCCAAGACCGGAGCTGGCGCCAGTAATTAAAATATTTTTACGCATAAGTATTCCATTCAAAAATAGGATTTAACGATGACTTAATAGCCCGCGATAGCGACCATCGAAGTGACTGTGTTCATTGAGACTGGCCAAATTCAGACCGGCTGAACCGGCGATAACTTTGCTATAGGCGGCATTGGCCAGCTGCCAACTTAACTGCGCCGCATTGGCATTACTTAAACCTAATAATTTTCGGCACACGGCCGAGACTGCACCGCCCGAGGTAAATACAAACACATTACCTTTGTTACCCTGAACTGCCGTCGCCAAGGCACGCTCGACCCGATCACAAAATGCAGACCAGGTTTCGGGGTAATCAGCATCGTGATTACCGTCAACCCAGCGACTCATGGCTTCGGCGAAATGGCGCTGAAATCCGCCACGGGGATTATCCCCCGACATGTCCGCCATCAGTTCGTCGGCCTTACCCGGCTGATTGGTATAGGCTTGCAGCAGGGCAGTATGATCGTATTCATTCCAATCGCTATCGTCTCGCCAAGGCAGCTCGTCGACCGAAACATTTAAGCCCGCCAAACACTTGTCAGCGGTCTGCCGATGGCGAAGCATACCGCCGCAAATCACACTGTTAGGGGCCAGGCCCTGCGCCGCGAAAACTTCACCCAGATGGGTGGATTGGCGCATACCTAAAGCAGATAACTGATCGTAATCTTCTGCATCAAAAGACGCCTGACCGTGACGAATAAGATAAATCGCCGGCATCTCAGCACTGCTGCCGAATAATGCGCTGACAGCGACGATCTAGGTACCACACAATCGACCAAAACTTTTTAAATGCCGGATTATTGGTTTGCTTGTGATAGTAGCGGTAGTAAATTTGCTGAATGATTCCGGCCAGCCGAAATAGTCCAAAAACTTCGTAAAACGCCCATTTATCAGTAGTGAAACCCATTTTATCGCAATAGTAGTCGACCACTTCTTGACGACTCAACATCCCCGGAATATGCGTCGGCTGGCGACGAGTACTGCGCATCATTTTGTCGTCATCCGCCTGTACCCAATAGGCCAGCGCACTGCCCAAGTCCATTAACGGATCGCCCAAGGTGGCCATTTCCCAATCTAAAATACCCAACACTTCGCTGGGCTGCTCGGGATTCAGTACGGCATTATCCAGACGGTAATCGTTGTGGATCACACAGGTTTTTATATCCTCTGGGGTGTTAGCGTCCAACCACTTCATGACCTTTTTAAACGAGGGTACATTCCAAGTTTTGGCCTTGCTGTAGCGACTGCTCCAGCCCTGCACTTGGCGCTGACAATATCCTTCACCCTTGCCCAGTGAGTCTAATCCAGCGGCGTGGTAATCGACTTGATGTAGGGCAATCAGTTTATCGATAATCGACACACATAAATCACGGGTTTGCGCCTCGTCGAGCATCAAGCCTTTGGGCATATTTGCGCGTGGAATCAGACCTTCGATACGCCGCATTACATAAAAATCGCAGCCAATCACCGCCTCGTCATCACAAAAAGCGAGCATTTCCGGCACATAGGGATAGACCGGTGCCAGCGCGGACTGGACCTTAAATTCCCGTCCCATATCATGGGCGGATTTAGCCTTGGTACCCTTAGGGGGACGTCGCAAAATTAAATCGTGACTGGAATATTCCAGACGGTAAGTCCAATTGGATGCGCCGCCGCTATACTGGGTAAGCTGCGGCTCACCCTGCAAACCGTCGATCCGCGGTTTAAGCCAAGCGTCCACTGCCGCAATATCCAACTCTTCACCACTGCGCACGCTGCCAGCAACATCAACCATTGCTTGAGATTCAGGCATTGCGCTTAACCATCATTTTCGAGGTGCGTTTGATCATCAGTGCACGGAAGCGAGAATAGGGCAACCAACGCTTAAGCCGCCAAGCAGATCGGCCTTCGGGATGGGGTAAAATATAAAATTCGCGCTTTTGAATTGAATCAAATACCCGCGCGGCAATCTCGTCAGCGCCAAGCTTGGCTTTATTCACCAAGCGCTGGGTCGCCGCCTGCGAGGCCGCATCAGAAGCCCGTGCCGTGTCAGCTAAATTAGTACGGAAAAAGCTTGGACACACCACCGAGACGGCAATATTGTCCTGATCTAACTCCACTGACAACACTTCAGATATGGCCACCACGGCCGCTTTGGTCGCGCAGTAAGAGGACATTTTGGGTGCTGAAACCAAACCCGCCAACGACGCCACATTTACCAAATGACCACTGCCCTGCTCCTGCATCAGCGTAGCGAACACCTTGCATCCGCGCACCACACCGAGCACATTGATATTCATAATCCATTCCCAATCGACCAGAGGGAATTCGGTAATGCTACCCGCCGAGGCCACGCCGGCATTATTAATCACCACATCCACGCCACCCCACTCGCTCTTCAGCCAGTCGGCCGCTGCTTGCAAAGCACTCTCTTGAGTCACATCGCAGTGGCAGTAATGCGCCGTGGTCTTGGCCTGTAATTCCGCCAATACTTCTGCACCGCGACCATCATCAACATCACCAATACAAACTTTATAGCCTGCATCGGCAAAACAATTCGCCAATGCCCGCCCTAAACCTGACGCGCCACCAGTAATAAAAACCCGCTTTGAACCCATAAACCGTTTGCCCCTAGCCTTCTAATTTCCAAGTGCGGCGCCTAACATCAAGCTTGGCGCCAGTCGCCATTATTTGTATTTGGCTATTTCCCTTCTCGCAATCATACCCCGGTGCACTTCATCCGGGCCGTCAGCAAGGCGTAACACTCGAGCCATCGCAAACATAGAGGCCAGCGGCGTGTCATTCGAGACACCCGCACCACCGTGCATTTGAATGGCGGCATCAACAACATTCTGCAAAACATTCGGCGCCACGACTTTAATGGCAGAAATTTCCGTCAAGGCAGCCAGAGCACCCACCTGGTCAATCTTCCATGCCGCATACAAGGTCAGCAAGCGAGCCTGATCTATGGCAATGCGTAGGTCGGCAATACGCTCCTGATTACCGCCCAAATTAATCAACGGCTTGCCAAAAGCAACTCGCTGCAAGCCACGCTTAACCATTAATTCCAGTGCTTTTTCTGAAGCACCAATGGCCCGCATACAATGGTGAATACGACCGGGGCCAAGGCGACCCTGAGCAATTTCAAAACCCCGACCACTACCCAATATTAAATTAGACTTAGCTACCCGCACATTTTCAAACCACACCTCACCGTGACCTTCCGGCTCATCATAGGCATTGAATACCGGCAGCATGCGCTTGATGGTCACGCCAGGCGTTTTCATTGGCACCAACACCATGGAGTGACGACTGTGACGGGCCGCATCCGGGTCGCTTACACCCATAAAAATACCAATTTCACAGCGCGGATCACCCACCCCGCTCGACCACCATTTTTTGCCGTTAAGGATTAAATCATCACCGTCCACCACAATACTGGCTTCCATATTAGTCGCGTCAGAAGACGCCACTTCAGGCTCAGTCATAAAGAACACCGAGCGGATTTTACCTTCCAGCAGCGGCTCCAGCCAACGTTGCTTTTGCTCTTCAGTACCGTATTTCCACAGCACTTCCATATTGCCGGTGTCCGGGGCATTACAGTTGAAAATCGACGGTGCAATAAAAGACCGGCCCATTTCTTCAGCCAAGGCCGCATACTCAATTGTTTTCAGGCCAGCACCGCGCTCGGGGTCCGGCAAGAAAAGATTCCATAAACCCTGCTCGCGCGCCTCGGCTTTTAGTGATTCCAACTGCGGAGGTATCTGCCATTTAGTCCAGTCACCACCATTGTTCTTAGCCCGCATCTGGTGATGAATTTCTTCTTCTATTGGCTCAATTTTATCGCGAATAAAACTGCGAACCTGAACGATCAAATCCTGACAACGCTGACTATGGCTAAAATCCATGGTTTCTCTCCTCAATTTATCCACTTAATATAAGGCCTTCTTATATATCAGTCTTATTTATTATATAAATACCATATCATCACCACTATGAATGAATTAAGTCATCAAGAGGCGCTATGGACCTGAATCTATTTAAAGTTTTTGACGCGGTCTATCGCGCCGGCTCACTGACCGAGGCCGCAACAGACCTGCACATCACCCAGCCCGCCGTTAGCAACGCCCTGGCGCGACTTCGCGAGCACTTTGACGACCCACTATTTGTACGGCGTGGCCGCAATATCGCTCCCACACCGCTTGCAGACAGCATAGCAGGTGATATCAGTAACTCACTGACTGCACTTCAAGAAAGTTTACATCGTGGCCAGCAATTCGACCCCGCCACCTCCAAACGGCGCTTTGTGCTGAGCATGGGAGACACCACCGAGTTTGTGGCACTGCCTGAACTGGTCGCCCAACTGCAGCAACTCGCCCCAGAGATACGACTGCAAAGTCAACGCTTGCAACGTGACCAGCTCGGTCGGCAGCTTATCAGTGGTGAAATATCCATCGCCGTGGACATCCCCCAAGCACTCGACCCAAGCATTCAACAGCTACCGCTGTTTAAAGACGAGCTTTGCGTGATGATGCGCAAAGACCACCCACTGCAAGATACCGTACTAACTCTAAAAACCTACTTACAGGCAAAACACATTTCTGTTTCCAGCCGCAGCCGAGGACCGGTTTTGGAAGATGTGGCATTGAATCGCAAGGGTTTAAACCGTGACATTAGCTTGCGCGGCCAGAGTTATTACTCGGCCAGCCACGTTGTTGCCAATTCGGATTTACTGCTGACCTTACCGCGCCACCTGGCCCGCCGCTTTGAACAGTTTTTGCCCCTGCACAGCATGGCGACACCCATGAAGCTACCCGCTTTGGAGCTGGTGATGTATTGGCACCGCAGCGCCACCGATGACACCGCTCACCAATGGCTGCGGGATTACATTATAAAAATTATTCAGCGAAATGGGCTTTGACCCCCTCCCCTCCGCATGGCAAAGGGGTTTTTCGCGCAAAATTTGATCCGTGGCGCATCAAAACCAAAGGCATAAAAAAACCGCCCAGCCGCAAAGCGGGGGCGGTTTTCACGACCAAGACTAGAACCTAGCTCAGCGGATAATGTGCAGGGTAGGGTAACTGCGCCACACCACTGTCTATCGCGGCTTGCGCCACAGCTGCTGAGACCTTACCCAGCAAGCGACGATCAACCGGCTTGGGAATAATATAGTTAGGACCAAAGCTTAACTCATCCACGCCACAGGCATCGATAACCACTTGCGGCACCGGCTCTTTGGCCAATTCGCGAATAGCGTGCACCGCGGCAATTTTCATCTCTTCATTGATCGCTGATGAACGCACATCCAAAGCGCCGCGGAAAATAAAGGGAAAGCCCAAGACATTATTGACCTGATTGGGGTAATCCGAGCGACCTGTCGCCATAATCAAATCATCTCGCACCGACCATGCCAATTCTGGCTGAATTTCCGGATCAGGGTTTGAGCAGGCAAAAACAATCGGCTTTGGCGCCATTGAGCGCAGCATATCGGCACTCAGTAAATCCGCTCCAGATAAGCCTACAAAGACATCAGCGTCTTTAATGGCATCACTTAAAGTACGCGCGCCATTATCATTCTGAAACTCAGCCTTGTATTCGTTAATACCATCGCGGCCGGTATAAATCACGCCCTTGCGATCAAGCATATATATGTTTTGGTATTGCGCGCCAAGACTCACCAGTAACTTCATGCAGGCGATTGCCGCCGAACCGGCACCTAGGCAAACCACCGTGGCAGTTTCAATGTTCTTGCCCTGAATCTCCAAGGCATTGAGCATTCCGGCCGCGGTAACGATAGCCGTGCCGTGCTGGTCGTCATGAAAAACCGGAATATCGCACTGCTCTTTTAACACCCGCTCAATTTCAAAACACTCTGGCGCCTTGATGTCTTCAAGATTAATGCCGCCAAAGGTAATTGAAATACGCTTAACAGTGTCGATAAATGCCTGACTGTCTTCGGCATCCACTTCGATATCGATGGAGTCGATATCAGCAAAACGCTTAAACAACAGAGCTTTGCCCTCCATGACGGGTTTACTGGCCAAGGGGCCAAGATCACCCAAGCCTAGAATAGCCGTGCCATTGGATATCACCGCAACCAAATTGCCCTTGCTGGTGTATTTGTAAGCATTGGCCGGGTCTCTGGCAATTTCGCGAACCGGTTCAGCGACACCCGGACTATAGGCCAAGGATAAATCGTATTGGGTTTCGGCTGGTTTGGTCAGGGCTATGCCGATTTTACCCGGCGTAGGAAGAGCGTGGTAATCCAGAGCCGCCTGTTTCACATCTTTGGACATGCTAAAATTCCCGGTTTTATTGCCTACTCAGAAGAGGCGAGAAAGCATATAGAAAAGTTTTCTTACTAACAATCACAGCGATATGACAAAGTTATGTCAATCCCAGTTCTGCCTGATGCCACCCGCGCAGAAAATAACGTCGGAAAGAAATGCGGATCTCAACACCCTAAACTATCAAGCTATTTGATAAACCATGATTAACATAGCTCAGGCGGAGATAAAACACCCAATGTAGGATTTAGCAAATCGAACCCAAGCCCAATATGCCTACCCAGTAGCAGTTAAAACTCACAAACAAAAATGCCCGGTCAATATCAGCACCGGGCATTTCTTAGTGTAGCCTAATCAACAAGCCACAAAGCGCTACCGAATAATTACTCGGTAGCTGCTGGTGCTGCCACTGTACCGCGTGAACCAAAACGCTTGCGGAACTTATCAACACGACCGCCAGTATCCAGCATTTTCTGCTTACCGGTGTAAAAAGGGTGACAAGCTGAACATACGTCAACGTGTAATGCCTGACCCAGTGTAGAACGGGTTTCAAAGGCGTTACCACAGCTGCACGTCACGCTCATGACGACATAATTTGGGTGGATATCTGCTCTCATGATGCTTTCCTCAATAGACGCCGCCACTCGATCATTTGCCAAGTACCGCGCAAGTTACAAGCCTCAAAATCAGCTTGAAATTCAGGCGGCGAATGTTAACAGAATATCTCCAATAAGCAAGCACCGCGCTGCACCACGATAAATTCTTCGCTCTTAACCTATCCAAAATTCTTATACACTGATGGTTTTAAGCAGTGACCCAGCTATTAATATGTCCAAACTCGTCACCATAGCCGTCCCCTGCCCACTGCGTCGCGGCTTTGATTATTTGTGGCCGGACAGCCTTGGCACCCTTCCCCAGCTGGGCTCACGAGTGAGTATCCCCTTTGGCCGCCAGCAATTGGTCGGCATCGTGATCAACACCAACGCCAGCACCGACATTGCCGCCAACAAACTCAAAGCCGTGCTTAAAGTACTCGATGCCGAAGCCTTACTCCCTGCCGATGTTGTGCAACTGGCGCGCTGGGCTGCCGACTACTACCACCACCCCGTGGGCGACTGCTTTCAGCAAATTTTGCCGGTGGCTTTGCGTAAAGCCAGCCAAGCCAAGGAAAAACCCGCCCAGTACTGGCAAATCAATACCGATGAAACACCTGTCGAGTTGCCGGCCCGCGCCCATCAACAGCGCAGCCTACTTGATCTTTTTAAACAGGCAGGGCAATTATCCCGTCGTCAAATCAAAGACCTCGGCTATAGCAATGCGGTCCTTAGCGCCCTAATTTCTGGCAGCTATTTGCAAGCCGCCGCCACTCCAGCGCCCAGTCGCGCCCTGCCCTGCACGCCGGGACCAACACTTAACGACGAACAACAGCTGGCAGTCAGCGCCATTACCGCTGAGCTAGGCAGTTTTGCCCGTTTTTTACTGGACGGCGTTACCGGCAGCGGCAAAACCGAGGTGTATTTGCGCGCTATTGAGCAGTGCCTAGCCCGCGGCGAGCAGGTGATGGCGCTCATCCCCGAAATTGGCCTGACCCCGCAAACTCTAGAGCGCTTTGAACAGCGCTTTCCCGGCCAAGTAGTTACCCTGCACTCGGGACTAAGCGATGGCGAACGCCTGCGCAACTGGCAGGATATCCGCAGTGGCCAATGCCAAATTTTGCTTGGCACCCGTTCAGCAGTATTTACCCCCTTCCACCAACTCGGCTTGGTGATTGTCGACGAAGAACACGACGCCTCTTACAAACAGCAAGATGGCTGGCGCTATTCAGCGCGAGATATCGCCGTTAAACGCGCCGCCGACCATAGCTGCCCGGTGATTCTTGGCAGCGCCACGCCCAGCTTAGACAGCTTGCACAATGCCGCCCAGGGCCGCTATCAAACTCTGCATCTGCGCGAACGGGCCGGTAACGCCAGTCCACCCGAGGTACGCTTACTCGATATTCGCCAACAGCCGCTGGATGAAGGCCTAAGCAAAAACTTACTTGATAACGTCAGCGAAACATTGGCAGCGGGCAATCAGGTTTTGATTTTTCTCAATCGGCGGGGGTTTTCGCCACTGCTGCAATGTCACGGCTGCGGCTGGGTCGCCAACTGCCAGTCCTGCGACGCTAAAATGACCGCCCATTTTGGCCGTCGCGAATTGCGGTGCCACCATTGCGACGCCCGCGAAGCCCTACCAACAGTGTGTCCCCAGTGCCACAATAGTCAGCTGATATTTCAAGGGCCGGGCACCGAGCGGCTTGAACTGAGTTTAAAACGCCACTTTCCCGAGGTGCCGGTAATCCGCATCGACCGCGACACCACCTCGGCCAAGGGCAGTATGCAAAGCTTGGTTGACGGCATTCGCAGTGGCGAACCTAGCATTCTGGTCGGCACCCAAATGCTCGCCAAAGGCCACCACTTCCCCGATGTCACCCTCGTCGGCATTGTCGATATTGACGGCGGCCTGTTCAGCGCCGACTTCCGCGCCCCAGAGCGCAGCGGCCAACTTTTAGTGCAGGTTTCCGGGCGGGCGGGGCGGGCCGAAAAAGCGGGCAAAGTACTGATTCAAACCCATTGCCCCGATCACCCCGCGCTATTGGCGCTGGTTCATGCGGGCTACGCTCCCTTTGCCAAGCAATTATTGGCGGAACGGCAATTATTCAGCCTGCCACCGGTCAGCTTCAGTGCCGTGATTCGCGCCGATGCCAGTAGTCTCGCCAGTGCAGAGGATTTTCTCAGTGAGATTCGCGTCCATTTAGATCCGGGAACCCCGGAATGGAGCGCCGTCGGCCCGCTGCCCGCGCCCATGACTCGCAAAGCCGGACGCTTCCGCGCCGCGCTGATACTGCAAGCCAGCAGCCGTCCGCAACTCCACCGCCAACTCCACATCGCCTGTCACTACGGTGACCAATTGCAAAAACACCACAGCCTGCGCTGGTCGGTGGATGTTGACCCAATCGACCTGTTCTAGATCATGCCATTACCAGTGAATTTTTCGGGCTAGCCGCCAGCCATTTAAACAGCGATAATACGCGGCCCTGATTTTTGCCCAGAGAGCTGCCCCCACGCCATGAAAGAGAAAGTCGCCGAACATATCCGTCAGGCCCTGCAAACACTGCGCAGTGCACACTCTTGGCCAGAGGATCTAGAAGCGAATATTCAGGTGGAGCACGCTCGCGATAAAGCTCACGGCGATTTCGCCAGCAATATTGCCATGACGCTGGCCAAGCCGTTGAAATCCAACCCTCGCGTCATCGCCCAGCAAATCGTCGATGCTCTGCCCGACACTACTGATATCGTCAAGGTTGAAATAGCCGGCCCCGGTTTTATAAACTTCTTTGTTGATGAGTCCAGCAATTTTCAGGTGTTGCACGATATTCTGGCCCAAGGCAATAACTTTGGTCGCCAGACCTCTCGCGGCCAATCCATGCAGCTTGAGTTTGTGTCAGCCAATCCCACCGGGCCACTGCATGTTGGCCACGGGCGCGGCGCGGCCTACGGCGCCAGCGTGGCTAATATGCTGGAAGCAGCAGGTTACGATGTGTGCCGGGAATATTATGTCAATGACGCCGGTCGCCAGATGGACATCCTCGGCACCAGCGTGTGGCTGCGCTATCTGCAGGCCTGCGGGGAAACTATCCGCTTCCCAGACAACGGCTACCAGGGCGACTATATTACCGAGTATGGCCAAGAGTTATTGGCTGAGCACGGTGAAAATTTACGCCGTAACGCCGCCGATGTCTTTGTCGGCGTTTGCGCCGATGCCGCAGACGGCGGCGACAAAGAGAAACATATTGATGGCTTGATCAATCGCGCCAAGGCTCTACTCGGCGAAGATTACGACATCGCCTTTCGCAAAGCTCTCGACGCCATCCTCAGCGATATTCGCAGCGACTTGGCAGAGTTTGGCATTGAGTACCAGCAGTGGTTCTCGGAACGCAGCCTGACCCAGAATCCGGATCAAGTTGATCGCGCCATTAAAAAATTGCAGGCCAATGGCTTTATTGAAGAGCGCGACGGCGCCCTATGGTTTATGTCTACCCGCTTTGGCGACGACAAAGACCGCGTGGTCAAACGGGACAACGGCCAGACCACTTATTTCGCCTCGGACATCGCCTACCATCTTAATAAATTTGAACGCGGCTTCGAGACTGTGGTTAATATCTGGGGCGCGGATCACCACGGCTATATCGCCCGAGTCAAAGCCGCCCTGCAAGCGCTGGGACTCGATCCCGACAAACTAGTAGTGAAACTCGTGCAGTTTGTATCGCTGTATCGCGGCGACCAGCAGGTGCAGATGTCGACCCGCTCAGGATCTTTTGTGACCTTGCGCGAGCTGCGCGAAGATGTCGGTAATGACGCTGCGCGTTTCTTTTATATTATGCGCAAAGCCGATCAGGCCACCGACTTTGATCTTGAGTTGGCCAAATCCGAGAGCAAGGACAATCCGGTTTACTATATTCAATACGCCCACGCTCGCGTTGCCAGTATTCTGCGCAAGCTTAAGGAACAGGGCGAAACTTGGACGGCAGTATCAGGACTCGCCAATTTAGCATTGTTAAATAATGAAGCCGAAAAGGATTTACTGGTCAAACTGTCACGCTATCCTGAGACCCTAAGCAGTGCCGCACTGCAGTTTGAGCCACACAGCCTCGCTCACTATTTACGCGAGCTGGCCGGCGATTTCCACACCTATTACAACGCCCACAAAATGCTCGGCGGCGACCCTCAGTTGCGCGATGCCCGACTGGCATTATCTTGCGCTGTACAGCAAGTTTTGCGCAACGGCCTAGAGCTATTGGGTGTATCAGCACCAGAGGAAATGTAAGGCATGGCACAGACCAAGAAAACTGCCCGCGGCGCCAGCCGCAGTCCCACCCGGCATGGATTGCCGGCATCTCTGTTACTCGGCACTGGCTTTATTGCTGGAGTAGTCTGTTCGCTGCTGGTCTACACTGCCATGGGCAAGCAGGCCGGAATTGCGGAAAAAGCCGCCATCGCCAAAACACTTGCTGAAGCCAAAACCCAGGCCGATCGCACAGAAGTTACCACCAACACTAAGTTCGACTTTTTCACCTTGCTACCCGAGCGTGAAGTTATCGTCACTGACGAGCGCCCAATCAGCAGGGCTGAGCCCAAGCCCGCCAAAGACAATGGCCAGGCACCGGTGGCCACGCCAGACACCAGCGTCGAGAAGTATATTCTGCAAGCCGGTTCTTTTCGCCAAAACGCCGACGCCGACCGCCGACGCGCGCAAATATTGCTGCTCGGCTTGGATGCCAAAGTGGAATCTGTTGTCGCCAATGGCGATCGCTGGCACCGCGTTTATGTTGGCCCCTTCCAGTCTCACAACACCTTGAGCGATGCCCGCAGCAAGCTCATTAATGAAAGTATTGATACCCTGGTGATTCGCCAAAAAAATTAGTCTAGCGCCCGCAAAGCCAGCAGCCCTTGATTTCTGCAAGGGCGCCCCCACTTAAATAGACTACACCCGCAATATAAGGAGTCCCGCGTGGAACAGTTTCGCGGCACCACAATTCTCTCCGTTCGCCGCAATAATCAAGTGGTGATCGGCGGTGACGGCCAAGTCACCATGGGCAATACCGTCATGAAGGGCAATGCCCGTAAAGTACGTCGCCTCTACAAAGATCAAGTCTTGGCGGGTTTTGCCGGCGGCACTGCCGACGCCTTTACCCTGTTTGAGCTATTTGAAGTCCAGCTCGAAAAGCACTCTGGCAAGCTCACCCGCGCTGCCGTTGAGTTGGCTAAAGCCTGGCGCAGCGAGCGCTCATTGCGCCAGCTGGAAGCCCTGCTAATTGTCGCCGACACTGAAACCACTTTGGTGATCAGCGGCAATGGCGATGTCATCGAGCCCGAAGACAATATGATTGCCATCGGCTCTGGCGGCTCCTTTGCCACCGCCGCCGCCCGCGCGCTGATGGACAACACCGAATTAAGTGCTGCCGACATTGTCGAGAAAGGTCTCACCATTGCCGGTGATATCTGTATCTACACCAACCACAGCCGCACTATTGAATCCTTGGAATACTAGCGCCCAAAGGCGCTAACGGAGCCTCCATGTCGAATATGACACCCCGTGAAATCGTTCACGAGCTGGACAAACACATTATTGGCCAAAACGATGCCAAGCGCGCCGTCGCCATTGCCCTGCGCAATCGCTGGCGGCGTATGCAGCTAGACGAAACGCTGCGCGAAGAGATCACCCCCAAGAATATTTTAATGATTGGTCCCACTGGGGTGGGTAAAACTGAAATTGCCCGCCGACTGGCCAAATTAGCCAACGCCCCCTTTATTAAAGTGGAAGCCACCAAGTTCACCGAAGTCGGCTATGTCGGCCGCGATGTAGAATCCATTATTCGTGACCTAGTCGATGTCTCGATCAAACTCTACCGCGAACAAGCCATGGAGCAAGTCAGTCACCGCGCCATGGACGCCGCCGAAGAACGCATTCTCGATGCCCTGCTGCCCCCCGCCCGTGGCGAGACCAGTGAAGACAAGACTGACAGTACCACCCGTCAGCTATTTCGCAAAAAACTCCGCGAAGGCGAGCTGGACGATCGCGAAATTGATGTCGAGCTCAACGCTACCCCTGTTGGGGTCGAGATTATGGCCCCACCCGGCATGGAAGAAATGACCAGTCAATTGCAGGGTATGTTCTCCAAACTCGGCAATGAACGCAAAAAGACTCGGCGCATGACGGTGAAAGCTGCCGCCAAGCAAATTCAAGATGAAGAAGCCGCCAAACTGGTGAATGAAGAAGACCTCAAAACCCGTGCACTGGAAGCCGCCGAACAAAATGGCATTGTCTTTATTGATGAAATAGACAAAGTCGCCAAGCGCCAAGACACCGGCGGCGCCGATGTCTCTCGCGAGGGCGTACAACGCGACCTACTGCCATTGATAGAAGGCTGCACCGTGAGCACCAAACACGGCGTGATCCGCACTGACCACATATTATTTGTGGCCTCAGGGGCTTTCCACCTCAGCAAACCATCAGATTTAATTCCCGAGCTACAGGGACGACTGCCGATCCGAGTGGAATTATCGGCCTTAACGCCGGCTGATTTTGAGCGTATTCTCACCGAACCACACGCCTCACTGACCGAGCAATATCAAGCACTGCTGGCCACCGAAGGTCTGAAAATCAGCTTTACCGAAGACGGCATTCGTCGCATCGCAGAAACCGCCTGGGAAGTGAACGAGCGCACCGAAAATATTGGCGCCCGTCGTCTGCACACCATGCTAGAAAGGCTATTAGAGACTATCTCCTTTGACGCTGGCGATCACAAGGAGCCGGTGGAGATCAATGCCGCCTATGTCGAAGAGCAACTCGGCGAGCTGGCCAAAGATGAGGATTTAAGCCGCTTTATTTTATAAGTCTTTTGCGTCGGACGCCTGACGTCCGACGCAAATACTCAGATTCGCAGTATCAACACAGGCTGAAACCCACCATGAGCCAAACCACGCCCCCCACCAGTATCAAATTTCGCAAAGTGTCCCAGCAGCTTGAACTAAGTTATGGCAGCGGTGAGCAGTTTTCACTCAATGCGGAATTTTTGCGGGTATTGTCACCCTCGGCAGAGGTGCGAGGTCACGGTGCCGGGCAGGAGACTCTGCAAACCGGCAAGCTGAAGGTGCAGATTACTGAAATCATTCCGGTGGGCAACTATGCGCTGCAACTGGTTTACAGCGACGGCCACGACAGTGGCATTTATTCTTGGGGCTATCTACGAGAATTGTGTGATAAGCAAGATCAGTACTGGCAGCAATACTTGCAAAAAATGCACGATCGAGGCGCCAGTCGCGACCCGGATGAGCAGGTCGTGAAGTTTTTCGGCTAAAGTCTAAAGTCTAAAGTCTTAGCAATACTTAATTACGCATGAGGATTTTCGGACTCATATCTACACCGCCATCTTCTTCCAATATGCCGACACTGATACCTGTCGAGTTCTCTACCACCACCAAAGGTGGTTCAAAACTTGGGTGACGAATAAATTTAAGCGTCCAGCCAAAGTTCTCAATTCGACGTAATGAGATTCGCTGCATCTCGGTCAACATCTCTAAAGCATTATCCGGCAGCTCAGGCGCGGATGTGCGTTTTTCGTTGATCATGCTCCTTGCTCCCCTTTCTGTTGGTACTTGTTAAGCTAAATTACCAGATCAACAAATACCCACTAGAGGGGATTCAACGTATTGACAAGCTTTTTTCCGCTGTTTACAGATTTTCCTCGGCAAAGGCGGCTAAGCGCGAACGCTCAATGCCCTTGACATGCATGATTCCGGCATGCTCAAAATTTTTACACTTTTCAACAAGATAGGTCAGCCCCGAGGTCAGCGGCGAAATGTATTTATTGTCGATTTGAGCTAAATTACCCAGCACCACAATTTTTGAGTTCACCCCCACCCGAGTAATAATAGATTTCAGTTGGAACTGGCTTAGGCCCTGAGCCTCGTCAATAATGATATAGGCATTATTAAAAGAGCGGCCGCGCATGAAATTCAGCGACTTAAACTGAATATTAGCCTTGTCTTTAACATACTCAATACTGCTATAGGGCGACTCATCCGTGCCGTGCAGTACTTCGAGATTATCCTCAAATGCCGCCAACCATGGCGCCATTTTTTCCTCCTCGGTACCCGGCAAGAAGCCAATCTCCTCGGCCATTGGCGGAGTCGAACGCGCTAAAATCATTTTATCAAAGCGCTTCTCTTCAAGAATAGCGTGAAGCCCATACGCCAGCGCGATCAAGGTCTTACCCGATCCGGCGGGGCCAGTCAGCACCGTCAAATCGATATGCGACTGGGAAATCAGAAAAAAAGCCATGGCCTGCTCGAAATTACGCGGACTCAGCCCCCACATGCGCTGGTTCATTAAATGCTCGTGATTGAGGTCGAGCAGCTCGATCTTATCCTCGTCCACCGACTTCACCATGCCGGTAAAACCGCTGTCATCGTAAATAAATTGATTAACATGGGCTTTGGGTAGACAGCCCCGGCTCAGCAAATGCAGGGTCTGGCTGCCCTCGCGCAGGGTATCCACCTTGTCGACATGATCCCAAAATACGCCCTCAAGATGCTCGTAGCCCTTGGCCATGTACTGAATATCTTCCAGCACTCGGTCCTTGCGATAGTCCTCGACATTCTCCAGCCCTGAGCCCTTGGCCTTGAGCCGCATATTGATGTCTTTAGTTACCAGACAGACGTAGGCCTGAGGGTTTTTGACCTGTAAATGCAGCGCGACATTGATAATGCGATTGTCATTGGCCTGGTGCTCACTGCCATCGAGATAGGCGGCGCCGGTATCGTGATTAATCAGCTGATCGGGAAATATTGCCAGGGTGCCATCGTCGCTACCGTCCCGGGCCGAGGGAATCGCTACACCTGCTTGGATCGCCTTGGGGCTGGCATTGAATAAAATTTTGTCTATGGCGTTAATAGCAATACGGGCTTCGCGATTCACCTCTTTATCGCGCCTGTCCTTGATATGATCCAGCTCCTCCAACACGGTCATGGGTATCACTACCCGGTGTTCATGAAAGGCGTTTAAGGCCATTGGGTCATGCAGCAACACATTGGT
>JBLHPB010000029.1:0-26194 GCA_047624025.1 Zhongshania sp.
GCCTCGAATGGGGCGTCACGCCTCCGCAACTTAGCCCCAAGGCACTGGATATACTCTGTGGCTACAGCTTCCCTGGCAATGTCCGAGAATTAGAAAACATCATTGAACGAGCGGCCACCCTGTGTGAAAAAAACCGGATTGAAGCCCACGATTTATCCCTGCCCGATATCGTCAAAGCAGTAGCCGTATCGACAAGCTTAGATCATGCCCACATGAAATCTGCGATCGGAGATATTGAAGGTTATTTAGCCGGCATTGAAATGCAGATAATCAGCCAGGCACTGGAGGCCAATCGCTGGAACAAAACCGAGTCCGCCAAGATGCTCGGCGTGACCTTTCGGCAATTTCGCTACAAACTGAAAAAATATAATTTAGACAAATAAAAATGGCGGCTTAAAGCCGCCATTTTTATTACAGCAAAGATTCACTATTTATAAAAATAATACATACGTTTACGGCCGCTGCTTATCTCTTTACCGTCCTTAGGTTTAAAGATGGAATCTCCATCTCCCCCCATCAGGAAGAAGCGAATACTGCCATTGATATTCACCAAACCAGAAATAGAACTTGGCGGCAAGCCGCCACCGCTGTATTCAATCAACTTGCGCTCACCGCTAAATAAATCCACCTGATAGGCAAAAGCTCTACCTAGGCCACTTTTACAAGAGGTGGTATTAGTACGGGTGTCAGGCTGATTGGTGCCAAAGTACACGGTACCAGCTTCGGTCAGGGGCGCATTCACGCCTTTTTCACCCGCGGCAAAGTCAAAGAAATAGCCTTTGTAATTGGTATTTCTACCGTCGAATATATAACGCTCTGTATTCGTGCCACTGCACGCTGTAGCGGCATTTTGAGCACTCGTTGCATCGAAGCCAGCCGTGGCCGCATCAAAACAATTATTGCCAATAGAGGACTGATCTAGCAGCTCAGTGTTCACAATGGCTGCCGTCGTTCCCGCTGAAGGCCCAGTATTGGGGTCAATCAAAAGATAAAAACGATTCTGTACATTGTGTGCGGTACTCGCCGTGGTATCAGCATTAAACAGGGGATGTTCACGATCACCGCTGACTGCCACCACCAGATCTCGGCTATAAGTCGGAATAACATCAACACCGTATAAAAACTTGCGACTGCCATTGCCGGTGGTAGACAGCGTCGCAAATTTACTAAGCTGAATATCGCTACTAGGGACACTTAGTCCGGCACTTGTAGTGAAGTAATCAGTTTTATCCAAATCCACTCGCCAAATATTGCCACCTACATCCGATGCATACAAGCGGTCGGTATAACCATCACCGCGGCGATCTACAATAGTGATATCAGCCGCAAAAGCACTCACTAAATTGGCATCCACCACACAGCTACCGGTCACTCCTTCCGTGGCGACAGTACTCAAGCGGGAAGTCACACCGGCACAGCTTTTTAAAGCCGCCCAAATTATTTTACCGGTAATACCGTCAGCAATAACGATACCACGGCCCATGGTGTCACTGGCAACAACAGGGTCATCGTTTTGGGTTAGCGAATTACCCGCACCAAATATCAACACAGGGCGATCTCTACCACCAATTTTAGTGACCTTGGGTTGCGACCAGGTATAACCCAATTCATTGATAATACTGGTGTCAAGTTTCCACATTAGCGATGGCGCTAACGGTGTGGTTACATCAAATGCATAAATGAACCGTCCACCACGCCTTGCGGTCATATATAAATACACATCTCCCGAGGTAGCACCGGTGCTGCGGTTGTCCTGGAAAAAGGTGGTAGAGCCATCCATAAAATACTGCCGGCGCTGGGCTGGTGAACCCGCAGCGGTGTTGGGGAAACGAATGGCTGGGTCATCATTAAAGAGACGCGGAAATTGGTCCAAGAAGTCCTCAGCAACAAAACTCCATAACTCACCACCGGGCCTAACCGTAACGCCACCGCTAGTAATTGAGGCGGATCTATTGCCATTAATGGCTCGAAAATGACCATCATTGGAACCGTAAAACACCACCACTCCGCCTCTAGCAGTTCCGTAATTCACCACCGCAGGCCGCGAATGCAAAACATCACCGTGCACTGATCCACGTATAGAAATAGGACAGCTAGTACCACGCGCACCCAAAGGACAGGGCCCGGTCATGGCTTCATTACCGGCAATATCATCACCGCGAACCCAATTTATCAGATTATTACCGGTCAACGTACTCGCACTACTGCCACATTGAATATTGGCAGTAGTTCTCACCATGACCCAATCTGAGATTGTGCCTGTAAAGTTACTGCTATCCACAGGGGTGCTGTTTGCCACCGTAATATTAGGAATTAAAAAACTGCCGTTGTAAATATCACTGACCCCAGTACTGCCACTTATACCACAGCCCTCCAGAGTGGTACTGGTGCCGTTAATACTGTAGCCAGCTTGTTGAATATTGAGGAGTTTACTGGCTTTGATAATGGTTGTATTACTGAAGCTTCCGCTTAAATCGACTTTACCCAATCTCAATGTAAATCCGTCTGCCGTGCCCGCCGTAAAAGCACAGGGACTGGAACCGCACGTCGAGCTTCCAGGAATACCACTGCCTAAAATGACGGCGTCATTTGCCGAATTAAAGTTAAAGTTAGCCGCATCACCCAAAATGGAAAAATTCGTTAAAGTATAAACGCAGTCATATTTCCCCCGATTTTTGCTGCAAGACACGGTTCCATCGGTTGTACCATAGGCTCCGGCGGTAATGGCAGCGGTATCACTACTGGCAGACACCGATAGCTGGGATGCGTAGTAAGTACTTAGAAGATCGTTGTTACTATCAAAATTTGCTAAACCAGTACTCGCGCAACCACTTGAAGGGCATTTATTGGTGTATACCCTGCGATTAGCCGTGCTCGTTAAATATTCAATGCGCAGCATCTGTCCTGCACCGCCTTTTTGCACCAGATCGCCATCGGGTGAATCCAAAACGCCACCGTCACCTTCTGGGCTATTGCGCCAAAAACCGTCGGGAAACAATGGCCAGTCACTTTGACCACTTGGCGTATTGGTTGTCCAAAAGCTCACCGCATCATCCACTAAACCACCAGTTTCATTATTGACGATCGAGTTTGAATTAGTGGTGGTATCATCAGCATCGGTCAACACTATGGCGCCGCCACTGTCCACCCCAAATTGAAATTGTTTCACATTGCCCATCCAACGTGGGCCACCCGAGGGATCGGGACGAAACATGGCGATGTAAATTTGATTCTCGAAGGTGCCCTGGGTGTTCGCACTTACTGGCAGGGTTGCCGATGAAAACACGCTGTTAACATCCTGAACTTCATTGAAGATTTCCAGCAACACATCGGTCAGCGCACTGCTTTCAGTGCTTTCCACTAGGTAAGACTCGCCGCCACCCACACGGGCCATCTCTTGATAAAAAGCGACCTCATCCACGGTTTGGCTTGCAAAATCACTGCCGTAAACAGCAATCGTATAAGTCGTTACATTGCGATCTAATTGCGCACTGTCATCCACGTCGACATAGCGCATAAAGCGCATCCATTCATCCCCCCAATACGCATCGGCTGGGCTCAGGTTAAAGCTGGTACTGGTTCTGATGGTGGCAAACTGATTGTATTTAGCTGAACCAGTGCCGTAACCAAAGGCATTATTGAGCTGGCTTTTAAGTACAGTACCAGCATTGTCATTACCATCTTTTACGCTAGCATTAGACTTCACCGCATTACCAATATAAATCATCACGCTTTTACTGCAATTAGCGGAAGTAGTGGCCAGAGAGCTGTAATCAACCCCCGAGCAAGATGTCGACAAACCATTCAGAGCAGCCCACACTTCAGCAACCATTTCACCCAATTTGCTCTGATTACCCGGGACGCTACTCAGACCCTTCATGGTGCTAATAAAGCTATCTATGCCAGACTCATCCAGAATCCGAGGAGGCACCATCAAAAAACCACAATTCCCCCCACCCACCCCGGTTTGGCTGTCATTAAACGTCATCAAGCCGACTCTTAATGTGCCGAGTAATTCCGGCGAATTTTTGACAGTTTGCAAGGCATTAACAATGGCACACTGCTCCATACCACCCACGGTTGCAGCACCCAGCGAAGGGAACTCGATTGTCGGATTACCACTACCGTTTATATATGTACAACCGTGCACAGCGTTGGCACTGATATTGGCACTAGTATGCCAAGCTAGCATAACGGTCGCAGGGTCAACCGAGGGGCTATTACCCACAAACAGATCAATGTCCTCGGAATAGGAGGCCGCACTATATAGGGCTGTTAATGTTAAAATCACTACGTTCAGGAAATTCACTGGCCGACGGCTGCTCATAATTTCGCTCCCAAACCCACATCAGTAGATCCAATTATTAAATACATGTTGTGCCCTCTGATGCGCGCAAATAAATACCTTGATGCATTTCAACTTGTGCGCCAGTGACCGTGTCATTCACAGTTGCCGCCACATCCCAGGTCATCTTGACGCAGCCGGATTTGAGTACCGACGCAGTCCCGGTGGTGTCACTAAAAATATTACCACCCACGGTTTGAATAGTTCTAAAACAATCGCGGTCAGCAGTATTGCGCTCATTTAACTCAGCACGCATAACCGGTGCACTTCGCAAACAATTAGGCGGGGGTACTGAGCCACTCATATCGACAACACCATCACCATTAAAATCACTGCCAATCACACTGCTGCCAGTCGGCAGTGGCAGCGAGAAATTGCCGGGGTTACTCACATAGCTTTCTATGGCTTGGCGAGCAGCAGCCTTAGCCTCCATGCGATACTGCTGATTACCGGCAATTTTAAAATTGATATTGCTACCGCCAATCATGCTGACAACAATCACGCTGAATATCCCTAGCATGATCAACACCACAATAAGCACCACGCCGCGTTGGCGCGACATGGGATTAGCAGTTCGCATTATTCTCTGGCTCCTGCAATATTCGGCACATTAATCAAGGTGGAATACACCTGTCGTTTATAACCATCAACAGCTGGTGAACTAGGACTTTCTCGGCCTAGATCATAGGACTTTGCCATGGTACTAGCGGTTTTTTCCATGCCCCGGACCAATAAATTAATTTGCACGGTCACCACATTCTGCCAGTTTTCGGCATCACTCGCCGACCAGCCAGCCACAGCGCAGGAAGCAGGCGCAGTATCCTGGGTGGGGTTGGCTTCATAGCAGTCCGGCCCACCATCGCCATCAAAATCTAGGCCATAGCGAATATGCATATCCTCAACACCCGACACTAATGAATGCGTTGTTAGCACGCCATTGCGGAACTCACGCATTTTCAAGGTTGGCTTACCATCACCGGGATCGGTGCAATCTTCACAGGGGCTAATAAAATAACTGCGAACAACATAGGGCCATGCCTCAGCGCTGGCGCTGCAATCTTTTAATTTTAAATTAAGATCTCCTGCTATTTTAGAAAATACAAATTGCGTACCGGTGTCGCAATCGGCAATTTGCAGGTAGGGAACTGTCGTAGAGCCGATCGACGACACCGCAACACTGCTGGTATCTACACGATGCACAACCAGTACTTCTGAATTTGCTCTGGCCTCACTGGTTAGGCATGGAGGCAAGGTAGCCCCCGATGGATAGCCCACGATCGGCGCCGGCAGCGATACTGGTGAACTGGCATCAAATCCTAGATTCGCAATTATTGAGGCATCGCTACAGGGATTGGGAAGCGAATAATTAGCAACCCCTACACCAGGATGATAGCGACCATAAAATCCGGCCAGGGAGATATCTTCATTAAGTAATTGCAGGGCATAGCGACCATTTTCAATTTGATCCGAGGTATTGGCTAAACCCGATCGTGTGTTACTTACCGAGGCCATCAAACTGATAATACCCAGTAGCATAAACGCACCGAGTCCCAATGAAATTAAAATTTCAACCAGGGACATACCTTGTTGCTTATAATGAGGCCGTGACGGGAACAAAATCATGACAGAATCCCCATACGCACAATGGTGCTGATAACACGACGCTGCTTCTCGCTGCCATATTGGTCCTTGCCACAGGTGTTTGTTGCCACTGGCGCCACGGTCTCATTCATACCCTGCCAGGCCACCGTTATACGGTACTGATTTTCAGCAGCACTGAGCTGCACGATACAACCGCGCGCGCCTACCATCGCACCGGTGTTATTAGTATCAAGCTGTTCAGCAACACCATTCAGCAAATTATTCCACGCCATTATATCCGTAGCGACCATGGCTCTTTCGTTCGCCGAGCCGCTACCGCAAACGGTGAAGTCTGATTCAGTCACCCCAACCCCAAATGTCGCACCCGTGTTGCCATAGGAGTAACAACTGACAACACCTCGATTGGCGTTCATGCGGTCAGTCATTTCCTGTAAAATATTCAAGGCCTGTAAGCGCTGGTAAGCTTCAACTTCCTGCTGAACTGTACGCACCATAAGACCAGCGGCACCCATAACCCCCACTAGCAACACCACCATCGCGACCAGCACTTCGATCAAGGTAAAGCCCCGACTTAATCTTTTTTCTTGCCGCATTATCAGCATCCTCCCGACTTACTATTGGGCTTACCGTTTAGTGAAATAGACACGCAGCGGCTTCGATTGGCATTTCCAGAGCTAGGGACTAAGGCAAAGGTCGCGGCAACCGAGGCGCGGGCACTGCTATTATAACTAAAGCTGGACACCGAGCCGCTTATTGCCACACCCCCAACACTGTCATCAGATTGTAATACCGTCGCTCCTGCCTTTACTATCCAGCCATTACTCCAACCGCCCGTGGCCTCACTCACTGTAATACTGGCATTACGGGTTACCGCCTCGCTACGCGCCAAATTCATGGTCGCCATCAAATCATTGGCCGCACTGCGCACCCGCTGATTTTCAATTAACACACTGAATGACGGCGCGGCAATTGAAGCAAGAATGGCAACAATGGCCAAGGTCACCAACAGCTCTAATAGGTTGTAGCCTCGGCTGCATCTCAATTCCAGCATCGACTCCCCCCAGCATGCGTTTTAAGACCCTGATTATTGAGTGTTAATACACCACAGCTGTCATCACTTAATTGGCCGCCAGTGGGGGTGGCCGTTACCGTGTAACTAGGAGGCGTGGAGGCATTATTACCGGCGGTGGTAATCGTGTAATTGGCAGACACTTCAGGCGGCGCGCTAGCTCCCATAGCAGCCATACTGGCGGCATAGGCGCGAGCATCCAAAAAATGGCGCTCTTGCAGACTTGCCACTTCCAATAGATATGAAGCTGCTGCTGAGCGATTGGCGCGGACGATATGATCACGATAGGCGGGCATGGCTACCATGGTCAAAGTGGCGATAATGGCCACGGTAATCATTAGTTCTATCAGTGTAAAACCACGTTTGGACAGGGACTTGGTCATGGGTCAAATTTTCCTGTGAATGTGCTTTTTGACAGTAAATTGACCTCATGTAAATGTCATTTACATTCCGACGACTGGTAGCGATTAGCCGATAAACGGTACAACGCTAATACTTAGAGAGGAATTTCGATCAACGACGCCAGCAATCTGTCAGAGTTTTACTCGAACCAGATGGCTTATCCACAATAGCCAGTTGGCCGGTGGCATCGAGGGTAAAGTTACCACAGGCATCACCCGCCATAAGAGCTGTGCGAGTCGCCTTTAGGGTAAAGCTATTGGCCGCTGCCACAGAGGATGCAATATTATAAAAAGCAACGCCGCCATCCGGCACCGTGGTTTTAAATACCGCTGGCAATACCCCGCTGGTCGCGGTCGTGGTGTAGCGACCATTAGAAGAGTAATAGCGCTCAAGTGCCTGGGCCGCTGAAAACAGCACATTGCTCGCCTCATTGCGGCGAGCCTTGGCAATTTGCTCACGATAAATCGGATAGGCGACCGAGGCCAAAATACCAACAATCACCACTGTGATCATCAATTCCATTAAGGTGAAACCCAATGCTCGCTTCACTACCGTTACTTTCATTGCAACTGCCTCCAAGATCGACGTCCAAGTAATCCATCTTACTCTCCGAACGCTGTAATCACGCCAAGGCTGCCACTCGAACCAGAGGTGTATTTAAACTCTACCCCGTCACCCTTAATAATAGCGGGCGTTTTGATCATTTCGTTGTTACCCCGACCACTCATTAGGCAGTAGGTACCGTCAATCAGCACGCGATCAAGATCAGTGATTTTTCCATCGTTATTGACATCCACTTCCATCAACCAACGGCTGCCACCAAAGCCACAGACATTGTCGCTGAGAATAATACTGGCAAAAATTATACGGCCGTTACGTAATATCGACGTCGACACTGTGCGTTCGACCGCACTCTCAGTCTCCTTAGGATTCGGAGGCAGTAATTTGAGGCGGCAACCACCAAACGAAATTGACTCATGCGGCTTTCATCCCAGCGCACAGTCACGGTTATCACCCTGCCATTACGCGCTGCGCCGCCGTCCACAGGCAGGCGCAAGGCCAAAGTCCGATTGGCGCGCATGCGATCAGTAATATCTTGGGCCAAAAATACGGCGGTGGAGCGAACATTGGCGATCTGATTAAACTTCACCGCATTGAGTTGCAATGCTGATGCGCCCAGCACACCGGTCGCCGCTACCAGTACCGCAATCAAAACCTAAACTAAAAACACACCTTTTTGGAAATGAATTTTCATGGCGAACAGACTCTGTCCACTATTGCCACCTGACCACTGAGCGTGATATTTAAGTCGCGATCGTGGCTACATTTCTCGGGCTGACTTCGATAACTAATCAGCACCAGTTTGGCCCCGTGAATAAAACCCTGATTATCAAAGGTGATATTCGTCACGGCAGCACCATCCAGCTTGGCGCTAATAATCGCACTGGTTTTAATGGCTTCTGCGACCTTAAAGTTCTCGCCATCGTCGTAACTGTCGCTGGCATTTAAATCGACCCATATTCGCCAGCCCTTTGTCCAATCACCCGCTGTTGCGGTGAGTATTAACGGGCTAGCACGAACGATCGCTTCTGAGCGCGCAGCAACCAGACTTCGCACCACCTGCTGAATATCTGCTCGCTGCCGAGAACTGTCGATAAAACGACTAAAATTTGGCACCGCAACACTCGCCAATATCACCACCGCCATCGTCACCAGCAGCTCTATCAAGGTCTAGCCAACTGGAGAAGCCTGAACTTCGCGTATTTCTTATCCCTATCTCAGTCTTGACTTTGTCATTTTTTGAGCACAGTATTTTTGCTGAGATCTGCCTTAGCAAACTGGCTTATGCCATTAAATATAGTGCTTAATAGGCTTTCTCAGCAGCATCACCCAGTTTGAACCCATTAGGAAAGGAATCCATAATGGAAAACCGAGGATTGACATTTATCGAGCTTATCACGGTATTAGCGATTAGCTCGATACTTGGCGCTATCGCTATACCTACGATGTCCACTTTCATTCAACAACAGCGCCTTCGAACCGCCAGCCATGACTTATCTCACCTCATCAAAACAACCCGCAGCCTAGCGGTATCGCAGCATTCGCGGGTGACATTATGGAATCAGGATGGAAATTGGAATAAAGGCTTAGAAGTGTTCAGCGACACCGATGGCAACGGCTTACGTGCTCGCAGTGAGCCGGTATTACTACGTAGTGCCGATCATTCCGACATTAGCATTAGCGGAAATTTTTGGGTACAGGACTATATATCCTATATTGGTAATGGCGCGGCGGTCGCGGTCAACGGCGCCTTTCAAGTTGGCACTATAACTCTGTGCCAAGCCCAGCAAACCACTGCGTATAAATTGATCATCAGTGTGGGCGGTCGTGTTCGGACAGAAAAAATCATCGTCACTAGCTGCCCGTAACAAAGCCCAGCACTCAACTAATGTCGACTAAACGCAGTTCTTTGGGCAGGGAGAAAGTGATATTTTCTGGCCGCCCCTCTAACTCCACTGGCTTTGAAGCCCCCATTTGGCACAATCTGTCAATTACTGCACTCACCAGCACTTCTGGGGCTGAGGCGCCCGCGGTGATACCAATTCGAGGCTTACCCGCCAACCACTCGCTGCGAATATCATCTTCACTGTCGATTAAATAGGCGCGGCACCCCACCCGCTCAGCCAGTTCGCGCAGACGATTGGAGTTTGAGCTATTAGGCGAGCCTACCACCAACACCACATCCACTTGCTCGGACAATGTTTTGACTGCGTCTTGTCGATTCTGAGTGGCGTAGCAAATATCGTCCTTGCGCGGCCCTTCGATATTCTGGAATTTACTGCGCAGAGCGGCAATCACCGCCGCGGTATCATCCATCGACAATGTGGTTTGAGTGACAAAAGACAGTCGATCTGGATCATTTACTTCAAGCGCCAAGGCTTGCGACACATCTTCGACCAGGTAAATTTTACCGCCTTTGTCAAAACTGTACTGGCCCATAGTGCCTTCCACTTCGGGGTGGCCTTTATGACCAATCAGTACGCACTCACGGCCAGCACCGCTAAAACTGACCACTTCCATATGCACTTTGGTCACTAGCGGGCAAGTGGCATCAAAGACTTTTAAAGCACGGCGCTCGGCTTCATTACGTACCGCTTGGGAAACACCATGGGCACTAAAGATCACTATTTTGTCGTCTGGTACTTCATCGAGCTCTTCAACAAATACCGCGCCGCGCTGGCGCAGGTTTTCTACTACAAATTTATTGTGGACGACTTCGTGACGCACATAGATCGGCGCGCCAAAAACATCCAGCGCCCGATTGACGATTTCAATGGCCCGATCCACGCCGGCACAAAAACCGCGCGGGTTAGCCATTTTAATGGTCATGATATCGTCTACTTCAGTCATTTCCTCACCTGCACCCAATTCAATTACTCAGTTTCAGCCTGCGCGCTAACGCCCAGTATTTCAACACTGAAGGTCAGACTGCGACCTGCTAGGGGATGATTGAAATCCACCATCACTGACTCTTCATCTATTTCACTCACTACACCGGGCAATTCCGCCCGCGCGGCGTCGGCAAAGGAAATCACCAAACCCGGCTCTAAGGCCATATCGGCGCTAAATTGACTGCGCGGGAAGCGTTGGATATTGGCGGGATTACGCTGACCAAAAGCATCTTGCGGCGCCAGTATAAAGCTTTGCTTGTCGCCGGCTTTTAAACCCAATAATTTAGCTTCAACGCCGGGCAGTAAATTACCGTCACCAAATACAAAGGTGGCGGGTTTGCGACCAAAAGTGGAATCGACTTCGTCGCCATCGACAATAGTCAGGGAAAAGTGCAAGTTAATTTGCGTACCGGGGGCTATTTGCATATCTGTCAGTGACATTGTCATTCACTCGGCTCTGAAGAGTCTTGCTGGGGCTCTGGATTCAAAAACATGTCCAGCACCAACAATGCTGCACCAACGCTGATACCGGCATCGGCAATATTAAAGGTGGGGAAATAATGTTTACCCCAGTGCACCGATATAAAGTCGATAACATGACCCAGCATGAGGCGGTCCCAAAGATTGCCCAGGGCACCGCCTAAAACCAGCGCCAGCGCCAAAGACAGCAACCACTGCTGGCGCTGTAAACGCTGCAACCAGACGGCAATATAGACACTCACTGCCAAGGCAATTACGGTAAAAAACCAGCGCTGCCAGCCGCCGGCGTCACTCAAGAAGCTGAACGCCGCACCGCGGTTATAGTGCAGGGTAATATCCAGTACAGGTAAAATGTGCTGGGGCTGGGCATACTGCAGGGCTCCGTCAGCAAAATACTTACTGATTTGATCGACCGCAACCACCGCCAGCACCACCAAAAACCAAACCAACCGACTGCGGCGCTGAGCCGCTTGTTCGCTACTTACACTGGACTCAAGCATAGAGACGCACTTCTCCATCACCGTCGACATTGTCGATGCAACGGAAACACAGCTCAGGGTGACCAAGTGACTGGCCAACTTCTTCACGGTGATGCCAGCAGCGCGCGCACTTGTCACCGTCGCTTGCCATAACCCGCACCTGTAAGCCTTCGACATCGGTGGCCACCGCTTCATTAGCGGTCGACAGTGGTGCCAATCTGGCCGAGGAACTGATTAATACAAAACGCAATTCATCGCCCAATGCTATCAGGGTATTCATTAAGTTCTCGTTGCAAAATAGCGTGACTTCTGCGGCCAGACTGCCACCCACTAGGCCTTCTTTTTTACAACCTTCCAGCACTTTATTGACTGCTGACTTAACATCCTGAACCGTATTCCAGAATTCATCGCCCCTTATGTCATCGGCAGGCATTTTGCTCAGGCCGGTATACCATTGCGCGGTAAACACATTGCCGCTGTGCTCGCCAGGTAAATGCTGCCAAAGTTCATCGGCGGTGAAGCTCAAAATTGGCGCGATCCAGCGCGTCAACGCTTCGGCAATATGATACATGGCAGTCTGCGCCGAGCGACGCGGTAAGCTATTGGGCTTGGTGGTGTACTGGCGATCTTTAATAATATCCAGATAAAAACCACCCAATTCCAGCACACAGAAATTATGCAATTTCTGGTAGATTAAATGGAATTGGTAAGCGTCATAGGCCGCGACAATCTCATCTTGCAAGACGGCCGCGCGGTGTAAAATCCAGCGATCTAGCGCCAACATATCTTCGCTGGCAACGGCGTGCTCAATGGGGTCAAAGCCGGTCATATTCGCCAACAAGAAGCGCGAAGTATTGCGAATGCGGCGATAGGAATCTGCAGTACGCTTGAAAATTTCATCGGATACCGTCATCTCGTTGCGGTAATCCGTTGCTGCCACCCACAGGCGCAAAATATCTGCCCCCAAGGTGTTCATGACTTTTTGTGGCGCGACCACATTGCCCACCGACTTGGACATTTTACGACCTTGGGCATCTACCGCAAAACCGTGGGTTAGCACCGCTTTATAAGGCGCGCAGCCATTAGTCGCCACCGACGTCAGCATAGACGACTGAAACCAGCCGCGATGCTGGTCTGAGCCTTCTAAATACAGGTCCGCGGGAAATTGCAGATTATCCCGCTGCGCCAATACCGCGTAGTGAGTCACACCGGAGTCAAACCACACATCCAGCGTATCGCTGACTTTAACGTATGACTCGGCTTCTTCACCCAGCAACTCAGCGGCATCAAGATCAAACCAAGCCTGTATGCCACCGCCTTCAACGCGCTGAGCAACCTGCTCGATTAATTCCTGGGTGCGCGGGTGCAATTCGGCGGTGTCCTTGTGAACAAACAAGGCAATTGGCGCGCCCCAAGTACGCTGCCGGGAAATACACCAGTCTGGACGCTCCTGCATCATCGACTCGATTCGCGCCCTGCCCCAGCTCGGCATCCAGCTCACACCATCTACGGCGGCCATGGCGATATCGAGCAAACCATTTTGCTTCATACTCACAAACCACTGGGGTGTGGCGCGAAAGATAATGGGAGTTTTGTGACGCCAGCAGTGCGGGTAACTGTGTTCCAAAGGCTTGTGCTGCAACAAGCGGCCACGCTCAGCCAAAGTCTCAATCACATTGGCATTAGCTTTAAACACGTGCTGACCCGCAAACAGCTCAGTACCTTCCAAAAAGGTGCCATTAGCTGCTACCGGATTATAGACTTCAAGACCGTAAGCCTTGCCCACCACAAAATCTTCCTGGCCGTGGGCAGGCGCCGTATGCACTGCACCAGTACCCGCGTCGGTAGTGACGTGATCGCCGAGTATGACTGGCACCTGACGCTCATAAAAAGGATGTTGCAGGGCCAGATGCTCCAGCGCCACACCTTTGCAGCGCCCAACAATGGCGAAATCGGCAATACCAAAGCGCGCCATAGCAGACTCGTGCAACGCGTCGACCAGTAACACCACCATGCTCGCGCCGCTCTCTGCGGTGAAAGCCAACCACACATAATCTAGCTCAGGGTGCAGACATACCGCCATATTGGCGGGCAGGGTCCAAGGCGTAGTGGTCCAAATGGCCAGATTCAGTTCGCCTTCAACATCGACAGGCAAACCGCCTTGGGCTATGGCTGCGTCGCGATCAACAACTGCAAATGCCACATCGATGGCTGGCGAGCTTTTGTCCTTGTATTCGACTTCGGCTTCAGCCAATGCCGAACCGCAATCCATACACCAGTGCACCGGCTTAAAGCCCTTGTGCAAATGACCGTTATCGACAATTTTGCCCAGTGCACGAATGATATTGGCTTCAAAACCAAAATCCATGGTCAGGTAGGGTTTTTCCCAATCACCGAAAACACCCAGGCGTTTAAAATCTTCACGCTGACCATTAACCTGCTTATAGGCGTATTCCCGACATTTTTCCCGGAAGGTTGCCGCGTCTACTTTGTGACCGGCTTTGCCCACCTTTTTCTCTACATTCAATTCAATGGGCAGGCCGTGACAGTCCCAACCGGGCACATAGGGGGCGTCAAAACCACTCATGGTTTTGGACTTAACGATAATGTCTTTAAGAATTTTATTCACCGCATGGCCGATATGAATATCGCCATTGGCGTAGGGCGGGCCATCATGCAAAACAAACTTTGGCTGCCCAACGCGGGCATCGCGAATTTGCTGATAGACGTCTTCGTCCTGCCAGCGTTTAAGCATACCGGGTTCACGTTGTGCCAAATTCGCCTTCATGGCAAAGCTGGTCTCGGGCAGGTTCAGGGTGTGCTTGTAATCGCTCATAATAGCTTTCTATTAAATCCAAACATTAAAGATCAAAGTAATGTCGCGCCTGTTCAACATCTCTGCCAATCTGCGCCTTTAGCGCATCTAGGCCGTCAAACTTCACTTCATTACGTAATTTTTTGCGGAACACAACTCGCAAATTGCGGCCGTAAATATTCTTGTTGAAATTCAGCAAATGCACTTCCAGTATCGCCTTCGATAAATCGCCGATAGTCGGTCTAACACCGACATTAGCCACACCCGGACGCATCACCTCATCGGCGCCATGCACCTCCACCGCAAACACCCCGGACAAGGGCGAGCGGAGCCGATGCAGCTCCATATTGGCCGTGGGGGCACCAATGGTGCGGCCCAGCTGCTGACCGACAATCACTCGCCCAGCAATACTATAGGGGCGGCCAAGTAGGCGCTCGGCAAGGCTGAAATCCGACTCGGCCAGCACTTCGCGAATCCGAGTACTGCTTACCCGCTCTTCGCTGACTTGTAGAGTCTGGGTATCCACCACTTCAAAACCGTGGACCATGCCCACTCTGCGCAGTAAATCGAAATCACCACTGCGATTGCGGCCAAAGCGCAGATCGTCCCCTACCACCACATATTTTACCCCTAAGCCGTCAACAAACAGCTTGCGGATAAACTCGTTGGCCGTCATATCTCTAAAAGCAGCCGTAAATCGTATGCGTAAAACCCGATCAATACCCATGTCGCGCAGGGCAATAAACTTCTCACGAAAGCTCATCAGCCGAGCCGGAGCATCATTGGGCGAAAAATACTCGCGGGGCAGTGGTTCAAACAACACTACCGTAGAGGGCAAGCCCATTTCCCGGCCCTTGGCAATTAATTGACGCAAAACGGCCTGATGGCCCAGATGAACACCATCAAAAGCCCCGATCGTGGCCACACAGCCGTGATGATGGGGGCGAAAATGTTCAAATCCGCGGATTAAATCCATGTCTACCGTCTTTTGATTGCCCAAAGCGAGGGATTATAGCCCAGCTGTCCTCAGGACAAAACGTTGCAGTTAGCCGCATTGTCCCATGACTTGGCTTAAGTGCAGCTATTAAGGCTCAATCTTGAGGTTTTCACGATGACGCCGGCCCTCGCAAGTGTTGAAACCGGATACCCGTGGCGACTATCACCGCAATATAAACACCGCAGCCGGTCACACACAACGCCATTAAATGCAGGGCGCGCTGCATCGCCGTCCAACCCTGCCAGCCATCGACCATACTCAAGCCAAAGACCAGACAGGCAACCATGGCGCAAACCGCCAGCAACAACTGCAGACTGTACTTACCCCAGCCTTGCAGCGGTTGGTATCCGGCCTGACGACGCAGGCCGCGCAACAATAAACCCGCATTGAGCCAAGCCGACGCCGCAGTAGCGAGCGCCAGACCAGCGTGGCCAATCTGCCAGTACTGATGGAGCGGAACCACAAAAGCAATATTCATCACCATATTGGCCGCCATGGCGATAATGCCGATGCGCACCGGTGTTTTGGTGTCCTGCCGCGCGTAAAAGCCAGGCGCTAGCACTTTAATCAACATGAAGGGGATTAAGCCTAGGGTATAAGCTCGCAAACTCAGGGCCGACATGGTGACATCGCGAAGTTGTAATTCGCCATATTGAAATAAGGTGATCAAAATAGGCTCAGCCAAAATCATCAAGGCCGCGGCCGCCGGAATAGCCAACAGCAACACGCTGCGCAAACCCCAATCCAAAGTCGCCGAAAACGCGCCCTCATTACCAATCGCCTTTAGCCGCGATAAATTGGGCAGTACCACGGTGGCAATCGCAATCGCAAACACTCCGAGCGGCAGCTCCACCAAGCGATCTGAGTAGTAAAGCCAGGAAATACTACCAGTGGGTAAAAACGAGGCCAGTATGGTGTCCAACAGTAAATTCACCTGACTCACCGACACCCCAAACAGGGCGGGAATCATCAGTGTGATGATTCTCTGCACACCCTCGTCATGCCAGCCCCAGCGCGGACGCGGCAACATCTGAATGCGCTGTAAAAACGGCAATTGAAACACCAGCTGTACGCAGCCGGCCATCAATACACCCCAGGCCAAAGCCATCGCCGGTTCGGCAAAATACGGCGATAAATACCAGGCCGACAAAATCAAACATACATTGAGTAGCACTGGGGTAAATGCTGGCACCGCATAACGGCCAAAGGTATTGAGAATACCACCCGCAAAACCGGTCATGGAGATTAAAAACAAATAGGGAAAGGTGATGCGGATCATGTCTGAGGTGAGCTGGAATTTAGCCGGGTCGTCCCGAAATCCCGGCGCAAACAACGTGGCAACCAGTGGCGAAGCCACTACCGCAATGGAGGTTACAACTAACAAAATCCCACCTAGCGCAGCGGAGACCTGGTCGATCAATAATTTAACCGACTCCTGGCTGCCCTTTTCACGGTACTCGGACAACACTGGCACAAAAGCTTGGGAAAAAGCTCCCTCAGCAAACAGGCGGCGCAAAAAATTGGGAATTTTAAAGGCGACAAAAAAACAGTCAGCATTGCTGGTAGCGCCTAGGAAAATGGCGATCACCACGTCGCGAATTAAACCTAAAACCCGAGAACACAAGGTCATCACACTGACCAGTAAACTGGAGCGCAATAAGCCGCGCGGCTTTACCGGCCCAGGCGCGGCGGCGGCTATACTCAAGACAGCCACCGCTGACGCAGGGCGTCGCGATTGAGCCGCAGCCATTGCAGGGCAATCAAGTTGTGGGCGGCATTTATTTCGCCAGCATCCAACATGGCCATGGCATCGTCAAAGCTCAGCACAGTCGCGAAAATATCTTCGCCCTCTTCGGCCAAACCAAAATGGCCACCGGCAGCGCTTAAATCTGCCTGACCGCAAAACAGGTAAAAGTATTCGTCGCTGCCACCCGGCGAGGAATAATACTCGGCAATGGCTTCCATCTTGCCAATATCCAGGCCCGCCTCTTCTTTGGCTTCGCGTCGCGCGACCTCTTCGGGGCTTTCGTCTTTGTCGATAATACCCGCCACCAGTTCTCGCAACCATGGGCTCGAGGATCGGTTAATTGCACCAACGCGGAATTGTTCAACTTGCAGAATGCAATCCGTCACCGGGTCATAGGGCAAGACCCCCACCGCTGGCCCGCGCACAAACAATTCGCGACTCAACCAGCGTCCCCAGCCGCCGTTAAACAGGCGATGGCGCAAGCGGTATTCGCGCACCTGAAAAAAACCGCGCCAGGCGACGCGGTCTTGCTCGATTTCTACATCACTGCGTTTAAATTCAGCCATTGCGTATTGTGACCATTCCTAGAACCGCCGCTCGGTATACCAGTTTACATCGCGGGCCGATTTATCGACCTGATCTACCACATCCAAAATCAAAGCAAACAAAGCCATGCGCACCAATACGCCATTATCGGCTTGGCGGAAAATGGCCAGATTGGGATTATCATTCAAGTCATTATCCAGCTCATTGGCCTCGACGCGCGAGTCTCTGGGCAGTGGATGCATAATGACGGTATTGGGTTCGCAGTTGCGGGTGTAAATGGCCTGATTGAGACGATAGCGGCCGCGATACAAATCCGCCTCAGCGCGATCGGCAAAGCGCTCTTCCTGAATACGGGTTGAATAAGCGATGTCGACTTTGGAGATACTTCCTTCCATCACATCCGACTCAAGCACCGAGTGGCCGCTGCTGCGTAATTGCTCAACGATGTCGCCCGGCATTTTTAACTCGGTCGGCGATATCAGCACCACGGTGATATTGTTGTACAGACACAGTAATTTACACAGGGAATGCACGGTGCGGCCATGCTTTAAATCGCCAATCATGGCGATACGCAAGCCGTCGAGATCACTGCGACCCTGATGTTGAAGCTCTTTTTTGATGGTGTATAAATCAAGCAGGGCCTGACTGGGATGCTCATTGGCGCCGTCACCGCCATTGATCACCGGCACTCGGCTGGCGGCAGCAAACTCGGCTACCGAACCCGATTGGGGGTGACGCATCACAATCACATCGCTGTAGCCACTGAGCACTCTGGCGGTGTCGTATAGCGACTCCCCCTTGGCAATCGCCGAACTTTCGAAGCCGGTGGTTTCCCGCACATCACCGCCCAGCAAATTAAAGGCGCAACCAAAACTTACCCGCGTTCGAGTAGACGCTTCAAAAAACATATTGCCAAGAATCGCGCCATCCAACACCTTGGTCACTCGCTCACGATGAGCATAGGGTGCCATGCGATCTGCCACCTCAAACACGCGCTCGATATGATCGCGTTCAAACTGGCCGATAGAGAGAATATGACTGCCTGAAAATTTCAAAACCAACTCTCCGTTTATGACTCTGTTAGCAATTCATCAACACTGCTATTGCCTTCATCAAACTGCAAGCTCGCCCAGCGGGCATAGAGTGATGAACTCTGTAAAAGTTCGGCGTGATTGCCGGTTGCCACCAATTTGCCGTGATCCAGTACCGCGATAATATCAACATCAACCACGGTAGCCAGCCGGTGGGCGATCACGATAGTGGTTCGACCTTCCATCAATAAAGCCAAGGCCTGCTGAACTTGAAACTCGCTTTCGGCATCCAAGGCACTGGTGGCCTCATCCAATAATAATAACGTGGGATCAGCCAAAATGGCGCGGGCGATGGCAATACGTTGACGCTGCCCACCGGAGAGACGAATGCCACCCTCGCCGACAAAGCTGTGGTAGCCCTCTGACAGCCGCTCAATAAATTCGTGGGCGTAGGCTTTGCGCGCCGCGTCTTCAATTTCGAGCAGACTCGCATCGGGCTTACCATAGCGAATATTGTCTGCCACTGAACCCGTAAACAACACCGGCTGCTGGGGCACAATGGCGATTTGCGAGCGCAAATTTCCCAAACTCATGTCGCGAATATCAATACCATCAAAACGGATATGGCCGCTTTGCACATCGTAAAAACGCAGTACTAAATCCACCAAGGTAGACTTGCCAGCGCCTGAACTGCCCACCAGCGCCAGACTGCTACCGGGCTTTATTTCTAAGGTGAGATTATCAATGGCGAGCTGTTCAGGCCGCGACGGATAGCTGAAATTAACTTGCTCAAATTGCAGGCGACCCAGCGGTTTAGCAGACAAGGCAATAGGAGTAGGCGACGAGGGCACTAAATTCTCTGCCGCCAGCAATTCCAGCAAGCGCTCGGTGGCGCCGGCGGCGCGCTGTAAATCACCATAGACCTCGGAGATCACGCCCACCGATGACGCCACGATCACCGCGTAAAACACAAATGCAGCCAATTCACCGCCAGTAATTTTTCCCGCTAGCACATCCAGACCGCCGACCCACAACATGGCAGTGACCGCGCCCAGCACCAGCGTGATGACGATGGTGGTTAACCAAGAACGCTGTTTAATGCGACCAACAGCCACTTTAAACGCTGACTCAACATGGCCATCAAAGGCCTGTCGATCCAGTTCTTGATGATTAAAAGCCTGTACCATTTTAATGTTTTTAACGGACTCGCCAACAAAGGTGCCGACACTGGCAATTTTATCCTGACTGGTTCGGGATAAACTGCGCACCCGGCGACCAAACACAATAATAGGCACCACCACCAGCGGCACACTCAGCATCACTAGGGCGGTTAATTTTGGATTGGTGATAAACAGTAGAATCACGCCACCGATAAACATCAGCATATTGCGCAGCGCAATGGATACCGAGGAGCCGATAACAGTTTGTAATAATGTGGTGTCGGTGGTGATTCGAGACTGAATCTCGCCACTCAAATTGGTTTCAAAATAGCCGGGATGCAAATTCACCACATGGGCAAAGACTGCTTTGCGCAAATCTGCACTGACCCGTTCGCCAATCCAAGACACCAGATAAAAGCGCGCAAAAGTGCCCACCGCCAACAGTAATATCAGCACCGAAAATAACATCAGGGCATCGTTCAATGCCGCTTCGGTGGCGTTGCTGGAGAAACCTTTATCAACCAATAGGCGCAGGCCCTGGCCAATGGATAAGGTAATACCCGCGGTGCAAATCAAAGCAATACTGGCCCCCAGCATTTGCAGACGGTAGGGCCATAAAAACCCTAGCATGGCGCGCAATACGCCAACATCCTTACCTTTTTCTCGTTCAGAACCGTTATCTGTCATTACTATCCCTGGAAGCTATTAGTGCTGCAAAATCTTGTGATGACAAGCAAGGGGCTTGGGCAGCTGGCTATTATCACTGTTATCGCGATGTCGGGAAAGCGGCGTTTACGGCCGCGACTAAGACATCTTTGTCACGGCGCCGCATTTTTTTAATGGCCGCCTCGCGCTGAGAAGCTTCTGAGCGATTTTTTGCGGCCTCCCGATAGACCACTTCCTCAGCCGGATCACCGCGAAAAAATCGTGCGCCACGCCCACCCTCGCCACAATGCTCGCGAAATCGTCGCTCAGGGTCAGTGCTGATACCGGTATACAGCTTACCGCTGCGACTGCGCACCATGTACACCCACCAGGGCGAAGTCACAAACCTTCCTGCTCCAAGGCGTCGGCGTAATCACTGAGCTCACTCAAAATCATGGCATCGGCATTTGAAGTTCGCTCGGCCGCCAATTCACTCAAACGCCGACGAAATTCCACCAAACCCAACTGACCGTCAACCGGTTGGCGTATACAGCGGCGGCAAAAGGCCTTCCATTTTTCACGCTCTGGTGTGCTTAGGTTCATGGGGAAATTGCGCGCCCGATACCGCCATAGTAATTCCGGCAGGCGCGGGTCTTTAAAGGCAAAGGATTGCGACGCCAGCGACTCGCCATCACTGGCGCGCACCGAATCCATCAAACGCTTGTCATCACCATTGAAAAAACCGCCGCCGTATAGCATTACATCGGGATCGTTATTGTCGGCAAACTGGCGGCTGCCAAAAATCTGCAATAACTTTTCTTTCACGCCCGTCGCGTTATGAAGTGTTTTCCAGTGCCGACGGCACTGATCCATATCAATCGCCAAGCGTTCACTCACTTCATCTGTAATAAGCTTGGCAGTCGCCACAATGGCCGCGCGATTGATATGAATCTCTTTCAGGGGAATGCGTTCGCTGCCCTCAGGTAAATCGGCCGTGGCGCAAAATACCCGCGCGGCAATTTCCTCTGCAGATAAATCAATCAGGGCCTGAGGATCAACACTCAAGTCATAGACAATAACGCTATTTTTATTATCGGGGTGCAGTGCCAGCGGCATCATTAGCGCCGAACAAAGTTTCGCCGCTGGCAAACGACCCGACACATGCAGAACCGGCACTTGCGTCACGGTATCCAGCATCGCCGCGACAGTGCGCTTATCGCGCAAGCTTAAGGCATAGGCAAATAATTTGGGCTGACGCTGTTTTAATAATTTAGCAAAATCGATGGTCGCATATACATCTGACAGCGCATCGTGAGCTGACTCATGACTCAAGCCATTGGCGGCGGTGAGTTCCTCTAAACGGAAACTCGGGGTGCCGTCTTCGCGCACCGGCCACTCAATACCTTCTGGTCTCAGCGCACGGCACAGACGCGCCACGTCTATCAAATCCCAGCGCGAATTGCCGTTTTGCCATTCCCGAGCATAGGGATCAAAAAAATTGCGGTAGAGCGTGTAGCGGGTGACTTCGTCGTCAAAACGAATACTGTTATAACCCACACCACAGGTACCGGGCTGGGACAATTCGGCGTGGACGATAGCAATGAACTCGGATTCCGACACCCCTTCCTGCAAAGCTTGCTGAGGCGTAATACCGGTGATCAAACAAGCTTCGGGATGAGGAAGATAATCCGGGGTGGGCCGACTGAATACCATCAAGGGTTCGTCGACAATATTCATATCTTCATCGGTGCGCACCCCGGCAAACTGCACCGGCCGATCACGGGCGGGGTTTGCACCCCAAGTTTCGTAATCGTGCCAGTAGAAAGTTGGCTTGGCCAAGGTGTGCTCCTTTTATTGTTTCACTCTAAACGCTAGCCGAGAGATAGGCTGCGAAAAATTGCCCTCGCGCTTGCCTCCAAGCCAGCGTCTGCCGTCATCGCTTAGATGACCTCTATGGCCTGCTCTTCGATCTTGGCTTTCCAAATTTGCGGACCGATCTTGTGCACCGACTCACCACGGGTATCAACTGCCACTGTTACCGGCATGTCTTCAATCGTGAATTCGTAGATAGCTTCCATCCCCAACTCTGGAAAGCCGACGACCTCAGACTTTTTAATGGCCTGGGCCACCAAATAGGCTGCGCCGCCCACTGCCATCAGATAGGTTGCGCCAAATTCTTTGATCGCCGCAATGGCCACATCGCCACGCTCAGATTTACCAATCATGCCCATCAGGCCTGTTTCGGCCAACATGGTGCGGGTGAACTTATCCATGCGCGTGGCCGTGGTCGGGCCAGCAGGGCCAACGACTTCGTCGCGCACTGGGTCAACCGGGCCAACGTAGTAGATAAAGCGACCTTTCATATCAACGGGCAGTTTTTCGCCCTTGGCCAGCATATCGACCATTTTCTTGTGGGCGGCGTCGCGGCCAGTGAGCATTTTACCGCTCAGTAAAATGGTGTCACCAGGCTTCCAAGTCGCCATTTCTTCTTGGGTGACGGTATCTAGGTTAACGCGCTTGGCATTACCCGCTTCCCGAGTGACTTCTGGCCACTCATCCAATGACGGCGGTGTCAGTGATGCTGGGCCGCTGCCATCCAAAGTAAAGTGGGCGTGGCGAGTCGCTGCACAGTTGGGGATCATTGCCACAGCTTTGTTGGCTGCGTGAGTTGGGAAGTCTTTGACTTTGACGTCCAGAACCGTGGTTAAGCCACCGAGGCCCTGAGCGCCAATACCCAGCTTGTTTACTTTATCGAACAACTCCAAACGCAGCTCTTCAGTCCGATTGCTGGCGCCGCGTTTTTGCAGGTCGTGAATATCGATGGGATCAAGCAAGGATTCTTTGGCGATAATCATGGCTTTTTCAGCCGTGCCGCCAATACCGATACCGAGCATACCCGGCGGACACCAGCCCGCGCCCATGGTGGGCACCATCTTCAACACCCAATCCACCACGGAATCAGAGGGGTTGAGCATGGCAAATTTAGATTTAGCTTCAGAACCGCCGCCTTTGGCCGCGACATGAACCTCAACCGTATTACCCGGAACGATCTCATAATGGATAACCGCGGGAGTATTGTCTTTGGTATTGCTGCGAGCGCCGTCAGGATCATTCAGTATTGAAGCGCGCAAGACATTGTCAGGCAGATTGTAGGCTCGGCGCACACCTTCATTGACCATATCGCTGACGCCCATAGTGCCCTGCCACTGCACATCCATACCCACAGTCAAAAACACGGTAACAATACCGGTATCCTGACAGATCGGGCGCTTGCCCTCGGCACACATACGGGAATTGATCAGAATCTGCGCCATTGCGTCTTTAGCGGCGGGATTCTGTTCGCGCTGATAGGCTTCATCCATGGCGCGGATAAAATCAACGGGGTGGTAGTAAGAGATATATTGCAGCGCGTCGGCCACACTCTGAATGAGATCGTCTTGACGGATTACGGTCATCGGAAGACTCCTGAAATGATGGCGACAGCGCCCGGAATGGCGGCAGAGTATACACTAGCTTAAGGCCAACGGTTTACCAGCGCCGGCCTTAACGGCATATCAGCGAGGCGCTGGACTACCAGAATGATATTGACTCACGGTTACCCGCATCGACTCAATATCGCGATTAATCTGCCTGCGGAAGGCATTAATAGAATCCAGCCACTCTTCATTTTGAGTCATGCGGCGCTCCAAATCTTTCACCCGAGCATCAAGCCCACCACCGGAAGCGATCTGCTTGCCCATATCCAGTAATTGCTTGCGGTTCACCTCTGCCTGAGCAATGACACGATCAACTTTACCGGCCATTGAGGTCAGCGACTCTCGTTCGGCAGCATAAATCTTCATAAACTTAGCCAGCTGATCGCCGCTGATTTTAGTTCGCGCTTCTTGGGCGGCGAGGCGTTTTATGGCTTTATCCAATTCTGCCTTGTGGCCGGTAAGGCTGACGTCGAGCACTGCCAGCTCTTCTTTTTGTTTTTTCCAAACATTGTCCCACAATTTACGCACTTCACTGTCCAGCTCTTTCAGCCTAACTTGGGCAGTGGCACTGCTTTGAGTCATGCTTTCATCCGCTACTGACAAGCGTTGCTCAAGCGTATCAAGACGAGCTTGACTGGCTTTCAACTGTTTCTTGGCCACGATGGATTGATCGTAAAGATAATAAGACGCCCCACTTAAGGCCAGAATCAATATCGTTAGCATAAACATGACGAAACCACCGCCACCACCACCGTCACTTGCAGGAGGCTTTAAAGGTGGGGGCGTTGAACTTTTAGACGCAGCCGGATGGACAATATCATCCTGATCAATTGCCAATGAAATTTTTGGTTCCTGTCTTTCCGTACTCACGGTTTATCAACTCACTATAATTGGCGAACGAAGAAAACAGCATTATGACACTGGCCCGACTACTGATAAAGCATCGAACTGATCATTTGAGTAGCAATTGCTGCCCAAGTTCGATGGCTTTGTTATACTTTAGCCGTTATGACGTTGCGCACCGCGGATTGGCAGTAACAAAAATGCCCGCCACGGCCAAACAACATATATTATAAACAACGATAAAATGACAACGAGGGTTCTTCAATGGAAGCATTTATTTCGCCAGACCTGCTATTGCGCTGGTTTCACGTCCTGTTCGGGATTACCTGGATAGGCCTGCTGTATTACTTCAACTTTGTTCAAACGGAGTATTTCAAAGAAGCTGAAGCCCCCGCCAAGGCCGACGCAGTGAAAAAGCTCGCGCCACGGGCACTGTGGTGGTTCCGCTGGGGCGCCATGTTCACCTTCTTAACGGGCCTCGGCTTGCTCCACTTCACGATGACTCGCGGTTTAAATGGCTACATCATCATCGGCGCGGTCATGGGCACACTGATGTTCCTTAACGTTTGGTTGATCATTTGGCCAAACCAAAAGATTGTCTGCGGCATTGTTCCCGGTGAAGCTGCCAAAGCCGCGCCAAAAGCGGGCTTAGCCTCACGCACCAACACCCTGTTCTCGGCGCCTATGCTGATCGGCATGCTGGGTTCTTTCCACGGTTCTGGTGGCGCTGCCGTATCAGCTGTCAGTAAAGCCGGCACATCAATAAGCATGGGGCTGTGGATATGTCTTGCGCTCATCGCGGCACTTCAGCTAAATGCGATGTTTGGCAAAACTGGCCCGATGACAACCGTTAAAGGTGTCATCCACTGCAGTATCGCTTTAACAGTGGTTATGGTCGCATTACTGCAGTTTGTGTAAAACACTGTAGTAATACAAAAGGGGGAGCCTTTCGGCTCCCCCTTTTTTTATCCACGTTAGGCTCAGCATAAGACCATGCTCGCCGTGATATCATACAATCTCAAACTGCATTCAAAAACCAACACCTGATAACAAAGCAGCACTTACTATCGCCCACGCTGCTCACACAGATATTTAACCGCGGCCA
>JBLHPB010000030.1:0-25624 GCA_047624025.1 Zhongshania sp.
TAGCCAGCGCGATACCCGAATAAGGCTTATTTGCCAAGTCAACGGTGGAGTGTCTAAAGCACGTAATACCGGTATTTCTGAGGCGAAGGGCGAGTACATTGTACTCCTGGACGGAGATGATTTGTGGGCGTCACACTTATTGTCTGAAATTGATAGATTGTTGATCGCTTTTCCTCAATGTGGTGCTTACTCTACCGCCTACGCTCATCGCTATCAGAATCGCGACGACATTGTCATACAACCAAAATTCAATGCCTTGCAACGACGCACGGCCCAGTTTGAGTATGATTTCTTCGCCGTTGCCAGTAGGGGTGAGCTACCGATCACACCCTCTTGTGCGTGTATTCCGGCGTTGGTTTTAAAGGAAGTTGGAGGCTTTCCAGAAGGCGAGCCAATGGGGGAGGATCAGGATATGTGGGTGCGTATCGCCTACCGTTATTCTATGGCGTTTTCCCAGCGAGTTTCTTCCTATTATCTTCAAGATGCTGAAAATCGTGCCTGTTTAACAAGCCCTCCAGATAGCGAATGTCCATTCAGTAAAAGACTTCTTGCTCACGCAATGAACTCCGGTGATCCCCGCAAGCAGGATATGCTACGTCTGACGGCGAATCACATTTTACATATTGCTCAGTTGAATATTCGCGCAGGAAAATCCGAAGCAGTGCTTCCCTTACTTCGTGATTCTAGAACAAGGATCTTGCCTTTGAAGCGACTTAAGTGGGAAATTATTCGGATCTTTAGCTGAGATTATTTTGTTGCTGCGTGTTCGCTTGGGGGATTCTCAGTTTATTTATATTACATCGATAGAAGAAAATTTTGTAGATAGTTGAGCTACCGATTGAATGCCATATTTTTGTAAACGAGTGAGTGAAGTCTAAAGTTTGATTGGATTTTTTGGCACAGTTTTGAGTTACTGGGCTGAGGATAACAAAGTGATATCTAATGAGAGCACGCTAGGCATTAAGCCCCTTGTGTACTAGGATTTTGTCGTTGTACCACGGTATCTACTTGGTGTCATGTCCATTATGTCACGTAGACTCCGATTTCCAATGTCAATCGAAAATTGGAGCCAGCAACAAATACCCAATAATTTGAAACTGTCTTCCATTAGTACCGAAGACCAGGAGAACTCGGCAGACACTAAATCCAATAAAACTGATGCAGCCCAAAAGCTGATTGCAGGTAGTGCAAAAATAAAGGAGCTTTGAATAGCACTGCGAAACAGGCACAGCACGAGAATAATCATCAGGCCAATCGCCACCTGAATAATCCAGTCGGACATACCAAATAACTCTCCAGCTAGGATCTCATGAAGTTGAAATGCATCATCTAGCATGAGTACTATGGTACATATTGATAGCCAAAACCCTGCGCTACTGCGTTTTGATATTCCTAGTTGTTTACGAAATCCAGATGTGAATAACATGATGCCCGCTGCAATCGCTAGTAATATTATTCCAAGGGTAGACAGAGCGCCAGTCAGCCAGGTTTTAGTGTCCGACATACCGGCGTCTTCGCTTAAGGTGGAAAAACTCAGTCCTGTTTCTCGACTTATCATTATCGTCAGTATAATGACTATCAAACCAATGATCATAGGTTGCTTGAGTCGTTCTGGTCGAAGCTTAGTGACCTCAACTCGACGACGAATAATTAATTTGCTGTGCAGAATTGGCTCATCCATACGTACCTCAACTTTATTTAGCTTAAGCTGTAATACCCATTGCTTGGCGCTCAAGGGCTTCATATTGTGGTGTGGATAATATCGAAAGAAGAATTGCGCATGTTGCCGTTATAGCGCTACGGCTAAAATCTTTGATAATAATGCTACTGTTGGACCTGAATGCCAGCAAAGTTAACATTCTAGCGCTACTAGCATCTCTAGACTGGATAGCACGGCGCGCTAAGTAACGGTACTGATAGGCCCGAGCCAAGGATTCCCACTTGGCGACAAAATCAGGATCTATCTGTCGATTTTTTTCTACTGATCCTTCCCATGCTGCAAGCTGATTCTGCCAGTTTGCAGAAAGACCGCCACCATTTACCCGATAATATGTTAATACCTCATTCACTCCTTCAAATTTCCACTTGGTTGATAGTGCAATTCTTAGCCAACATTCAACATCTTCGGACTGGCGAAAACTCTCGTCAAAGTACATAGCGTCGGCATGACCATGTTCGGGTCTAAAAAAAGCGATATCAGAACACACAGCTTTGCGTAGTACTGGTGCGGAGCCGTTGCCCACCGGGTTGCGGCAGAATATATCGTCTGCACTTATATTTTTGTGCTTTGGGTACTGACCAATTTTCATGTCCGTTCCGGCCTCGTCGATAAACTGAGAGCCGCTATAGCTGATTCCGATATTAGGGTTCGCACGTAAGTGCGATACATGTATCTCTATCTTTTTGGGGAACCAGGTATCATCTGCATCCAAGAGAGCCACAAATTCACCCTTTGCCCGGCTAATTCCTGTGTTTCTCGCGCCTGCCAAACCTCTATTATCTTGCTTCACTAATACAATACGATTGTCATCATAGCTGTTCACGATCTCCGCGCAGTTATCTGGTGAACCGTCGTCTACACATATAATTTCTAGGTTGCGGTAGCTTTGCTCTAATACCGAATTAAGGCAGGCAGGTAGGTATTTTGCTGCGTTATACATTGGAATAACTACGCTAACTAATGGCGCTCTAGTTAGATCTGTCATTTCAGTTTTTAGCTTTTTTTCGAATGCTTTATCAATGAAATCCATGGTGTGTCTCCTTATTTGATATAACTAGAATTAGTAAGCGCCGGCGCCAAATAGAACCGCTGGTATAGTTTTTAGGGTGATGGCAATATCAGTGAACAAATTTTGTTCGCGGATATAACGAAGATCCAAATCTATTTGTTCGGCGAAGCTAAGGTCGGCGCGACCAGATACCTGCCAAAGGCCAGAAATTCCAGGTAAGGCCTTTAAGCGAAGACGGTCGTATTCGGTGTATTGATCAACCTCAGAAACTAAGGCGGGACGGGGGCCGATTAGGGACATTTCGCCCCGCAGGACGTTAATTAATTGGGGCAACTCGTCAATGGATGATTTGCGGATGATGTGTCCAACTCGAGTAACTCGGGGGTCATTGACGAATTTTTTACATACCCCGTCACGATCACTTTCCATGGATGCAACTTTGGCGTGTAACTGGGGATCATTGCTCATTGAGCGAAACTTGATCATCGCGAAGAGCTGACCGTTTTCACCAACACGCTGCTGGCGGAAGAATATGCCGCCGCTGCTCCCTAAGACAATTGCCACTGCGGTCAATAGTAGTAAGGGGGATAGTGCGATAAGAAGAAGAACACTGCCCGTCACATCGTACGCCCGTTTATAGCCCTTGCGGTAGATCCACAGAGGCAATGAGAGTAAGGGCATCACTAAAGCTGAGATGTCTTTGGGGATAAGCGTTGAGGATTTTTTGTTTAATTTCTGCATGGTTGAGCTCCTGAAAACAAATTTTGGAAAGTTTTATAACTTTCCTCTGCCCTTTGTTTTGCAACCGGTGTGCCATCTTGTTTTTTTAATTTAAGATATTGTTTTGTAGAGATTTTTAATTAAATTAAAGTGCTTTTTTTTATTTTTTTAATTGGATTTGCAAATTGCAACGCAAAAAAACTGGCAAATTTCAATAATGAAAATATCTTTTTTGTGCTTTGCTAGGATTTGATCCTCATCGAGGAAAGAGCGCCGGAGGCGCTCAAGAAATGAATCAATTTTTTAGGGCTTGAAAAATTCAGAAGTGGGGTTTAATTGATGTAACTACGCCAGAGCCCTGTGGCTGTTGTTATCTTTTGAAACGAGACCTTCTATTAATATGATAGCGGCAAGCAGGTAGAGGGCAATCATTGTCATCGTGACTGTCAGTGCACCCCATTGCGCCGCGAAGACAATAGCAACACAGAATACTGATGTAAAAGCGATTGCTAATATATTTTCTTTTCTTAAATCATTGCCCGCCCTGAAAAACATACTGCCCGATTCAAATACCATGCGTGGTATTGCCGAAAGGCAAAGGCAGCTGATCAGTAAGCTGGCATCGGTCCACTGTTCGCCAAATAGTAACGGTACATATATGGGGGCTAGGGCGGCTTGCAATAAGATAATTGGCGCGATGAAAGTCATGCCGGTTTTCAGCGCGCTAATATAGCTCTTAACAAGGTTTTCTCCTGAGCGCTGTGCTTCGCATAGTTTAGGGAGTAATGCAGTATTAAATCCCTGTGTTAGTGACAAGCTAATGCCTAGCCCAGCATTTCTTGCAAAGGCATATAGCCCAAATAGATCCGGACTCAGTACTCGCCCCAATATGAATAGGTCAATTTGATTGCGTCCGTTTCTTAGACATTCAGCCATTAATACGCCTCCAGAATAGCTGCGCATAGATTTAAGTTCAGAGAGAGCAAGCTCCCAGCGTGGTTGCCAAGTTACTTGTCGGTTTATAACGATCACCCAGACTAAAGCGGCACCGATTTTTGGCCAAATAACCGACCATATACCGAAGCCTGAAATTGCGAGGCCAGCAGCAATGAGATTGTCAGCAGTTACTGTCAGGCCCATTATGAGCCCGGCTTCTTTCATGCGATTGCTGCGCTGTAGTAGATTGAATTGCACCATGGCAAAAGGATAAATTAGGTGCGTGACAGAGAGGGCTCGAAGAAGGTCTGACAGCACGGGTGCGTCGTATAGAGCGGCGATATGCGGTGAAAGGAAGTACTGTAATGCAAACATTATTAGCCCTAAGGCCAAATTTAGCCAAAATACGGTGGCACTGACGACGTCCAGTTTGTGGTTTTCCGCTTTGACGATTAAATTGCCAATACCGTTGCTAGCGAGAACCCGGACTATCTCAGCTGTTGCTATCGCTAAGGCCGCTAGCCCGTAATCATTCAGGCTTAAGTAGCGGGCCAATACTAAGGTAGTAATTAGACGCGATACTCTCACCATCATTTCACCAGCGGCGATCCAGCTAAGGTTTCTTAGGAATCCCATGTGTTCAGTCATATTTCTTGTCTCGAGTTACTTAATCGCCAGGTACGCTGCATACGTGGTAGTTAAGCAATGGCTGGGCCACTACTGTCATATTTTAAGTCTATGTTTTATATGGGAAATATGAATTTTGGGGTGTTGCTGAGTCACAGGATTTAAGATTGAGTCGCATTTTACAAAGCATATTGAACTGATTTAAGTAAGGGGGAGGATTCCGCTTTCGAATCCGGCGGCGATTGAGCCGTTTCGCCAGGGGGTTCACGCTGTTGTCCACGGACATCGCAATTCTTTTGACGGCCAAAGACTCATGCTAATGCGTGTATGCTACATATCTAGGGCAATTGGACTTCCCAGGGCTCGCTAGGCAGAGAAGTCCATCCAGTCAAAGCCTTTCACATTCCTTAAATAATCGAAACAGAGGGCGAAGCCCCAATCAGAATCCCACTCAGTTAGCTGAACTAGCCAGCCAGTCTAATCAGGTGGCCAAATTCACTATGCCGCTACACCTTTCACATCAGCAGCTTTCAAGTATCCCGCACATGCCATTACCTCAAGTCGTGAAGGATCATGCGCCTCGAAATAAGTCAGCGGTTTGATGAGGCATAATGTTCTAACAAGCCTTCGCCCCGATATACTTTATGAGATGTAAGGCCTGCTCCCACCAAATAAATACACAAAAATGTGAAATGTGACCCCTGACCCCTTAGAAAGGACATCACATTAAGCGACACTGCGCGGTTGGTCATTTCATCACGCAGCACCATGTTCCCTGAAAGCTAGCGCTATTGGCGAGTGTTTTAATTCCCATTAAAAACGTGGAGGTGCCCATAAATGTAACGCCATTATAGAGCTGGGTAGCATATAGGTATATTTACTTATATTTTTTAAGCTAATGATTTTATTGGGGTTTATTTATCAATGTAATCACTGTAAATATTTTTTAATAAAGTAAGTAGCTTATTTTGTGTATTTAGGTATCATGCCTCTCATTAGGTGTGGCAAGAGGTCGGTAGGCGAAAGTCGCGACACAGATTTGCTTCACTTCTAACAGTTTTTTTGCCTGTAAGCGCAACACAGTTTCACCCCACCTAGGGTTTTTTTGGCGCGCTGCCTATATGGCAGTGCGTCTTTTTTATGCCTGTCATGAACACACCTCGCCATAACACCCTGAAATGGAATTTTTTTGCCTCTTGTCTTGCCATAATTCAACTACAATTCAATTGCTGGGGCCTCTCCAGTTAAAATTGAACGAGCACCCATAGAGTCAACCCAGATAGAAACACGGCGTCCGGTCATGTCGCACCGAGCTTATAGCAATGTAACTCGCTGTTATTGAGTGTCGCTCACGCTTAATGCCTGCTGTGCCTTGTTTAGCAGGTCGGCGGCGTATTCCATAACGTGAAATATCACATTCTGCTCATTACTGCCGCTGACTAAGGCTGCGCCTGGACCGCGAGCGTAGATGGCGACGTCTTCGCCGCCGTGGGTCTCAGAGCCCATTGCAACTAAGGCTTCCTGATGAAATCCACTGCTTTCAGTGTCTACTTTTGAAAGATCTCGCCGGCCTGTGTCTGGGTCTTTGTCGTAAGCCATGTCGGCATTAAGTTCATCACCTAAATTGCGAAAACCGAGGCCATTTTGATATCCTAGGGTGGTGTAGGGCAGGCCGTCATCGGCGAGCGAGGGCCTCTTGCTGCCCACGCTAATCACTTTACCTAAGATGGGGTTACCGCGTTTTGGGTAACCGGCTATGGTCAGCACATGACTGTGGTCGGCGGTGACAATAATCAAGGTATCGTCGCTATTACTGAGTTCGGCGGCTTTGGCCACCGCATTAGACATCTCTATGGTCTCGGTTAATGCGCTGTAAGCACTGCCAGCATGGTGACCATGATCTATACGACCGCCTTCCACCATCAGGAAATAGCCAGATTTATGGTGTTGTAATAATTTAATGGCGGTTTCGGTCATCTCACTTAAGGATGGCTCGCCAGCCGCGGAATGATCGCGGTCGGCCTCGTATTCCATATGCGAGCTGTTAAAGAGCGCCAATATCTTTTGTGGCGCGGTGGTGTCAATGGCGTCAAACCCCGCCTTGTCGGTGATGTATTTTCCGCTGGGATATTGTTGTTGCCACTCGGCGCTAAGGTCGCGACCATCAGTGCGTTTGCCCTTAGCCTGCTTGGCTAAAAAGTTGCGACGGCCACCACCCATGACTAGGTCGATACCGTCAATATTGATGTTTGGAATACGCTTGCGCAGCAGTGGCTCGAAATGAATTAATTGTGAGGCAATGTCTTCACAGCCTGCGGCTTTGGCGTCGTCAGAAAGATCACTGTCGGCTTCCCAGTCTCGATCTGCCGATTTGGCAAAGGTGGCTGCTGGGGTGGCGTGAGTGATGCGAGCGGTTGAGATGATGCCGGTGGCCTTGCCCGCAATTTCAGCCAATTCTAGAGCGCTGAAAACTTCATTGCCGGCTTGGCTAGGGCACTCGCCGTTGTCAATTTCTTCACTGACGCCGAGTACGCCGGTATCGGTTTTTAGTCCGGATATGATCGCGGTCATGGTGCCAGCGGAATCTGGAACCTGAGCGTTGACGTTATAGGTTTTAGACAGCCCGCTATAGGGAAATAATTCAAAGCTCAACTGGTGCTCTTCGCCGAGTTTACCCTGCTGCTGCCCAGCCAGAATACGTGCGGCGGTAACAGTGGAGACCCCCATGCCGTCGCCGACAAATAAAATAATGTTTTTGGCTTTGCCGCGCTCGGCCTGGCCGAGGGGCTTATTTTTTACACTGGCCGCGGCGGCTTGATACCAGGGGTTTTCAAGGGTATGGGTTACCATTGCTGAATTCAATAAGGTCCGCGATTGCGCCTCAACTGTCGCCGTCTCACAGCCGGTTAAAGTGCTGAGTAATATGGCGGCAAGCCAATAAGGTTTAGCAATCATCACGTGCGTCCAGTTTTCAGAGTTGTTTCAGGCATTATCTCGCTGCATGAGGATGGTAGGAAGGGCTGGCTTGTTTATTTGTTTCAAACCACGTAATCCTTGGCCTTCATGCTGTGAAGGTGTAATTTAAACTTCCCCAGCATTTCCGAGCGAGTGACTTATGAATACCGTGGAAAGCGTGTCGGGCTTTTGTCCCTATTGCGGTGAACGAGTAGTGATCCTGGTGGATACCTCGGAAGGAGATCAGCAGTATACCGAGGATTGTGAGGTGTGCTGTCAGCCAATGGTGGTGGCCGTGGCCGTGGCCATAGCCGAAGAAGAAACAGTGTCTATGCGTTTGTACAGTGAAAATGACGCGTTTTAAAACGCGTCTTTTAATCCTGCGACAATTTCATAAGATCGCAGTCGTGCTTCATGGCAATAGATCTGTGACGTGATCATCACCTCGTCAGCGCCAGTGCGGTCTATAAACTCCCCCAACTTTTTACCGACGGTAGCGGGGCTACCAATCGCGGTACAGGACATGATCTGTTCCAACAGCATCTGTTCGCTGGCCGGCAGTTGCTGTAAATAATTATCCTCGGGGGGCTGAAGTTTGCCGGGCTGGCCGCGGCGTAAATTCACGAAACCGCGCTGCATCGAGCTGGCTAAATACATGCCTTGGGCGTCGCTGTCAGCAGCAAAAACATTAAAGCCGAGCATCACATAGGGTTTGTCCAATTGTGCGGAGGGTCGAAAGCGTTGGCGGTAAATCTTTATCGCTTCGAGCATTTGCGCTGGGGCAAAGTGGGAGGCAAAGGCATAGGGTAAGCCCAGTGAGGCGGCCAGTTGGGCACCGAATAAACTTGAACCCAGTATCCAAATGGGTACGTTCAGTCCACTACCGGGAAAGGCGTGGATGCGCTGTCCGTCATCGGGCTCGCCAAAATATTTTTGCAGTTCAACTACATCTTGGGGGAACTGGTCGACGTCGGCATTTAGATTGCGGCGCAGAGCGTAAGCGGTGGCTTGATCGGTACCGGGCGCGCGGCCTAGGCCGAGATCGATGCGACCGGGGAATAGGGCTTCTAAAGTGCCAAATTGCTCGGCAATAACCAGTGGTGCGTGGTTGGGGAGCATCACGCCGCCAGCGCCGACCCGAATGTGTTTGGTGCCTGCCGCGACATGGCCTATCACCACTGCGGTGGCCGCGCTGGCGATGCCTTGCATATTATGGTGTTCGGCCAGCCAGTAGCGATTAAATCCCCATTCTTCAGCGTGCTGTGCTAAGTCCAGAGTATTGCGCAGTGATTGTCCGGCATCACCGTCGGCGGTAATGGGCGAGAGGTCAAGAACTGAGAGTTTGCTCATTGAGTGCCTGTGTTGCGATTGGAGAGTTTGTTAAAAGACCACCGCGAATATTCGCGGCTGCTGGAATTAGGATTCATTGCGAAGCATACGCCAAAGCTCCTTGATTTTGCTGCTGCCATTACTGCGATGGGTCTGGTACTTAACATGTTGATTGGGGCTGTCTGGTGATAATTCAATGCTCCACAGTGCGTCTGTTTCGTTGGGAAGCAGGGAATAGCGGAAGTCGATAATGCGATGCGGGCTATCGGCAGACAGGGCAATAAAGTCTTGAGAAAACCAGCGGAAACGCTCTATATCCATGGCTTGTTGTGAGTTGGCTAGCAGCCAGGGTAGGTCTTTGTTGATATCTAAGGCATCGATGCTGGTGCCCGCAAACACAGTGATATTTTGACCAACGCGAATCGCATCGACATAGTAGTGGTCGGGACTGCGGTAAATCACTTTCCACAGCAAGATGTTGGCAAACGATGGCTTGGCGGCCAAGCTCAGCACCTGATGACCGCGGCTGGCGGCTAATTGGTAGCCTGCTGTTTCAGCGCGTTGGTGCTGCCACCAGCCCAGTGAAGGATAGGCAAGCATCCAAGCCAAGGCCAAATGTGCGGCCCAGCGCCGTTGCGCTTTCATGCCGAGTAATAGCAGGGCGGCAATGGGCAGGGTATAAAGTGGGTCGATAATAGAAATAATATCCCAAGCTACCCGTTCATTACTGAACGGCCAATACAGCTGGGTTCCGTAGCTGGTACAGGCATCTAGTAGCGCGTGGGTGGCATAGCCGAGCGTGCAGTAGAGAATACTCGGCCAGCGAGAAATTCCTTTGCGGCGAGCGAATAGGGCGTGCAATACCAAGCCACAGATAATGCCCCCCAAGGGAATAAAAATAAGTGAGTGGGTGAATTGGCGGTGGTATTCAAGAAAGAGCAGGGGGTCGCCGCTGGAGCGAATAAGGACGTCAAGATCAGCGGCCATGCCGGCCAGAAACCCCATTGCAATTGCCGTCCCCCGGCTTGTGTTACTGGTTCGTATATTGGCGACAGCGGTGGCGCCGAGCAGGCCCTGGGTGAACGGATCCATGAAATCACTCTCGTGCTGAATAGCCCGATAGTGTACGTGTCTGTTTGCACGTCGCAAAGCGCGAAAGTTTGCCACGCGATAAGTATGAGCTAGGTCGAGGGCTGGTTTTCTTGATTCATGATCGCGCGATATGTTACAAATTCGTAATGTTGTCATTGACTACTTGGCGGAATGCTCGCAGGAGGCGTAGACAACAGTGCAGTTCAAGGATGAAGTGCACATATGGCTAAAAAAAATAACATCAAGCCAGAAGGTTGTTGTAAAGCTGCTCGTACTGAGGCATTGCTGAAAACTAGGCAGACCGAGTTAATGAATCGCTTTTTAGCTTTGGCTACAGTGCAGCAGGAATTGCGCCAAATACCCGCTGAACGGCGCCTTCAGTCATTGGCTGAGATTCGCAGCGGTTTGGGCATGGACGCCGAGGCCGTGGGTCGCTGGTCTGAACTTGATCGGCGCCGTGATCAAGCGTGGACAATCGGGGCCAATTATATGCAGCAGCGTCAGCAGTTGGTTTCGGACTATGATGGTGTCGAGCAGCAAGAGAGGATAAGTGCTTTGCAGAATGGCTTGTTTGCTGATAAAGCCGAACTTATTCAACGCGAAGAGCAGGGCGGCTTTTTTCGTTATGGGGGTGAGCGGCACATCGGTATAGAGTAGTTAGCGCTAATCTCATGTTAAAAACTAGGGGGGCTTTAGGCCCCCTTATTTTGTTAGGCTGTTTCACTTTCCTTGCATTGCAATACGGTAAGTAAACTGTCGAGATGACGGATGACTTCTACGCCACCATTGGTGAGATAGCCGCCGTCGGCCTGGCTGATGAGATCCTTGCCATAGAGCCTTTTTGTCGCAGCAATAGTGCTGGCGTCAGCGGTGTGATGGACCTTGATACCTTCTAGAGCGGAGGCGGGGTTGAATTGGGTAAGTACGCGTATTTCGTCGAGAATGTCTTTGCTTAGTGGCATAGCGTCAACCTTGATATGTGGTGGATTAAAGGTGTGTGATGCTCTGTAATAGCGCCGGTATTATTGTGGCTAGACACACTTTAGCGTGTTATACCCACTGCCGCCAAGCAACAATTGTAAGCGACATCATTGCATAGGTTTGTGCAGGGTTTTTGACGCTGGCCTGGGTGGCTTTTTAGCGGATTAAACCGGGAAATTTTAAAGGGAGTAAATAGTGTCAATGTTCAAGGAGTACGGCCTTTACGATGCCATGGGCCTAGCGGAATTGGTGCGACAAGGTGAGTTGAGTAGCCACGATTTATTTGAGGCTGCGGTGGCCGCTGCTAACGCTAGGAATCCGGGGCTTAATGCCATTATTCATCGTTTTGATGAGCGCGCTTACCGACAAATAGAGGCGGGCTTGCCCAAGGGACCGTTTTCTGGGGTGCCGTTTCTGCTCAAAGATTTGCTGGCGAGTTTTGCCGGCGAGCCGATGACTATGGGCAGTCGTAAAATGCGCGCGATGACGGATGTCGATAGCGAATTGGTACGCCGCTACAAAGCCAGTGGCGTGAATATTTTTGGCAAAACCAATACGCCTGAATTTGGCTTGATTATCACCACCGAGCCCAAGGCCCACGGCCCCACCCACAACCCCCATAAACAGGGTTACAGCACCGGTGGTTCATCTGGCGGCAGTGCCGCGGCGGTGGCGGCGGGTATTGTGCCAATGGCCCACGGCGGTGATGGTGGTGGTTCTATTCGTTTTCCGGCGTCGTGGTGTGGCGTGTTTGGTTTAAAGCCATCGCGGGGGCGTAATCCGCTCGGGCCAGACGTGGGCGAAGATTGGCAGGGCGCCGTGGCGGAGCATGTGCTCACCCGCAGTGTTCGGGACAGCGCTGCGATGCTGGACTGCAGCAGCGGTCATGAAATAGGCGCACCCTATAATATCCCGGCGCCCACTGGCAGCTTTCTTAGTGCGGCGCAACGCCAGCCAAAACCCCTGCGTATTGCCTTGAGCAGAAAGCCCTTGGTCGCGGTTGATCTCGATGAGGAGGTCGCCGCCGCCTTGGATCAGACCGCCCAGCAGCTGCGAGAACTTGGCCATACAGTAGAAGAAGCCGAACCTGAAATAGACATCACACGGTTCTGGCAAGATTTTTTCGTGGTGGTCTGTGCCGAGGTGGCCAGCATGGTGGCATTGTATCGGCAGAAGTATGGTGCCGATTGCATTGCCCAATTTGAACCCGCCACTAAGAATATGGCCATGATTGGTCGCTCTTTCAGTGCGGCGGATTTGATCACTGCTAAGCGCGGCTGGCACGATGTGCAGCTGGCGATGGGGCATTTTTTGAGTCAATACGATGTTATGTTGAGCCCGACGGTACCGACACCGGCCGTGCCACATGGGCTATTACCCAATACCCGCATAGAAGAAATGATGATGGTGGCGAGTCACCGTTTGAATATCGGCAAGCTGCTGTTTCGCGCTGGTTTGGTAGAGAAAATGGCGGGGCCAGTGCTGGGTAAAATGGGGTTTACCATCATGGCTAATATTACTGGTTTACCGGGCATGTCGGTGCCCTTGCATGCCTCGGCAAATGGCTTGCCGATTGGTATGCAGTTCACCGGACGCATGGCCGACGAGGAAACTTTGTTTAGTTTGGCTGGGCAGTTAGAGCGTGAATGTGGTTTCAGTGCTGGTCCTGCCGTGCCCTAAAGGTATTAGGCCCTCAGGCGAGGGCCTTGGCATTACTCGGGATGATCATCTGGGTCATCGCTGGGGCGGGACGACGTGCTTGGCGGCCCCATATTGGGATTTCTGTCTTCACCGGGCTTATCCCTACCTTGCATAATGTCCTCACCCCGATCCGCAGACTTTTTAACCGCGTCTTTTATCGCCTTGCGGGCAGCCTCTCCCATAGTGGCAGGATCGTCGCTGGTCTTGGCGGCGGTTTGAGCCGCTTCGCGAGCCACTTCCTTCATGTTTTCGGCAACCGGTTCCAGAGCTTCAGCCACTACGCTGTCGGCGACTTTGTCGGCGGCGACCTTTTTGGCGTCAGCTGCGATGCCGACATGGTAGGCGGCAAAACCCGGCATGACCATTTGATTTAAGGCTAGGCCAATGATCTGACCGTCCACGCTGGAGCGAATCACCGAGCTGCGGTTGGTGATTGGATCGGTGACGGTGCCAAGGATATCGCCTTTTTTAACTCGAGCGCCGAGCTTGGCTTCAGTGAGGAAAACGCCACTTTGATCGGCTCGCAACCAAGTGGATTTGTAAAACACGTTTTGTTTGGGTGCACGCATGGGTTTGTCGTTAGTCATATTGAGATGATGCATGACGGCGCGGATGCCATTGACGATTTGGGTCACTTCCTTCAATTGCAGGCGCAGTGGTTCACCGGCCTCGAGTATGACCGCAGGGATACCGGCATCGACAGCGGCGCGGCGCAGGGTTCCGGGCGCGCCAGCGCTGTCCAGTACGGTCAGGTCGTGAAACATACGGCTAAATTGGGCAACACTCTCTTTACCGAGATTGCCTCTCAACTGGGTCAAGTTGGTGCGGTGAAAAGAGCCAGTGTGGAGGTCTATCAGGCGGTCGCAATGGGAGATGACTTCATTGAAAAAGCTATGAGCAATGCGTCCGGCCGAGCTGCCTTTAGGGTCGCCAGGAAAATAACGGTTGAGGTCGCGGCGATCGGGCAGATAGCGTGAAGTGCGCCGAAAGCCATGCATATTAACAATGGGTACGCCAATTACCACGCCATTGAGCTTGTCGCTTTCTAGGCTGAACATCACTCGACGAATAGCTTCAACACCATTGAGTTCGTCACCGTGTACCGCCGCCGTTAAGCACAATGTTGGACCGGGCTTTATCCCTGCGGCAACCAATACTGGGGTGGGCATGGCTAGGCCTGCGACGGCTTGGCCGGCGGTCCAGTAAAGGCGTTCAAAACTGCCGTAGTGAATATCTTGACCTAGCAGGGTGAGGGCAACTTCGGTGTTGTTAGCGCCATCACCATTCTTATCAAAATCAATATTCAGCTGGCCTTTTTGGCGCTGCTTGGGGATGAAAACCGGCTTGTGGTTGGCTCCATTACTTTCCCGCAAGCCGCTGAGTGCTTGCTCATCGGCCATCACTGGGCTGGCCAGAAGTTGAAAACCAAGTGCTATGCAAAAAACCAATATGCTTCGCATGATAGTGCGGGTCGCTCCCTTGAGAGTTCACATTAGGCATGGGCCCAAATGTATAAAATTCAAATTTGATTGTAACCAATATTGTCACTGTAAACTTGTCATTAGTGAGGACTATTACCTTTCCTCGACAGCTTTAATGACTGCAAGCTATGAAGTTCAGTGTCGAACTTTGGCATTTTTGCCTTATTAATTGTTGGAACTGGCGCATTTTGTTTGAATATGGGCGATTTTAGGGCAAAAGACGCAAGAAGTCTGGACGTTGTCCGACTATAATTGGCCCAGCTATTGGCCGGCTTAATGCCGTGCCGAATAATGATAATTGCAGGAGTATTTCATGGCCAAAGATCGCCTGATCATTTTTGATACGACATTGCGCGATGGTGAACAAAGTCCCGGCGCATCCATGACCCGTGACGAAAAAGTACGCATCGCTAAAATGTTGGAAAAGATGGGTGTCGATGTTATTGAGGCCGGTTTTGCGATTGCCAGTGTTGGTGACTTTGAGTCGGTTAGTGCCGTGGCCGAAGTGGTTAAGAACAGTACCGTGTGCAGCCTAGCCCGTACCAGCGCGGGTGATATTGACCGTGCTGCCGAGGCGCTTAAGTCTGCCGTCTCAGGGCGTATTCATACTTTTATTGCGACCTCGCCTATCCATATGGAATATAAGCTGCGAATGACGCCAGAATCGGTGTTGGAGCGCGCGGTGGCGGCGGTTAAGCACGCCCGAAATCTCATCGGCGATGTCGAATTTTCCTGCGAAGATGCCTCGCGTTCTGAATACGACTTTATGTGCCGGGTTATTGAACAGGTAATTGACGCTGGGGCGCGGACCATTAATTTGCCAGATACGGTCGGCTATGGTGAACCCGGCGAATACGGCGCCATGGTTGAGCGCTTGATGAATGGCATTCCCAATGCCGATAAAGCCATTTTCTCTGTGCATTGCCACAACGATCTGGGGTTGGCAGTGGCCAATTCACTGTCGGCTGTCATGCACGGTGCGCGGCAGGTAGAGTGCACGATTAACGGCCTGGGTGAGCGGGCAGGGAATGCCTCACTGGAAGAGCTGGTGATGGCGATTCGCACCCGCAGCGATATTTTTCCGGTTGAAGTCAGCGTGGATGCCACTCTAATAGTGCCGACTTCGCGCTTGGTGTCCTCGATTACCGGTTTTCCAGTACAGCCCAATAAGGCCATTGTGGGGGCTAATGCCTTTGCCCATGAGTCCGGTATTCATCAGGACGGTGTGCTCAAATACCGTGAAACTTACGAAATTATGCGTGCCGAAGATGTGGGCTGGAATGCCAATAAACTGGTTTTAGGCAAGCACTCGGGCCGCGCTGCATTTAAGGCGCGCCTTGCCGACTTGGGCATTACCTTGGGCAACCAGGCTGTGTTGGATCTGGCCTTTACTCGCTTTAAGGAATTGGCGGATAAAAAGCATGAGATCTTCGATGAAGATTTACAGGCTTTGATGAGCGATGTGCAACCCAGCGAGCGGGATAATCGCTTTACTTATGTGGCGATGGAAGCGGTTTCGCGCAGTGGCTTTAAACCCCGCGCAGATATTCAGCTGCTGATTGATGGCGAAGCCAAACAAGCTGCCGCCGAAGGCGATGGGCCAGTGGATGCGGCTTTTAAAGCGTTGGAGTCACTGGTGAAAAGTGGCGCAAATTTACAACTTTACTCGGTGAATGCCATTACCGAAGGCACCGATTCTCAAGGTGAAGTGCAAGTGCGGCTGGAGAAAAATGGCAGTATCGTCAACGGCAATGGCGCCGATACCGATATTATTGTGGCCTCGGTAAAAGCCTATTTGGATGCCCTCAATTTATTGGATGCCGGTGTGCTTAAAGCCCACCCCCAGCGCGAGGGCGTTTAAGGTGAATGAGGCGCTGCGCCAAGATTATCTTGCCGCCATCGGTGTGGACACCTATGTGCCACGCTTTGTGCTGGATGGCGCAGCGGCCTCGCCACGCTGTGAGATTTCGCTGGCGGACCTTGAGAGTTTCAAGGAAGAGTCTTCTAGTGAACCGCAGTTTGATCATGAGGCCGATGGTGCAAGCTCCCAGTATGATGACAGCGAGTACCAGCAAATGGCTGAGCTGGGTCAAGCGCCATCCGCGCCTCTACCGAGCGCAGCGGAGTTACCCAAACCTAAGCAAAGCTCAAGAATGGCGTCAACCTTGGCGAGTCTGGGTTTTGATGAGCCTTCGCAAACCGGTCGCAGTAAAGCAACAGCTCAAAGTCGGCAGCCTGAACAGCAAACCGGGCCAAGCGCTGCTGCCAGCCTGAATCCAGAATTTAGTGTGGATTTGGTTGGCACCGAAATTGGTTTGTTGATGATTCTGGATACCTCCGCCGGCCCAGCCAGTCCTGCTGAAAAGCGCTTGCTGGCCAATATTGCCCAAGCGGTAAGTCGTCATCATCAGCTGGCAAAAGCCCCGGTTTTTTCCAGTGCCAAATTTCAGTGGCCGGTAGTCAAAACAGCCGGGCTTGCCCAAGACGCTAATGCGGCACGTGAAGCCTTGCAGGCTAATATTATGGCCCACGCCGAGCGTCAAGCCGCTCACTGTGTGATTGTGTTTGGAGAGTCGCTACATGCCTACTTGAACGCAGCCATCTTGCAGAGTGCGGGTATTCAAATACTGTATGCGGCAAGTGCCGGATCGATGTTGGCTGATGGCAGTTTAAAACAACCGCTGTGGCAAAATTTACGGAAGGTCTTGTTTACACTATGATGCGCGTCGCCATGCTGGGTATTAAGCATCTAGAGCAGTGTATTCTAATAGAAACTCGCTCAGACCCTCATCCCTGGGGCAAAATAAATTGGTTGCGCAGCCTGCGCGATGATCACTGTCTAGGGTTGTGGCAGAATGATGAATTATTGGCGGTCAGTGCCTATAGCCTGGTTTTGGATGACGTTAGCTTGCTCAATATTGTGGTTGATACCGATAAGCGCGCTAAGGGCATGGGGCGGTTTTTATTGACCGAAGGCTTGGCGTGGATGCAGCAATTTGGCGGCGCCCGCTGTCTGCTGGAAGTGCGCATTTCCAATACTGCGGCGCGCAGTCTCTATGCCGCGCAGGGTTTTGTCGAAGACGGTGTACGTAAAAATTATTATCCCTTGGGGGATGGCTATGAGAGCGCGATATTAATGTCGGCGGATCTGCCTTTGATGGATTAGCCAAACTTGACATCAGCAAAAGAGATAACACAATGTCAGAACCAGAAATGCAGGAAGTTGAATCGGATTGGTGGTTTATTGCTTTGCCAGAAGAATGGCGGACCGAGCAAGACGAAGACAGTATTTTAATCTTTGACCAGGATGAGTTGGGTTGTATCAGCTTGAGTAGTTTACAGCCCGAGCACGGTAAACCCGCTACCGAGGCGGACTTACTGGCGCTAATCAAAGAAGTGGATGTGGATGTTAATCAGGGTAAGTCTTGCAAGATTGGCGATGATTATCGGGGTTGGGAGTTTACCAGCATTGAGGAGGGTGATTATATTCGCGAATGGTTTCTTTACGCTGGCGGGCATTTATTACTGATTAGCTACGCCTGCGCAGAGGATGATAAAGACATGGATAGCGCGGCGGTAGACCAAATTTTAGATACCCTAAGGCTTAAAACCGTTTAAATCGGGATATTTCAGCTAGTTGCAGTACGCAATTGTGTGAAAAGTGGACATGGTCGGCATTTTTGGCTTTTTGGCTATGGTATTGTTCGCTTAATTTAAGCGTTAGAACGAGTTGCAATGAAAATAATAATGATTGCCCTGCTGGTTTCACTATGGTTTTTACCTGCTATAGCTGCTGAGAAGCCACTTCGCGACCCGACTAAACTGCAGTTGGCTTCAGTGAGCGCTGTAGTGATTAACGCCGATAGCGGCGAAGTGCTGTATAAAAAATACGCCAATATGGTTAAGCCCATCGCATCACTGACTAAAGTGATGACGGCCATGGTGGTTTTGGATGCCAAGTTATCATTGACTGAGCGCATCCGTTTTAGCGATGAGGATCGTAAAGCGATCAATTACTACCCCTCGCGGATTCGCAAGGATTGTGAATTGGCTCGCGGTGAAGTGCTGCGTTTAGCGCTGATGTCATCCGAGAATCTCGCCGCTGCTGCGCTCGGCCGTAATTACCCCGGTGGCCTTGACGTTTTTGTTGAGCAAATGAATGCTAAGGCACTGTCTCTGGGTATGAGGAATACTCGCTTCGTTGATAGTAGTGGTCTGTCTAAAGAGAACGTTTCCACCGCAGCCGACTTGGCTAAATTGGTGGCTGCAGCAGCCAAGTATGAGGAAATTACTGAATACTCTACTACGTCAATTCATACCGCCTACTTCAAGCATCCAAACTATAAATTGGCCTACGTTAATACCAACCCACTCGTGCGGTATCAGCGCTGGGATGTAGATGTGAGCAAAACTGGTTATTTGGATGCTGCCGGTCGCTGTCTGGTAATGAAAGCCCATGTAGATGGACAGGATTTATATATTGTCATGCTGGATTCTTTTGGTAAAACCAGCCCCATGGGTGACGCAGGTCGAATTCGCCGCTGGTTAGAATCGGGCAAGGGTGGCTCGGTTGCCAGTTCAGCCAAGGCCTACCAAAAGGAAAAAATAGCTGCCCACATGGCTAGCCGTACAACTGCCAGTTTGAATTAATTTTAATATTTTGATCATCAGGCTCCCCTGCTTTTACAGGGGAGCCTTTTTTATTTCCGGCGAAGTGTATTTCGCCAAGGTAAATGACTAGGAAGTAAAGCAATGGCGTTGAGCTGGCAGGAAAGCATCGTTCTAGAGCAAGAAGTGGAAACGACACATTACACATTATATGTGGGCGATAGCGACGATATCAGTGTTGAGGCATTGATAGGAGAGTGTGTTGATAAGGCGGTAGACTTGTTGTACAGGAATATCAACGACGACTCTCTGTATTTGATGTTTGAGTGGGAGGCTGCCCAGAGCCGTTTAAGTATTGTGGTTTGTGATCAGGTCAAAGGTGGCGACTCCGCCCACAGGGTTTATTGCACCATGCCGTCGATGATCGCGAAAATTCAGGATGTGGCCCATAGCACTGGATGGAAATACCAAGGTGAAAGCCTCGCAGAGGTGGTTAAATACTGTATTGCCGATCACCTGAGTACCTGCAAGGGATTTATGCAATATTCACTGGTGGCCGTTTTTCATAGCAGTTCGCGCAATAAGAGTAGTTTACTTTAATCTAATGCCAGCAAATGGCGAGGGTTTAGCTAAAAGGGGCGTGGATACCGTACAATAGCGCCTTTGATTGATTCAAGGCGCAAGGTAATGGCAATCCAGTGGTATCCGGGGCATATGCACAAGGCCCAAAAAGACATCAAGGAGCTGCTGCCGCAAGTTGACCTACTGATTGAAATTCTCGATGCCCGTATTCCCTATTCCAGTGAAAACCCAGCCATTGCCAAATTGCGTGGTGACAAACCTTGTATCAAAGTCCTGAGTAAATCGGATCTGGCGGATCCAGCGGTGACTGCCTTATGGCAGGCTCACTTTGAGAAAGAGCGGGGGGTAAAGAGTTTTACCACCACGACCGAAGAACCGGCCAAGATTAAGCAGTTGATCGAACTGTGCCGCAAGATGTTTCCTGCCAAGGATGCCAGTCTTAAAACCATCAATACCATGATTGTCGGCATTCCCAATGTCGGTAAGTCCACTATTATAAATACTCTTGCCGATCGTATTATTGCTAAAACCGGTAATGAGCCAGCGGTAACCAAAAGCCAGCAGCGTATCAATTTGGGCAGCGGCATAGTGCTGTTTGATACTCCGGGTATTTTGTGGCCTAAGATTGAAAACCCCAATAGTAGCTATCGACTTGCGGTGACTGGCGCGATTAAAAGCACGGCGATGGAATACGATGATGTCGGTTTTTACGCTGCAGAGTATTTGATTAAAGCCTATCCTGAATTACTTAAAGCCCGCTTTCAGTTAGACAGTATTCCCGATACCGAATTGGCCTTTCTAGAAGTGGCGGCCTTGCGCCGTGGTGCATTAAGTGCCGGTGGACGGATTAATTTACACAAAATATGCGAATTGCTTATTAATGAATTACGCGCGGGCACGGTGGGGCGGATTAGTCTGGAAACACCGGAGATGATTGCACGGGAAGAAATTGTTATCGCCGAGGCTCTAGCCAAAAAGGAGGCTGACAACGCTGAGCGTAAACGTCGTTTTAAGCAAGGATCACGTCCAGATGGTGCAGAGCGCCAATCAGCGGATAATAGCGATAAGCCGGAAGCCAAGAAATCGCGTCGGGGCTCAAACTCTGCTAAAGGGCGCGGTTCGCGCTAGTAAACGCAAAGCTCATGGCTAAAATTATTTTATTCCCTGCAACTAACGCCAATCGAGAGCTCGCTATTGAGCAGGCTTTGATTCGGGCTGCACAGCGATATTTTGATGATTGCCGTGGCAAGATTCCGAGTTTTATTGATCGGCACTTTACTTTACCCGGAGCCATTGCCACCAATCGGCTTGCTCTAGGCTGGGATTTATTGCGAGCTCCGTTAAATTTATTTTGGGCGCCGGTGTATGCACTGGTTGCCGTGCTGAGATTATTGCTCAGAATTTCGGGCAGTCAACAAGGCTTCTGTTACCAGTGGCTTGGCAGACTGCCAACGGGTTTGGTGACTGATGTACAGCGACATATTTCCGATTTAATTATGATCGACATCCTCAGTCAGCCCGCCGGCCATAATCCTCTGGAAAACTATTTACTTGAGGAACTGAAACCGCTGATACGATCCGACGCGGACCATAGTCAGTGCCAAGAGTTGGATGAAATTGATGGTATATTTCAGTCCTTAATACGTGATGCCTTGAATCAGTATCAAGTTACTCGCACCGCTTCTTCGGACATCACCAACAGCTTGTCTTGCACTGCCCTGGGTGCTTTTGCTTTTCAGAAATTTACACCCGGTGGTATTGGTATTGCTGCGCTAGTGACATCGATGGTCGCCAAGGGCTTGGCAAGTCGCGATTTTATTTTTGGCAGCAGTCTGGGTAATCTCTATTATGGTGTGTTTCCACCGCAGCCTTCATTGACGCTTAGTCTGACAGTTCTCGCCGCAGTGCTGGCGATGTTAGCGGCTTTTGCCGCACTATCGGGTATGATTAGTGATCCTCTGCAGGCGGTGACAGGTTTGCATCGTCGCCGCCTGAGTAAAATGCTTGACCATATGCAGCAGGATTTTAACAATAAGGGGCGCGGTGGTTTTCGACCCAAAGATCAATTTGTGGCGCGAATTATGGATGGTCTTGACTTGATTAAGTCTGGCCTACTGTGATTGGCGCTATTCAGTTTCATCATGAATGTGTAAAGGTAAAAATGGGAAATTTAAATGGATAATAATGACGTGTTGCGCCGGGTTCGCTATATCTTCGATTTTAATGACGCGAAGATGATGGCGATATTTTCTTTGGCGGATCACCATGTGTCCCGAGAAGAGGTCAGCGACTGGTTGAAGAAAGAGGGCGATGCTGATTATAAGGAGCTCAGCGATGTGCAAATGGCGGCGTTTTTAAATGGATTAATCACCGATAAACGCGGCCCACGAGACGGCCCAAAGCCAGTTGCGGAAAAGCGTCTGACCAATAATATCGTTTTTATGAAATTAAAAATCGCCATGAACCTGAAGGCCGAAGAAGTCATGGCCATTCTCGCACTGGCGGGCTTTACCATAAGTAAGCACGAGCTGAGCGCCTTCTTTCGCAAGGTTGATCACAAGCACTATAGAGTGTGTAAAGATCAGATCTTGCGCTATTTTTTAAAGGGTTTGCAGCTCAAGTTGCGCGGTACCTCAGACGAGGACACCGCGCCAGTTGATCAGCTTATTTGACCCGTTACCCGAACTCGGCGACTAGTGGGCGCGGTTTCGATTTTACGGGCTTCCTCGCGCTTTTTGATACCGGCATCGATAATGTTTTTCAATGCGATAATCATGCCGGTAAAGATAAAAGCGCCGGGTGGCAATATGGCCACCAGGACGGCGGTGTAGTCGTCTACCAAAATAATCTTCCAGCTTTTGGCGCCCTCGCCAAACAATAAATCCATATTGGCAAAGATCGCGCCGGTGCCAATGACTTCCCGCACCGCCCCTAATAGCATCAAAATTACCGCAAAGCCTGCACCCATAATAAAACCGTCGTACATGGCGGGCAGCACTTTATTTTTACAGGCAAAGGCGTCGGCGCGACCAAGAATCACGCAGTTGGTGGTGATCAGTGGTAGGAAAATTCCTAGAATTTGAAAAAGCTCGTAGGCAAAGGCCTGCATCAGTAATTCAATGCAGGTCACTGCAGCGGCGATAATCATCACGAAGGCGGGCAGGCGAATTGCGTCTGAGGCAAAGCTGCGAATCATTGATACGCAGCTATTAGAGATGGTCAGCACCAGCATGGTGGCCAGACCCATACCTAGGGCATTGATTACCGAGCCGGTGACCGCCAGTAGTGGACACAGGCCCAGCAGCTGAACGATAGCAGGGTTGTTTTTCCAGAGGCCATTAAGGGAAATTTCGCGGTAGCTGATATCACTCATGGTCTTGCTCCTGGTCGGAAGGCTTGGCCACATTCAAGCCGGTAATTATGGCGCGATTGGCGTCAAAATATTGCAGTGTACGGTGTACGGCCGCCGTTACCGCGCGGGGGGTAATGGTTGCGCCGGTAAATTGGTCAAACACGCCCTTGTCCTTTTTTACCGTCCATTTTTCCGAGCTGGGATTACTGAGGCTTTTGCCGACAAAGCCATCGACCCAGTGGCTCTTCTTATAGTCTACCTGATCGCCCAAGCCGGGTGTTTCACGGTGAGATAATACTCTGACCCCGGCGATTGTGCCGTTCAGGTTGATGCCGACGATCATATCAATATCGCCAGTGTAACCGTCGCGGGCGGTAGCTGGCAGAATGGCGCCGATGAATTTGTCATTTAGGGTAGCACGATAGAATTTTTTGCTTTCGCGCAGTCCCAGCAACTCGGTATCGGCGACGGTATCGACATCGTCGAGCATGGAATTATCGTGACGGGATTTAGGGATAATCTGTAATAGCGCGCGCTCTTCGGCGTGGCGAATATTGTCCTGGATCAGCCCACGTGTTGAGAGATAAGTTCCTGCAATAACGCCGGTGGTGACGATGGCAAACAGACCCAGCAACACGCCGTTCTTGGTAATGGATTGGCCGAGGATATTCATCTATTTATCCTCCTGTGCTTGCTTAGCGTGGCCATAAGTACGGGGCTGAGTGAAGTGGTCAATAAAGGGCGCCGCGAAATTCATTAACAGTACAGCGAAAGCCACTGCATCGGGATAGTTACCCCATCCCCGAATGATATATACCAACACGCCGATTAAGGCGCCGTAGATTATTCGACCGCGATTGGACACTGCCGAGGTTACTGGGTCGGTCACAATAAAGAACGCACCCAGCATCGTGGCGCCGCTAAATAGATGAAATAGCGGCGAACCGCCAGAGGCGGAGCTGCCGCCGTCATAGAAAAATACTGCCATAAGACTTAGTGAAGCCAACATGCTGAGGGGGCCGTGCCAGGTAAAAACGCGACGGTAGAGGAGGTATATGCCGCCTAGGAGAAAGCCCATATTGGCCCATTCCCAGCCAATACCGGCGAATTGTCCGAACTGGGGAGATTGGCTCCAGAGGTCGTCAATCAACAGAGAGTTGTTTTGTTTGAGGACGTCTAGCGGGGTGGCCATGGTGATGGCGTCAATGCTGTCGCGACCAAAACCAAAGCAGTAGCGCAGAGCATCGATGGGGCCGAGTAAATCACCGGCAAAGCTGCCTTTGGGGGCCATCCAGCTGGTCATTTCTACAGGGAAGGAAATCAGCAGCATGACATAGGCAGCCATGGCAGGGTTGAAAGGGTTGTAACCCATGCCGCCGTAGAGCTGCTTACAAATAAGAATGGCAAAACCTGTGCCGACCATAATCAGCCAGAATGGCGCGGCGGGCGGCAGTGCAATACCGAGCAAAAATGCGGTGACTAACGCGCTGCAGTCATTGAGGTAAAAACCAAGCGGGCGTTTACGCCATTTCAGCGCCAATGCTTCGAAGGCCATGGCTGTGATGCTGGCCCACAGCACATTCATTAAGGTGCCAAAACCGAAAAACCAAGTCAGCGCGAGCAGGCCGGGAATAGTCGCAAGCAACACCAGGCGCATGACTCTTGCCGTGGTCATGGGACCGTGGGTGTGGGGTGAACTGACTTTTAAAAATCCCATAGTCTACTGTTTGCTCTTTATGCAGTTTAAGCCAGCTGCTGTTTAGCGCTGGACAATTTACTTTCAAGTTTGGCCAAGGAATCTGCCAGTATCTCGGCGCTGTCATCGCCGGCGGTCTGTGCGGCAGCTAATTTTTCACGGGTGCGGGCGATGCGGTTTTCCAGGGATTCGATGGTCTGTTTGATTTTGTCTTCTGGGCTCATCGAGGCTTGAGCTTCGCGGGCGGCTTTGGCGCGTTCGATGGCCGCTTGTACTGGATCATCACTGGGGCTTGGCGCTGGGGTGTTTGTCAGCGTAGCCAAATGATCGGCAAGTTCACGCTTACTGCTATCCAGTTTTACTTGGGTTTTTTCAACTCCAGTGACAAAGGCGGCGGCATTGGCGTCGTTTTGCTCTTGGGCCATGGCCAGTTTCTGCTGCGCCGCGGCCAAGCGTTTTTCTGTTGTGGCCACGACAGCTTGTAAACGCTGGATTTTGTCTTCATCGTTTTCAGTTGCGCTGGTACCGGCACGTTTAGCTAAGGCGCGAGCAATAGCCGCTTGAGCGGGGTCGCTGCTGTCGACAGACGGCGCACTTGGTGGTATTTCAGCCGCGCCCAGGCTGGCTTTGTGATCAGCCAATTGCTGATGAATGGCGCTAATTTTTTCTTCGGTTTTACTCACCGCGGTGGCAAAAGCTTCGGCATTGTCGCTGCCTTGTTGCCGCGCTATGGTCAATTTTTCTTTGGCGCCGGCCAAGCGTTTTTCCGCGCTGGCGAGAGATTTTTCAAGTCGCACGGTCTTTTCCTGGGGCGCTTCCTGCTCGCTGCTGCCAT
>JBLHPB010000031.1:0-25573 GCA_047624025.1 Zhongshania sp.
TAATAATCTGGTAGCCCGCTTCTGCCCAACGGCGCGCTAGCCCGGTACCAAGTCCACCGGTTCCACCCAAAATTGCTACTACTGGTTTTTCACTCATTTAAGTTCCACCTTGCTAATTATCTATTTTTAGACCACCGCTCGTGCGGTGTACAAACTATCAGCTTCCAGCCCTAAAAACACCCCCGGAAAATGAACAAGATGTAATGTAACTAGCTAGCGATCACTGCTTTTAAGTAAAAAAATAAGCCTCCAGTCTATACGCCTTTGCCACACCGCGACACTAACAAAAACGGTCTAAACAAACACAATAATATCCATACAAACTTAAAATATGGTCACTAAAAAAAAACCACAAAACGTTATATACTAGCCATAACTTACATTAAAACTGTCACCGTTACGCACAGCTTAGATTAGCCCTAGTGGTATTTAAAAAAGAGGCCTAAATGCAAAACCAACTCGACTTCAGCGGCAAAATTGTCATCGTTACCGGCGGCGGCAAGGGCGTTGGCCGGGGCATCAGTGAACGCTTCCTTGACTGCGGCGCTACCGTGCTTATCTGTGGTCGCAATCAACCTGAGCAATTACCCCAAGCAGCCAGCAGTGAAGCGGTTTTTTATAGTGTTGACGTTCGCGATGCCGAAGCGATTCAGTCATTTGTCGACAGTGTGGCCCAACAATACGGCCGCATTGATGTATTAATAAACAACGCTGGAGGGTCTCCCTCCACGGATGCTGCCACAGTGTCACCCCGATTTTCAGAATCTATTATTCGACTCAATCTACTGGCCCCGCTAAATTTTTCCCAGGCCTGCAATAAGATCATGCAGAATCAAGCCAATGGCGGCGCCATTGTCAATATCGCATCAGTCAGTGCCGTACGGCCGTCACCGGGCACGGCGGCCTATGGCGCAGCAAAAGCCGGTCTAATTAATCTGGGGACATCTTTGGCCGTGGAATGGGCTCCCAAAGTCAGGGTAAACGCAATTATCGCCGGCTTAATTCGCACCGAGCAGGCCCATCTACACTATGGCGACGAAGCGGGAATAGCCGCCGTTAGCAACACTGTGCCAATGGGCCGCATGGCAGTACCGCAAGATATTGGCGACGCCTGTGTGTTTTTGGCCAGCGAGCTCGCCAGCTATATCAGCGGCTCTACTTTGACAGTACACGGTGGTGGCGAGAAGCCAACATTTCTCGACGCAGCCAATACTTAAGCTTTACAATTTTCAAACCCCTCAACGGCGCCGCAAGATTTGCGGCGCCGACTTAGACTAACCTCCTCCATTGAGACACTCGATCATTTCGCAATGAATGTATGTATGTATGTCTATCTCGGTAAATGCTGATAATCAGCCCCATTAAATCAGAGTAGCTTATCAATTAAGACCTAAAAGGCTGCCAGTCAAGCTGAATAATTGCACACGGTCAGCCAATACCGCGTCAAACTGGGAGCAGTAAATGACACCGATACAAATCAAGCAACTCAGTCAAAGCTACCATGCCCTAGGCGCAATGAAGCCCGATTTCGCTCACTTCTTTTTCACCAGATTACTCTCCACAGCCCCCGAACTAAGAGGACTTTTAAACAGCAAAGACCATGACAACTATCGTAAGTTAAGCGGCATGCTTAATACTGCCGTAAACTCCTTAGACAATGTTGATGGCCTCAACGCTGCCCTTGCCAGCCTGGGCAAGCGTTATCAGGCACAGGGCATCAACGCCAAGCATTATGACGCGGCTAAACAAGCTCTCTTGGAAACATTAGATATGGCGCTTGGCGATAAATTTAATGCACCAACCCAAGCGGTCTGGCAAAGTTTTTGCGACATGATCAAAGAAACCACGCTAGCCGCACATTATTCTAAAAAGATTGAACACTGCGACTGGGGCCATGAAGTCCCAATGGCCTTAACCTCGATTAACTAACACCGATCTCCTAAACGAAAAAACGACGCCAAGCGCCGTTTTCTCAGTACGCCTGTAGATACTTGAAAGCCTTTAACTCACCCGAACAATTTTTAAGGTATTGGTGTGGCCATCAATACCAACCTCATCGCCGGTAGTGCCTAAAATCAAGTCTCCCGCAACAACATGGCCGCTGGCTTGAATCTTCTCCACACAGCCATCAATCTCCATACCCGCCGGAGGACTGGCCACCGCATATACCCCACGATAAAGGCTGACCCGATTACAGGTTGCGGCATTGCGACTAAAAGCAAAAATAGGAATACCCGAGGTTAAGCGCGACATGAGCAATACTGTACGCCCGGTTTCTGTCATGGACACAATGGCTTTAACACCTTGCTGATGATTGGCAGCAAACACCGCAGACATTGCCAGTGTTTCTTCAACTGATTCAAACGTGCGCTCAATACGGTAGCTCGACTTGCGCGCCGATGGATAGAGCTCCGCGCCTTCGCAATTTCGCGCCATCGCCTTTACCGTTTCAACCGGATATTGACCTGAAGCGGTCTCGGCCGACAACATTACCGCGTCCGTCCCGTCCAATACCGCATTGGCCACATCGAAGACCTCTGCACGAGTAGGAACTGGGCAGCTGATCATTGACTCCATCATTTGCGTGGCGGTAATTACTGGGCGGTTCAACACCCGCGCGCGTTTGATAATATGTTTTTGCAACCCAATCAAACTGGCGTCGCCAATTTCAACACCCAAATCACCACGGGCTACCATGACGCCGTCGCAGGCACGAATTAAATCGTCTAGGTGATCATTATCAGCCACCGCCTCGGCACGTTCAATTTTACCAATGACATGAGCAAAACACCCGGCGCTTTCGAGTTTGGCGCGGGCATCGATTATGTCGGCAGCACTGCTGGGGAAAGACACGGCGATAAAATCTAGGCCAATATCCGCCGCCAGCTTGATATCTTCCATGTCTTTTTCAGTTAACGCCGGAGCCGACAAGCCGCCACCCAAACGATTAATACCCTTGCGCGAGTGCAAATTTCCAATACTTTCCGAATGGCAATGCACCTGCTCGCCGTCAACCCGATCTACCACTAGCCGCAGACGACCGTCATCAAGAAGGAGGACATCTCCAGCAACCACCGAACGCGCCAGCGGCTCATAGTCCACACCCAGATGATAGATATCACCCTCGCCGTCAGCTAACTGGGTATCCAAAATCAATTTCGTGCCTTTTTTCAAGGCAACTGGATCGACGGCCAGTTTACGCAAACGAATTTTGGGGCCTTGCAGATCCCCCAGCAAACCGACATAACAGCCCGCTTCAGCAGCTAGCTCGCGAATCAGTACAGCTCGGTCACGGTGCTCATCTGCCGTGCCGTGAGAAAAATTCAATCGAAATACATTCACTCCGGCGCCAATCATCTCCGTAAGCACTTCGCGAGACTCACAAGCTGGGCCGACAGTGGCTACGATCTTAGTTCGACGCATGAATACCGCTATCCTTTAAATAAATAGTATTGTAAAACAGCTATGTTACACCTGTCGCCGGCCAACCGCGACCACCTGCCCAGCGAAATTATTGAAGCAAAAAAAACCCGGCAGTGCCGGGTTTAGATTTTTTACTGTGAACTTCGGTTTAAACGAAGAAATCACCATTCTCCATTCCCAAGCCAATACCACCCAAGTTGCGAGCAAAACTGGTCGGATTATTCGCCACATGGGCGCGAGCTGTGTGAATATCCAGAAAACGCTGCTGAATTTCGCTGCCCAGAAATACCGATTGACCACCCGCCACTTCAAACAAGGAATCGACAATATTGATACACTTGGTGATCACCAGTGAAGCGTGATAGCGGTAACGCACACGATCCTCCATTGGCACTGGCTGACCCGCTTCTACTAGGGCCATCATGGCGTCAAAATTACGGAACAGCAGTGCTTCCATCTCATCGATGCCATTCACGGCATTGGCTATCCGCTCCTGAACCTGAGTGTCACCCGCCAATTTGGTCGGATCGCCACTAGCCTTGTGTAACACCGCATGCTTATACAATTCTACCGCCGCTTTACAGGCGCCAATCGCCGGGGTACACACCACCCGAATAAAAGTTTGTGCCCAGGGCAGCTGGTAAACCGGAGCGGTATTCACTGCCTGGCCAGGATTGGTGCAGGCAAAACCATCGCTCTGCTTGTGAGTCATATAGTCCGGGACGAATGCATCCTTAACTTCAACATCGTTACTGCCAGTTCCCTGTAAGCCCATAGACTGCCAAGTATCAATAATCTGATAATCACCCTTGGGAACTAGGAAGGTTCTATAACCATCACCAGGTATAATTGCGCCCAATAATGCCCAAGTACAATGATCACTGCCGCTGGACCAACCCCAGCGCCCACTCAGTTTAAAACCGCCATCAACGACGGTCACTTTGCCCATAGGTGCGTAAGAAGAAGACACTCGTGTGTGAATATTATCGCCCCACACAGCCTGCTGGGCACGATCATCCATCACTGCAATCTGAAAGGCGTGAACAGCAACAATACCGCTGGCCCAAGCCGTTGACATGCAGGCTTCAGCAAGAGCAATTTGCATGCGGAAAAAATCCTGTGGATCCAATTCAAAACCGTCATAGCGCTTAGGCTGCAAAGCAAGGAAAAAGCCCATGTCCTGCAACTCATCAATACTGGCCTGCGGTACTTTACGCAACTCTTTGGCTTCTGCTGCACGCTCGCGCAATCGCGGTTGCAATGCTTTTATGGCGGCCATCATGTCCTTTACTTTTACAGCCTTCGCTTCTTTCTCGGCTTGCATAACGCTCATCCAAATTCTCCCATCAAGTTCAAAATCGCAGGTCAGCCCCTAGTAAATTACTGCCCGCGTCGCTCAAGACGCCTTAGGCATCCGGCATAACAAATTTGTGACCCCACAGACTAGGCAGGCTTGTCACGGTAGGTGTGAAACACTCCCAGTCCATCTGCAAGCCATCGGTGCCAAATTCCATAGCAAAGCCCGCAGGCGTGGCCATGTAAAAAGACAGCATATTGTCGTTAGTGTGACGACCCAAGGTGGAAATAATGGGAATGCCCGCTGCCTCAACGCGATCAAGACAATAGCCTACTTCATCAACTTCTGTTACTTCCAGCATCAAATGCACACAACCGACCGGATTAGCCTGATCTTCGTACAAGGCCAGACTGTGATGACGGGGATTATTAACATGCATAAAGTGCAAACCCTGACCAGGATCATTGGGTTCTGGTGAAAAATGGAAATGCATGTAATCGCTGTCGCCAAAACCCAATACATCGCAATAAAAAGCGTGGGTTTCAGCCAATTTCGACGCTGGCAACACCGCGTGGCCAAACCCCATATCGCCATTAAAGCCGGTTTCAAAACCACTTATGCCCAGCGGCGAAATAAACTTGCCGTAATCGAGCTCTCCGCCCCAGTACAATTCTAACTTATTACCAGATGGATCCTGCAAACGAATTAAACCGCGCACTCGGCGAGCTTTAGCATCCGCCGCGCTGCCCACCTCGAAGGGAATATTGGCTGCCTCAAGCGTGCTTTTGGCATTATTCAGCGCCGCTTCACCAGACAGCTCCCAGCCACAGCAAGACAAACGATTCTGATCGCCTTTCTCAATCGCAAAGCGATAGGGCCGCTGATCCATTTTTAAATACACGCTGCCGTCGTCAGCGCCATTTGGCACTGACATTAGGCCGAGAATATTACAGCCATACTCCAACCATTTGGCAGGATCCGTCGATTCGATTACGACATAGCCTAAACTGCGAACATCCATTCTCTTATCCTTTATTATCTAGACTCATAAACAAGACTATCAGGTATTGCGAATAGCGTAATCCACCACATACTCACGACGTTCATCAAAGATCTCAGGCACATCGGCAATATCAAGAAAGAATTGGTTATACCACTGACGCAGGCGATTGATCGGGCCATCACCGTCGCAAAGTACAGGGTTATCTACACGGGTTTTGGTGTGCCAAACATGCACATCTTGGAAAAATGCGGTGCGATTCTGCTCAACATACTCACGCGCCATTTCGTTATTCTGTTCATCGGTCATACCAGCAATCTTTTTCACCGCCACACCAAAGCGCAGATCAAAACTATTCAGATCAATCGGCACGTGGGTGACCAGCAAGCGTGAGGCTATTTCCACGCCTTCCAACTTGCCCGTCATATAGGTATTCATATATGCGGGGCCGTGATAGGTCGCTTCGGATTGCAGCTCGCCATCTTTAGACAGCAATTCTGAACCGCCAGTTAATTGCTGACAATAGGTGTGCTTATGAACAATGTTCTTAAACTCTTTAATTGGCGCGCCATGAATCGGCCCAAAATGCGCCACATCTGCCATGTTATCGACCAGCTCACGGGAGTTGGTATTGATGGTCATTAAATCCATCTGCCAAATCGTCCATTCAGCGCTGAACACATCGTCAATCCGCGGAGGACGCTGATCTTCAATAGGAGGATTACCCTCTGGATCAAACCATACAAATAATAGGTGGTTTTCTTCAAGGGTCGGATAAGAGCGAATCACCGCCTTGGCCGGAATACGCTTAGCATAGGGAATATCGTCACACACACCGTCAGCACCCCAACGCCAAGCGTGGAAAGGACAGCGAATGGAGTTACCTTCAACACAGCCTTCGCTCAAATCGGCACCCATGTGCGGGCAGTAACCGTCCAACACATGCATTTCGCCATCTTCACCGCGATACGCCACCAAGCGAGTGCCAAAATAATTAAGTTTGACCGGCGTGTCGGTGTATTCACTTGCCAGTCCGAGGCAATACCAACCGCGGGCATAGCGATCGGGTAATTCCGCCGCTTCGATAATATGCGGCTTACGCTGCACTTGCGCTAGCTCACTCATGATTATTCTCCTAAACACACTTTTTTGCAGGGGTTACAGCATTGTGAAAATTCTCACACATGACCCCCACAGCCACCATCCTCCGTTTAGACGACCTAGACCGTAACAATAAGCATTTGTTTTTATTGAAATTTTAAAGCCTCACAAACTCCCTAGAATCAGATAAAACCTAGAGAAAATACCCCCACTCACTAAGCTAGGCTGTCGAGAAGCCATAGACACCTTAGCCTCGACCTAAATGTGGGCATAGCTGTCAGACTTTATTCAGAAAGTGAAGCCTTGCTAGCAAGACAGCTGAAATACCAGAATCGGGACCCTACTACACATCACTTGACGCCGCGCAGAGGCCTGGCAAAACCTGATCCAAAGCCAGCTTCAGCTGACCAAGAGCTACATCATGAGCTGCAAGCTTAGCCAACAAAGCCATCGGTATTGCCACGCAGGCTTCGCGTAGCGCCCAGCCAGACTTGGTGACCGCAAACAATCGCACCCGCTCATCTTCAATACCTCGGCTGCGCTGCACATACCCAAGAGACTCCAAACGTTTTAATAATGGTGTCAGCGTGTTGGTATTCAACATCGCGCGCTCACCAAGCTGCTTCACCGAACACGGTGAATCCGACCACAAAATCATCATCACAATATATTGCGGATAAGTTAGGCCCAGTGGCGTCAATTCATCTTGATAAAGCCGGGTCAGTAATCGCGACGCCGCATACAGTGGAAAACACAGCTGATTCTCGAGTTGTAATTGCGGGTAATCCGTTACGGCATGAGACTGACTCATGCCGACAGCGCAGCCTCAATATCTGCCACTAAGCTTTCCGGTTTAGTGGTTGGCGCATAACGTTTGATTGCGACACCATCCTTACCAACTAGGAATTTGGTGAAATTCCACTTAACCACATTGCTCAAGGTGCCCGGCGCGGCCTTTTTCAAGTAAGCAAAAAGAGGATGGGTGTTTTTACCATTAACATCAATTTTTTCAGTAATGGGGAAACTCACGCCATAATTGATCAAACAGCTGCCCTCAATTGTCGAGGCATCGCCAGGCTCTTGATTGGCAAATTGATTACAGGGGGCACCTAATATCACCAGCCCCTCACCCTCATACTGTTTGAATAATGCTTGTAAGCCCTCATACTGCGGCGTCAGACCGCATTTACTTGCCGTATTGACCACTAAAACAACTTTGCCCTGGTAAGCGGTAAGATCCAAGTCTTTGCCTTGCAAATTCTGTATTTCAAACTCATAAATACTTGTCATAAAGAATCCTTGCGGTTTTAGGGGTGCCAGCAAAATGCCAGTTAAGAGCATTAAAGCAAGCCAAATGACTTTATGCAACTATGTCGCTCGCGATACAAATTCGTAATCCACTCAAGAATTCGCTATTAACGCCGATAACATGAGTAACAAATCGATCCCGGGTATTCACCAAGCACTGTCATGCGGATTTATCACTTAAAGGACTCAAAAAATATTCTATGGTTATCATCAACCCCAGCATTGCCTCCCAACCGGCCGCGTTCAATCGTCCCGCTGGCCCGGCCCCGATACTGCCTACCGATCGGGTACTCAATGCTGTGGTGCTTGGCCAGCGCGCCGAACATCTTTATGAGCTAGCCTCGGGTAATTTACGCTTAATGGCTGAAAGCCAAACCGCCTTGCGACGCGGGGAACAACTACTCTTGCAAGTTACCGGTAATGACGCACAGCAGCGCCCAACCCTCAAAGTACTCACTCCCAATAACAGTGCCATAAGCCCATTATTAAAAGAGATGCTGCCGCAGCAGCAAAGTGCCAACCAACTAATGGCCAGCCTCAGCGCATTAATCAGCAACACCGGGGCTCAACCCAAACTCGCCGCCCTTGCCGCTGAATTACTGAGTAGTTTGCCACGCCGCCAACAGGTCTCGGATCCAGACGGACTGACTGAGGCCATTCGTAATAGCGGCCTATTTCTTGAGAGTCGAGCTACAGATGGCAAACTCCCCCCTCAAGACCTTAAAAGTCAGCTTTTGCAGTTAGCTCAGCGCCTAGAACAACAATACAGCAAGTCTGCCTTAGCAAAAGCTGAGGGCCAGACTGCCAGTAAGTTGGCGCAAGATTACAGCCCCAAGTTGCGAATGCCGGCAGACCCCAGCAGCCTTACACTGCCATCGAGCCAGCCTGCGAACCCGCCGGCCACTACCCTGCCATCGCACTCGTCCCTCCTCAACGCCTACCGAGGTAATTTCAATAGCACCGACTTACCCGGGCAAATGCTCGCGCAAGGACGTGTTCCTGTGGCGAACGGACAAAACGAATTAAGCCCAGAAGTACTCAGCAAACAATTATTACTGGAGGTCCGCGGGGCGATTGCCCGCCAAGAAGCCCACCAGCTGCTGCATTTGCAGCAACGGGACGGCCAACAAGCACAATATGTTGTTGAATTACCGGTGCGTAATGATGATGGTATCGATGTTTGGCAACTGCACCTCCATTGGCTAGCGCAAGCTGAAGAAGATCAGCATGGACACAAAGATCACTTAAATTCTAGGGATAAGCCCACCCACCTCTGGCGCATTACCTTAAATTTTGACTTGCCCGGTCTCGGCCAAATCAGCGTCAAGGTGCAGCAACAAGCAGCAGAAAGCTCAAAGTTAATTATTAATTTCAGTAGCGACAGTGACACAACCCGAACGACTATTGAGACCCACCAACATGAATTACAGAGTCGACTAGAAGCAGAAGGCATCCACGACACCAGCATACTCTGCCATACCGGCATCACTAGTAACAGCGACAGCAGTTTTAGCAATCAAGCCCTGGTAAACGACAGCGCATGAAAGATACTCCGGGAGAGATCGCCGTATCGCTGCACTATGATGGTAACTCTGCGCCTACGGTCAGCGCCAAAGGCGAAGGCGAATTGGCCAGACAAATTTTGACCATCGCCACTGAGCATGACATTCCGATATACCGAAATAAGCAGCTGATTCAGTTATTGACGCAAGTCGAGTTGAATGACGAAATACCCCGGGAACTTTATATCGCCGTTGCGGAGATTATCGCCTTTGCCTATCGACTAAAAGACCGCGTGCCCGACCAGTACAATCCGGCAACCGAGCCAGGCGAGATATATGAGGAGCCAGACAAAAACATCCCTTGAAATCCACCTGATTACAGCAAACTGACCTCAAGAGATACTAATAAAATCAAGTTCGTCTAACGAGTAAGCTTCCAAGTGAGACGCAACTGGGTGACCGAAGCCACTGGCTTACCACTGGTCAATGCCGGTTCAAAATGACACTCAGAAAGAGTCGACAATGCACGATAATCCAAACGTCAAGTACCACTGCTTTCAATAATCTTACTGTCTTGCACCTCACCTCCTGCATCGACATTAAACTCCATCGTCACGGTAGCTTGCTGACATTCGTCCGGATAACCGGGTGGCTTACAGCTATCCCAATCAATGCTCGCAGCAACAGTCTCAACCTTCTTTGCTAACACTAGCCGCTCTTGAGCTGGCACTAACTTTTTAACAGGTTTGGATATAGTCGCCGACCTCAGGCTTGCCATTTGGCGGGATTTTTTTGTGAAATTTCAAATCGGCGCATAGCCAAATTAACCACCCACTGTAAATTCACCCCCTAACTCCCCCTTCACCGTCAAATTACGACTATCCACTGGGTATTCTGAAGGTTAATATTTAAGCTCTTCACAAAACTAATTCTGGGCCACCACTTTATGAGCAGCCACACAAATCAAACCTACCAGCGGCGATTAACACTAGAGGGAGCACCTAATGTTCGCGACTTAGGCGGCTACAAAACCGCCGATGGTCGCGTTACCCGCTGGGCAAAGCTATTGCGCGCAGGACGATTGTCAAATCTCAGCAGCAGCGACCAGAATCAATTAGCAAAGTTGAAGCTGCAAACTGTGTGTGACTTCCGTCACCACGACGAAAGCCTACGTGATGCCACCCAACTTGGCGACAATAGCACCGCGACCATTCATAATCTGGCCGTCAACGCTGGCAACCAAAATAACACCATCGGCACAACTGACATCAGCCTAATTACACCGCAGCAAATGGCCTTATTGATGGTCGAGATCAACCGGGATTTAGCCCTGCAACACAGCCATACCTTTAGAGAAATGTTCCGTTTACTGCTTAATACCGAGCAAGGCAGCTTTCTATTCCACTGCTCAGCGGGGAAAGACCGTACTGGTTTTGCCGCTGCACTCATCCTGGCTGCCCTGGGTGTGCCGCGCGACACCATCATGGAAGATTATCTGCTCACTGCTCAATACTACCCCCCCGAGGGTGAACTTGATTATTTAGTGAAAAAATACGCCAATGACAAGAGCGGTGTGGACATCAATATTTTTAAAACCTTAACCAGCTGCCGCGAGGAATACCTAAACGCAGCTTTCTCGGCAATAGAAAGTCAATATCAATCTATTGACCACTATTTGGAAAGTGCTATGGGGCTAAGTCACGGGGACTTGGAAACGCTGAAGACTCGATACCTGAGTTGATCGTGGCAAAATCGACTTTCCTGCCTTAGCCAGTAGCTAGAAAGCTATTAGTCGTCAAAGAGCGTCTATAAAACACCATACCAATAGCCTTTAACGACTAAAATACCTAGCTGGCCGCTACTCTACCGCCACCAGGAAACGCCAAACGCCATATTTTCAAGGTTGTGGTGCCTTACTGACTAAACAGCGAACCCTTGCTGTAGGGTAAGCCATAGCGCTCTGACAGCGCTTGAATGCGCAGAGCAAATTATGGATAGCGGTTTGAAATATGTCGCTTGTATAGGGTGTGTTTAATTGAGCGCTTACGAATCAGATGCTCTCATGGTTGGCATAATGGCACTTACCCCCTTAAATGAAGACTTTTCCTTGGTAGGTAGGTTAGGGATTTCAAAATGGAATGCAAAAATAAAAGAAACTGATTCAGCATTTCCTGGGTAAGTATTTAAGGCCGACGATGACGGCACAGACCCATATTATGGAATTGGCGCTGAGTACCGAATCAATGAGAGCGAATTCGTTGGTATCGAATATACAATCACCACGATGGAAGTAAAACACAACGTCGATAACGAAGTGACTAATATCGCTATATCAATTGGCACAAGGTTCTAGATTTTAGTCCAGAGGGGTAGCTTACGCTATCCCTCACAAACAACTCTTTTAGATTTAGACGAGCCTGTAAGCCTTCAGGCCAAAACCTTATGGCTTGCTCTTAAAGCCTTCATATTTTTCATCCCCAGAATGCACTTCTACGAAGGGATTCTTGCCGCGTCCGTTTAGTTGCCGAACCAGCAGGGAGCTTTGTGAAAATAGATATACAACGACATAAGCGCAAGTGACTGAAAACAGTAAAGGTACTGCGGGCGTTAGTTTTCCCGTCATCTCGATTAGAGCCAGAATTGCAGCAAACACACCGCCAATAACCACACCGACTGTAGCTCCCATGCCGGCAATCGCATACAAGGATATGCTCGATATATTGACGCCAGCGCCTTCGGCCACAATTCCTACTGACGCGCCCAGCATCGCCCCCATAAACAGACTCGGTCCGAACACCCCACCATTAAAACCAAATGCCAAACTGACAACTGTTGCGACGAACTTCAGCACTAGTAATATCAAACACAGCTGTAAGGCAATGTTTCCAGCTACGGCCATCTGAGTTTCGTAACTTCCGAGGCCAAGAACGGATGGGTAATAAAAAGCCAATGCACCAAGAATCAAACCGCCGACAGCGGGCTTAAGACGATTATCAATTTTTACATTCTTGGCCACCCAGCCAGCGGCCCATGGCAAGCAACGATTAAAGGATATCGCTACCACAGCACTCAAAACGCCAATCAAACCAAATAGGGCATACTCATAAGGCGGCACGTCGTCAGGGATTAATCCGCTGGTGATTACAAATTGCACATCCAATAACTTAGCGACCTCGGATCCGGTGACAGCGGCAGCCGCAATCGGTATAAATTGGTATAGACGCCATTGCCGCAGCACAACTTCTTGAACAAACACAACGGCCGCTAATGGTGCCAAGAATGAGCAGGAAATTGCCGCTGCAATACCTGCACAGCTCAGCGTTAGTTTTTCCTGATCTTGTAGCTTAAAAAACGTTCCCACACCACTGGCCGCGGCTGCGCCAAGGTGAACCGCCGGCCCGTATCGGCCAACCGATGCACCTGCGCCAATCGAGACCGCTGAGATCAGACCTACCGAGAGTCCCTCTTTGACACCCGTCTGCCCTCCATTGAAGTGAACATCTTCAATAACGTGTGAGAGTCCCCGATTCATCCGGTTTGGCATCAGGTAGTGAGTGAGCAGGCCAACTACCAGTCCGAAAAATGCTAGCGCCCCCACGTCCACAAAAGTAAGTGTAGCTTCACCTATTCCCTCGCTCTGAACGAGTTCGCTAATGGGTACCGGATGGATCCAAAGTTCCGTGTAATTGATGCCCATCAGTAGAGCTTTAGCGGCCAATGCAGCCATAATGCCGACAAGAATGGACAATGCAACGGTGCGTGCCATCGTCCAATCCAAATTACCAAATCGCTTTTTAGCGGGTGGCGTGGAGCCTTGGGAAATTTCACTGTCACTCATTTGCTTCGCTCACTTTTATTGGTTATTTTATATATAAAATATATGCTAAAGTTAATTTATTAAAGCTCCCCCTGAGATTGTTTAGGGTTAAGGTCATTGTATCCCTAGCAATCAGTTTTTAACAGCAAGGAAACACCATGGAAGACGACAGAACTTGGCTTGCAGCGATTTTGTTTTTGGATATCGTCGGGTATTCAAAGCTTTCCGTTGAGCAGCAGGTTCAGGTTAAACGGCACTTTCTACAATTTGTAAACGATCGAACATCTGAACTGTCAAGCGCTGAAAGCGTCAAACTCGATACAGGCGATGGCTTGGCCTACTGCTTTCTTGGTGATCCCGTAAAAATGTATGCGGTATCCCACAGCCTACGCGATGACTTCTCGACAATTGCCGACAACTTCCCGTTGCGCTACGAAGTGAGAATGGGGCTGAACGTAGGGCCAATTAAACTTGTAGCAGGCGTCAACGGCGAGCGCAACTGCCTTGGTGCAGGCATAAACGATGCCCAACGCGTCATGGACTTTTCGGATCCCAATCAGCTGCTCATTTCAAAAACCTATTACGATATGATTTCGAAGGTTTCTAATTATTGCGCCCAGTGCTTTGAGAGTATTGGCTTAAAGTACGACAAACACAATTTTGAACACGCCGTTTATCAGTTGACAAAAGATCGCTTTCAGGCCGATGCGATTTCTGATATCCGCAGTGAACCACAAAAAGCACAAGTGGCAATCGAAATAGATTCAGATACTGAGCAGCATTTACTAAAAAACTTGCGCTCCTGTATTGGCTCAGGAAAAGCTGCAGAAATTTATGAAGTCGCGCGTTTTCAGGCCACAACGGTAAAGGAATTATGTGAAATTTTTTCTACTTCGATCGAGGATTCGGAGGACCGCTATGAATTCGAACGCTTTACCAAGTCCTACGGCTATTCGGGCTATTAGTCGAAGTTGACTTTGTGGTGGCAACCGCGCTTTTTACCTTGATTTAAGCACTCATTAGACATTCGCCTCTCACCCAGCACTCACCCTAAAAAGCGGCAGCAGCAAGGACTCCAGCTACATCATGCCGCCAAAACACAAGCTAACCAACTTTTTTATAACGATATAATACTCACCAAAAATCACAAACCCCCGCATTATCCCCCTAAAACACCACTAGTACTTCCTGCCTATAGGCTATGATCAACCTCAATACGAAGGAGAGTGAATCAACTCACAAGGAAGGGATTATGTGGTCAATAAACCCCATCTAATAATCTTTCCGCTGCGGCGTTACACTTCAGTTTTTAACTGGAGAGCTATTCATGAGCACAATCAATAAATCACAGTTCTGGTAAGACCACATCACCGCCTGGCAAAGCAGCGGCCTATCTCAAGCCGCGTATTGCAAACAGCACGAAATCAAATTCCACAACTTCGCTTATTGGCGTAATTGTTTAAGTCCCAGAAAAGAACCTGCATCAAAGTTAATGCAACTGGGCGTCATGCCAGCTTCATCCCGGCTGGTGATGAATTTACCGGCGGCAAAGCTGCCCCTGCCAATCTCTGCTGGAACATGGACCAACGCCAGCTGCTGCGCAAACTCATCAATAATCGCGCCCCTGAGCTCGCCATGAAAAACGGCCGCTGCACCCACGTCATCAGCCATAGATTTGAAAAGCGCTACAAAAGCGGACAACGACAACACCACTACCAAATTTTGCCCGACTACCTCACCCGCGCCTTTGCAGAGGCCCGCAACGCTACCGAGATCTACAGCGCAATACCCACAGCCGCACGCCCAGGACTCCACGAAGTGCGAGCACTAAGCAGCGGACTCTATCGCAAAGCAGGCTATACCAATGGCGAGATCCAGCAGCTAATGGCACACACAGACGAGAAAATTACAGAAGGGTATATAGCGGGGCACGAAACCCAATGTCCGTCCAAGTGGTAGGAGGGGAATTTTAAAGCGATTCAACGCCCGCCGATGCGCGTGATATTTCTGCTAGATAACGGTCATAATCGGCACTGGAAACTTCTCGACGAGCAGAAACACTGCCTTCAGCATCCAATTCAATAATTTCGTGAGTACTCGCCCGAGTGTTACTGACCAACTTAGGATCAATAAGCACGGTACCGGTTACAACATATTTCGTTTCACCGAAGATATACGGGATATAGAAGAATTTACTCGTAAGCACACCATCAATAAGGGCCACCCCACCCGGCACACTTTCAATTGCGCGATCAACAGCTTCTTCAACACTAGGATTGCCAGTCGGAATTATAATAATGATGTACCGCGTATCAACGCCCTCAACACGCTCAACACGCTCAACACGCTCAGAGCGATGAAACTCACCCAGACGCGCCAGATCAACGTTCTTTGTAGAGATGATCGTGAAATCGACCATCCTAGTCGCACACCCAGACAACAAAACCAAACCCAGAAATGCCAGCAAAGCACCACTAAAATTTAGTATTGTCCAAGCAAAAAAAAACAGCCACATAAGTGACTGTTTTAATTATACATATGGTCGGAACGGCAGGATTCGAACCTGCGACCCCTACACCCCCAGTGTAGTGCGCTACCAGACTGCGCTACGCCCCGATTTGAGGGGTGGGATCATACCGCAACATATTGATTTAGTGAACTATCTTTTCAGAAGTTTTACGACTTCTTCTAGTTCAGCCACCATTTGCCGAATAACTTGGCGGGCTTGGGAGGATTCATCTTTTGCAATTTCGCCAGACATGCGTTGACGAGCACCACCAATAGTGTAGCCCTGCTCGTATAATAAGCTGCGAATTTGCCGAATCATCAACACGTCTTGGTGCTGATAATAACGTCGATTACCGCGCCGCTTTACCGGTGTTAGCTGCGGAAACTCCTGTTCCCAATAACGAAGCACATGAGGTTTTACCGTGCACAGTTCACTGACCTCACCAATAGTAAAGTAGCGTTTGCCCGGTATGGGGGGTAATTCATCGTTATGGCTTGGTTCCAGCATAGTCCTCTACCCTGGATTTTAGTTTCTGTCCTGGCCGAAATGTCACCACACGACGGGCGGAAATTGGAATTTCCTCCCCCGTCTTAGGATTACGTCCTGGACGCTGACTTTTGTCTCTGAGGTCAAAATTACCGAAGCCGGATATTTTTACCTGCTCATTATTTTCCAAACAGTGGCGAATCTGCTCAAAGAACAGCTCCACGAGCTCTTTCGCCTCTCGCTTGTTAAAGCCCAGTTCTTCGTATAGCTTTTCAGCCATTTCCGCTTTGGTGAGGGACGTCATCACACTAGTTCCTTAAACTTGCGCCGAATGCCTCCTGCAAGGTTAGCACAACCGACGCTACAGATTGATTAACCTCCTCCTCGTTTAGGGTGCGCGATGAATGACGGAACGTCAAGCCCAGAGCTAAACTTTTTCTTTCAGGATCAATGCCTTTACCCTGATAAATATCAAATAACTTCAAGTCGACTAGACTGTCACCAGCGACCGATCTCACGCTATTCAAGATATCCGCCGCGTCTAAATTACGGTCCACCAATAATGCTAAATCCCGACGAACTTCTGGAAAACGCGACAATTCAGCGAATTCTGGCACAGACCTGGCCAATAATGGCGCCTGATCAATCTCAAACACATACACGGGATTCACTAAATCCCACTGCGCCTGCAACGAGGGATGCAAAGCGCCAATGCGGCCAATTTTCACCTCACCCAACAACACATCGGCAGTTTGACCTGGGTGCAAGGCCTGGTACTTGGCCGCCACAAAGGAAATTTTCTGCGTCGATATCGCCAGCAAACTCTCAAGATCGCCCTTTAAATCATAGAAATCGACCAGTTCACCGACCTCATTCCAATTCTCCGGTGCTCGGCGGCCAGTGAGCAGCGCGGCGACGGTAGGAATTTGCTGTAAACCGGCATCGGTTTTCACAAACCGCAGACCAGATTCAAAAATACGCACACGGGGTTGCTGGCGCTTGTTATTGTGCATCGCGGTTTTTAATAAACCGGCTAACAGGGAGGTACGCATTACTGACATATCAGCAGAGATAGGGTTAAGTAATTCAACCCCCTCCTCACCCTCTGCCAGCGCCTTGTGCATCACTGGGTCGATAAAGCTGTAGGTGATCGTCTCCTGGTAGCCGCGCGCCACCAGCTGCTGCCTAAGGGCCACCAAGCTACGCTTGGCTTCAGTCGCCGGACGGATGGTCAGCGAGTCCTGAATGGGCCGCACTGGCAAACGGTTATAACCATAGATGCGAGCCAGCTCTTCGAGTAGATCGACCTCGATGGCAATATCAAAACGCCAGCTTGGCGCCAACACTTGCCAACCATCGACCACCGCAGTTACGGTCATTCCCAAGCCACGAAGAATCGATTCAATAATGTCAGCAGGCATTTCCATGCCCAAGACTTTGGCAATTCGCAAATTGCGCAACAAGATCGGCTCGCGCGCAGGCATCGCTGCGGCATCTACGACCGTCACCGGCCCAGGCTGGCCGCCGCAAATTTCAATAATTAAAGCGCTAGCACGCTCAATAGCACGGGTGGGCAATTCAAAATCTACGCCGCGTTCAAAGCGATGTGAAGAATCGGTATGCAGGCCATAAGAGCGGGCACGACCGGCAATTTTATCCGGTGCAAAAAAAGCCGCCTCTAAAAACAAGTGCTGTGTTGATTCGCTGACCGAGGAAGCTTCGCCGCCCATAATACCTGCCAAGGCCAAGGCCTTTTGCTGATCGGCAATCACTAAACTACCCTCGCGCAGAACCAGGGTTTGGCCGTCCAATAATTGCAGCGATTCCTCAGCTTTAGCCTGACGCACTACAATGCCGCCATCCAATCTAGCCAAGTCGAAAGCGTGCATGGGCTGACCGAGTTCGAGCAATATAAAATTAGTAACATCAACTACCGCATCAATACTGCGCAGACCGCAGCGACGCAGCTTCTCCTGAAGCCAAAGAGGGCTAGGCGCGGAAACATCAACATTTCGAATCACTCGCCCCGCATAGCGAGGGCAACCCTCAGCCGCAGACACGGTGACTGGAAATGCATCCTCAATTGCCGCCGCAACACTGACGACAGCAGGCTCAACAAAAGGCATGTCACTCAATACCGCCGCTTCACGGGCAATACCGCGAATACTCAAGCAGTCGGCGCGATTTGGCGTTAAGCCAAGTTCAATAACACTGTCATCCAAGTTTAAGTAGGCACGAATATCCTCGCCTACTGGGGCATCAAGCGGCAACTCCATCAAGCCGTCAGACTTTTCTGCCATGCCCAGCTCTTGCTCGGCACACAACATACCAAAAGATTCAACGCCGCGCAGTTTGGCTTTTTTGATTTTAAAATTGCCCGGCAATACCGCGCCTAGCGTGGCGAGAGGTACTTTAATACCGGGCCGGGCGTTTGCCGCACCACAGACAATTTGCACCTCTTCAGTGCCATTATTAACTCGACAAACCTGCAATTTCTCGGCATCGGGGTGGGGCTCAGTGGCGAGTATTTCAGCCACAAGCACACCACTAAAAACGCCAGCAACGGGGTCGATAGCATCCACTTCCAATCCCGCCATGGTGAGGCGAGTAGCCAGTTCTTCGGTATCTACCGCTGGGCTAAGCCATTCCCGCAACCACTTTTCACTGAATTTCATATTTGTTCCGTCTAAAAACTGTCGGTGTAAAACTTTCCAATCGAACGCTCGGCTTTAAAACTGATTCATTTAAATTGCCCTAGGAAACGCAGATCGTTTTCAAAAAATAAGCGCAAATCATTGACCCCATAGCGCAGCATAGCCAAGCGTTCAACACCCATACCAAAAGCAAAACCGGTAAAGCGCTCAGTGTCGATGTTACTGTGCTCAAAAACGTCAGGGTGAACCATGCCGCAACCCATAATTTCCAACCAACCAGTATGGCTACATACTCGACAGCCTTCGCCATTGCACATCACACACTGAATATCGACTTCAGCAGACGGCTCAGTAAAAGGGAAATAGGAGGGCCGGAAACGCACATTGAGTTCTTTTTCAAAGAAGCTGCGCAAGAATGCTTCTACCAAACCTTTTAAATCAGCGAAGCTACTCTCTTCGCTAATCAATAAGCCTTCAACCTGATGAAACATTGGCGTGTGGGTTAAATCAGAATCGCAGCGATAAACACGTCCCGGACAGATGACCTTTAACGGCGGCTCACTAGTTTCCATTACCCGAACCTGTACCGGCGAAGTGTGAGTACGCAATACAGTGGACTCATCCACATAAAAAGTGTCGTGCATCGCTCGCGCAGGGTGATGGGCGGGGATATTCAGCGCTTCGAAGTTATGGTAATCATCTTCGATCTCTGGGCCTTCAACCACTTCAAAACCAATACCTTCAAAAAAAGCACTGATCCGTTCGATGGTCCGGCTCACTGGATGCAGGCCGCCTATTTGCTGACCGCGCCCAGACAGGGTCACGTCAATTTTTTCAGCGGCCAGGCGCGCATCTACCGCAGCCTGGTCCAAGTGCAGCTTAGACGCTGCAATCTGCTCGGAAAGCGCCTCTTTCACTCGGTTGATCTCAGCACCTGCTGCAGGCCGCTCTTCGGCTGACAAAGCACCCAAGCCCTTTAGTAGGGCAGTGATATGACCTTTTTTACCGAGATACTCAACCCGCACTTGGTCCAGTGTCTGGGCATCGCTTGCGGCAGAGATTTTTGCTGCCGCTTCAGCCGCCAGACCTTCAAGATTTTCCATTGGTGTTCCCACTCGTTGCGCTGCGCCGCGGCGACTCAAGCTACCTCAAATCACCGCAGTGTAAATTAGTGTCTTTAAAAAAAAATAGGGAAAGGGCGTCAGCCCTTTCCCTATAGTAAAACTAAGCTTGCTGACCGCTACGCAACGGTCAAAAGCTTTTTAAGCTAAGGCTGATTTCGCACGTTCTACGATGACAGCAAAGGCCTCTTTGTCATGTACGGCTAGGTCAGCCAACACGCGACGGTCCAAACCAATTTCAGCCTTTTTCAAGCCAGCGATCAGACGGCTATAGCTCAAGCCATTAGCACGTGATCCAGCGTTAATACGCGTAATCCACAAAGCGCGGAAAACACGTTTCTTGGCACGACGGTCACGGTAAGCGTATTGACCCGCTTTAATTACCGCTTGTTTTGCAACACGGTAAATACGTGAACGGGCACCATAGTAACCCTTGGCTTGTTTCAGAATTTTTTTATGACGACGGTGTGCGGTCACACCACGTTTTACGCGGGGCATAGAATCTTCCTCTTAATCTCGATGACGTTAATCAGATGGCGCGCAACATGCGGTCAACTAGAACTTTGTCCGACTTATGGACAGCACTAGTGCCACGTAGCTGACGCTTACGTTTGGTGGTCATCTTGGTCAAGATGTGGCTTTTATGAGCGCTTTTACGCTTATAACCGCTACCGGTTTTTTTGAAGCGTTTTGCCGCCCCGCTGTGTACTTTCTGTTTTGGCATCGTTAGATACTCCGCATTCACAATGTAAATTAAATCAAGTAGGCCCTAAGAGCTCACTACTTCTTCTTTTTCGGAGCAATAACCATGGTCAATTGACGGCCTTCCATTTTCGGAAATTGTTCTACAGCACCGAATTCAGCAAGGTCTTCTTCAACCCGCTTCAACAGCTGCATACCCAATTCCTGGTGGGCCATCTCACGACCGCGGTAACGCAGGGTTACCTTGGCTTTATCTCCGTGTTCAAGGAAACGTGTCAGGTTGCGCAGTTTTACCTGATAGTCCCCATCTTCCGTACCCGGGCGGAATTTTACTTCCTTAACCTGAGTTCGAACCTGGTTTTTTCGAGCCGCAGCTTGCTGCTTTTTGGCCTCGAAAACATGTTTACCATAGTCCATGATCTTACAGACAATAGGGTCTGAGTCAGTTATCTGGACCAAATCCAATGTCGCTTCTTGCGCGGCTTTTAATGCTTCCGCAAGCGGGACAACACCAACCTGGTTGCCCTCTGCATCGATCAAGCGTACTTCATTGGCTTCAATTTCTTCGTTTATTGGCGCTCTTTTGCTGCGCCCTTTTGCGTTATCGCGTTTAATTGCTAGTTCTCCGAATTTGCGCGGCTGCGTTTAGCTACGCTGTCTGCGAGGAGCTTACTGAGATCATTGATAGACACTGAACCCAAATCCTCGCCGCTACGTGCACGTACTGAAACAGTATTAGTCTCTACTTCTTTGTCACCGACGACAAACAAGAAAGGAACCTTCTGAATTGTGTGCTCGCGGATTTTAAAGCCGATCTTCTCATTTCTCAAGTCCGCATCGACTCTAAAACCACATTCTCTCAGTAAATCTTGCACTTTCGTCACATAATCGGCCTGATTGTCCGTAATATTACAGACCACCGCCTGAATCGGCGCCAACCAAACCGGAAATGCGCCTTCGTAGTGCTCGATCAAAATACCGATAAAACGCTCAAAGGAACCCAAAATGGCGCGATGCAACATCACCGGAGTTTGCCGTTGACCAGCTTCGTCAACATATTGCGCGCCCAAGCGACCGGGCATAGAGAGATCGACCTGAATGGTACCCAGCTGCCAAACCCGACCTATACAATCTTTGAGTGAAAATTCAATTTTGGGGCCATAGAAAGCGCCTTCGCCAGGCAATAACTCCCAAGGCAAACCTTTGCTGTCTAACGCCAGCTCCAAAGCCTTTTCCGAGCGATCCCAATCGGCGTCGCTACCTACCCGTTGCTCTGGGCGAGTAGAAAGACGGTAGATGACTTCACTAAAGCCAAAGTCTTCGTAAACCTCGTGCAGAAAATCGATAAACGAGGCCACTTCCGGCTGAATCTGCTTTTCAGTGCAGAAAATATGCGCGTCATCCTGAGTAAAACCTCGGACCCGCATAATGCCATGCAAGGAACCCGAGGGCTCATTGCGGTGACAGGAACCAAACTCAGCCAAACGCAAAGGCAAATCGCGATAGCTGCGTAAGCCCTGATTGAAAATCTGCACATGACAGGGACAGTTCATCGGCTTGACCGCGAAAGTACGCTCATCGGCCGTCAGGGTAAACATACCGTCGGCAAATTTATCAGCGTGCCCAGACTTCTCCCAAAGAGATATATCCACCACCTGAGGCGTGCGAATTTCCTGATAGCCATTTTTGTGCTGCTTGGCACGCATATACTGCTCAATAGCCTGATAAATGCTCCAGCCCTTGGGATGCCAGAACACCATGCCCGGCGCCTCTTCCTGCATATGAAAGAGATCGAGTTTTTTAGCTACTTTGCGATGATCGCGCTTTTCAGCCTCTGCAATGCGATTTAAATAGGCTTTAAGGGCTTTTTTATTACCCCAAGCTGTACCGTAAATCCGCTGCAACATGGCATTGGCCTGATCGCCACGCCAGTAAGCACCCGCCACCTTGGTCAATTTAAAGGCATTTAACTTGCCAGTACTGGGCACGTGAGGACCGCGACACAAGTCCATCCAGTCGCCCTGCTTATAAACAGAGATATCTTCGTTACCGGGCAAGTCTTTGATAATTTCAACTTTGTATTCTTCACCCAGATCAGCAAAGGCCTTCACCGCCTCTTCGCGGCTCATCACCACACGGGAAACCGCCAAGTCATCCGCAGACAATTCGCTCATCCGCGCTTCGATTTTCTCAAGGTCTTCAGGGGTAAACGCACGCTCGTAGGCAAAGTCGTAGTAGAAGCCATCTTCGATAACAGGGCCAATCGTGACCTGTGCACCGGGAAAAATATCCTGAACAGCCATCGCCAGTAGATGCGCGGTAGAGTGACGGATAATATCAACGCCCTCCTCGTCTCGCTCAGTGATAATACCCAGCTCGGCATCGTCTGCAATTACAAAACTGGTATCGACTAATTTGCCGTTTACACGGCCAGCAAGGGCTGCTTTAGCCAAGCCAGGGCCAATATCCATTGCCACATCGGCGACAGAAACGGCGTGATCGAAAACGCGCTGACTGCCATCAGGGAGAGTAATTACGGGCATGACACATCCTTCCAGTGGTGACCCCTACTAAAGGCCACGTGAGTTATATACAGAGGGTGACTCTGCGAAATTTTCAAGCCCACAATTATGGCCCTAGCCATGCTCATTCGCAAGCTAAAATCCGCCCAAAATCAAGCACTCAGAGCTGACAAAGGCAGTGTAAGCAGCCCTTTAACAGCTAATGAATAATCAAAGAAGTGGCAAGTTTCTAGGGCGCCATCTAAGCTAACAAGGTTCTTAAGCAGCACATTCATCCACATACTAGTGAGACCAAAATGAAAAAAACACTGTTTATTGCCTTTTTCTGCACACTTAGCCTCCAGGCTCATGCCGGGTTTTGGGATAGTGTCAGCAGTTTTTTTGGCTCTGACGGCAACAGCCAAGAACAAGCGACCGCCAGTAGCAGCGCCGAAGCCAACATGCAGCAGCAAGCCAGTATGGACCAGCAAGCAAGTGCGAATGCAGAGGCCACCAAAAGCGCCGCTGCTAACATGGAACTGAATGCCAAAACCAACGTCGAGGCATCGACGGCTGGATTGAACCTGAATGCCAACACTAATGTTAGTTCCTCGGCAGCCGGTAGCTCTATGGCCCAAACAGGCCTGCAACTGCTACCACTACTCAGCCAATCACTTGGCGTTACCGGTGCTCAAGCCACTGGCGGCATGGGCGCACTCTTGCAAGCAGCACAGCTACTTCTCTCTGGCACTGATTTCGGCGTTTTGGCTAAAGCCATCCCCGGCGCAGAAACCATGCTTAGCGCAGCACCAGCGGTGATGGCTGCAGCTAATGGTGGCGGCATAATGAACAGCGCCATGAAAATGGTCGGCGATCAAAACCCACAAGTTAAAGCAGGCGCCCAGCTATTAGGCCAATTCAAATCTCTGGGTATGGGTGCAGAGATGATCCCTAAGTTTTCAGATGTCGGTAGCAACTACCTGAAACAAAATGGTAATGCTGAGGCGAGCGTTTTGTTAAATACCGCCATTTCTGCGGCAATGTGATATTGGCGAGGCTGGACGATAGTAAGAAATATTACTTTAAGTAATCCGGTCTAGCACTTATCAAGCAAGTAAGCAAAAAGCCCACTAAATTAGCGGGATTTTTGCGTTCAAGCGGGAGCAGAGCTTTCACTAACAGTGCCAATATAGGGCCTTATAAGCCAAATATTAATAGGCACTCGCAGAAAGTCGACGAATCGAATATCTTAAAAAGATCACCGGCGAAAGTTTTGAATACCTCCGCGGCGAGCTTGCCGTATCATCAAATCGTCCTTCACGACCAACACCGCCTACAGTTTATATTCAATGCAACGCAGAAAATTGACTAAAACCGGGCCATCATCGTGCGGCATCCTCTCGGCAGCAACGAACCGCTGCACCATGCTTTCAAAACGCGAGCGGTTTTGTTCGAAATTTAATATTGCTTGTTCGGGTGTATCCACCGTCTCAAAAAAATCCACCAAGGCAGCTCGGGATACCGCAAAAATATACCGTTTCCCCCCAGTTGTGCCGGCAAACTTGAGGCCGCTAAATTTACTATCCCAGCGAAAATCCGCTTCAAACTCCATAAACCGCCCCAATTGCACAAGCAATATTCATGAGTGGGAAGGACGCCACTCTTTGTAAAACAAAATTTAACACCATGCTACTTTTGTGCCGCCGCCATAAGGCACAGCAAAACCCGCATGTATCAATTGCTCACCGAGACTTACCCCGTCAATCCAAACCTCCGCCAATAACCGAAAGTATTTATCGCGCTCAATAGATTTCAACTCGATGACCCCAACCCCCCCAAGCCGCCCCACAGAAAATTGCTTGGCCGCTCGGGCGGCGTCTTTCTCAGACTGGCATTTGCCACGCATTTCCGGCGTATCAATACCCTTAATACGTATCGGGATACCTTCACCCACCACGGCGGGCCAGCCGCTAATGTCCGCTCGAAAAGTATCGCCATCATAAATAGTACGAACCGCGGTCACGATTGCGTTGCCATACTCGGCCGCATTTAATACTGTAGAAAAAAAGCAAGCCGCTAAGAAACTGAGGGGCGCACTGATAAAAAACCGCCTAGCTTGAACTAATTGTATTGGCATAATCCCGACTTTCAA
>JBLHPB010000032.1:0-23678 GCA_047624025.1 Zhongshania sp.
GAGAATGGCCTAGATTTACTCAACAAAGCCGGCATAAATGTACTGTGGCGGGACAATAACTCGGATTCAAAAGGGGTTGCCGATCGGGTTCCCTTTGAAGACTTTCGCTCTGCCGAACGCAACCCAGTCTGCGACAGCGAATGCCGAGATATTGGCATGCTGGCAGGCTTACAGACTTACATTGATTCCCACCAGGGCGACATCTTAATTGTTTTACACCAAATGGGCAGCCACGGACCCGCCTATTATCGGCGCTATCCTCAGGAGTTTGAGCGCTTTAGCCCGGCGTGTCAGTCCAGCGAACTGGCCAATTGTAGTCAGGAGGAAATCATCAATGCCTATGACAATACTCTGATCTATACCGATTACTTTCTGTCAGAAGTGATTGCCTTGCTCAAAAATAATAGTCGCCAATATGAAACAGCGATGTTCTATGTCAGCGATCACGGTGAATCACTGGGAGAATCGGGTGTTTATTTACATGGGATGCCCTATCGGTTTGCCCCAGAGGCACAAACCCATGTCCCAGTTATAGCCTGGGCTGGCCCCTCCTCTGATATTAACTATGAAGAATCACTGAAATTAAAAGATCAAAGAAATTCTCATGATGCCGTTTTTGATACTTTATTAAGCGTTTTTGAGCTCACCACCGACCTTCTTCCTGCGGCCGAAACTAAATTGGTCGCGCTCAAAGAAGACGGGGCAGAAAGTCATGACGCACTCTAAGCATATTCAGGCTTCAATAGTTGCTATTGTCCTCTGTCTACTCTGCTTTGAAATGACACCGCTGGATTTTCAAGTTCAAGATTATTTTTTCAACCCCCTCAGCCACACGTGGTGGCTGGAAACCTCGCAGCGCACTTTGTATACCTTGCTTTATGAAGCACCGAAAAAACTGCTGGTACTACTGGAATTGACTCTAATCATCACCCTGCTGTTTTTCCGCAAAGCACGCTTGCTAAGGGGCTACCATACCGGATTATTAATTTTGTTATTGGCCCTACCACTGGGGCCAGCGTTAGTCTCTTCGCTTAAGGGCAGTACCAATGTAGCCTGTCCTTATGCATTGCAAGAATATGGCGGCGACATACCTCATATTGGACTTTTTCAAGCCTACCCCCCAGATATGAAACCAGACAAACGCCAGCGCTGCTTTCCCGCCGGTCACGCCAGCGGTGGATTTGCCTTGATGGCACTATACTATCTTCCCAAAACCCAGCGCAGAAAGCGTCAGGCACTGGCTTTTGCTATCATCATTGGCTGGATTATGGGCGGCTACAAGATGTTACTTGGCCATCACTTCCTCAGCCACACAATGATGACCATGCTTTTATCCTGGCTAGTGATCAACTGCGTGGCACTGATGGCGACCCCTCATGCGGCTTGTCGTAAATCTGCTGAAATAACACTCAAAAAGGTAACGGCAAACGTCAATTAAACATGTCGTCCCTTAATCGCTAAACTTAAACTGCCCGTCATAAAGAAATGGCCGCATATTCCTGCCCGCTATGCCAGGCAGCTAAATAAGCAACGATGAGCAGTCCCGACTCCAACTGCAAAGTTCACTCCTTGCCCTCAGCACTGCTAGTAAGCTCATCTTAATCAGTATTTATATAAGCATCACAAGAGTATAAATCCATACTTTCTTTGGCTAAGCTACATTAACTTTTCGCTAAATTTCTCGAAGCATGATTTGTCCTGCAACACGCTTGCCTATATAGTTACGCCTGTTGATGACAGGTCTAGCTGGTTTGCCACTTGTACCGCCGCATAATTGATGAAACGGATATTTAACGATCACTACCCTGTTAATTGTCATCGTGATTAATAAATATAAATTGATGCGACGAAAGCCAAATTGGCTTAAGGATAATTTAATGCGTCATACCATCAGTATTTCTGTACTCCTAGCAGCAATATGGCTCGCCAATTCCGGGCACTATACCGGGCTTATGCTTAGCTTTGGTGTACTTTCCGTCGCCTTAGTGGTGTGGATATGTCATCGCATGGACGTGGTTGATCACGAATCTCAACCACTTCATTTAACATTTTCGCTGCCCGGCTACTATTTTTGGCTGGCAGGAAAAATACTGCTTAGCAACTTAGATGTAGTGAAAAGGGTATGGCTAGGAAGCAGCGCCATTGCACCTGTTATAAAAACTTTAAGCCTCCCTCAAACAACTGATTTAGGGCGGGTGATTTATGCCAATTCTATTAATCTCACTCCGGGCACCGTGTCATTAGAGGTTAATGAATCGACCATTGTGGTTCATGCATTGGTGCCTGAAAATATTACTGCACTGGAAGAAGGCGAGATGAGTGACCGTATCAGCAGGTTAGAAAAATGATTCTATCAATTACCGCAGTTACCTTACTCATTGTCATGGCTATGGCTATATATCGTGCCATTGCCGGCCCCAGCGTATTTGATCGTGTTCTGGCCGTTAATCTGTTCGGCACCAAAACCGTGTTGCTCATTGCAGTGCTAGGGTTTTTGTTTGGCCGCCCAGAATTTCTAGATATCGCCTTGGTCTACACCTTGATGAACTTTATGAGTGTTATCGCCTTGCTTCGTTACTTTGAGTACACCGACAAGCTGTCGGAGCAAGGAGAGTCAAAATGAGCGTGTTTATTGAAACCTTGAGCGCGCTAATGCTACTCAGTGGTTGTTTTCTGATTTTTACCGGCGCGCTGGGCGTGGTGCGCTTTCCCGACACTCTCAGCCGTATGCATGCTGCCGGCGTAGCTGAAACCTTAGCAACAGTATTGTTATTGGGCGGCTTAATGCTTCAGGCTGGCTGGGGACTGGTGCTGATCAAACTATTGATGGTGCTGCTGTTCATTTTATTCACCAGCCCAACTGCCAGCCATGCTTTAGGCAAGGCAATTTGGACTCGGCAGCAACGCGGCGATGAGCAATGAGCGATCAATTTAGGAGGGTAGCACCATAGAACTGTTAATCAATATCAGCCTGCTCAGCATGCTGCTGTGCACGGCTCTGGGCATTGTATATAGCCGCGATCTAGTGGCCGTAGTGATGCTAACCGGTGTCTACGGGTTTTTATCAGCAAGCTTTTTTGTGCTGATGGACGCGGTAGATGTGGCATTCACCGAGGCGGCTGTCGGCTCAGGAATTTCTCCTTTGCTGATGTTACTAACTCTCGCGCTGGTAGGTCGCCATGAAGCCTGTACTAGGTCGAGGGCCATACCTGCGCTGATCCTGGTCGGGATCACCGGCGCCTTGCTAATCGTCGGTACTTTCGGTCTGCCCGCGTTTGGCGACGCCAACGCCCCCGCGCATCAACATGTTGCCGCTCGGTATATTACAGAATCTGGCGACGAGATCGGCATTCCCAATATTGTCACCTCGGTGCTGGCCAGCTACCGGGGCTTTGACACCTTTGGTGAAGTGCTGGTGGTCTTTACCGCAGCCATTGGCGTAATGTCATTATTGGGCACCGGAGTGCTGCCCAACAGCCCTAAGGCTGATGGTGCCCATAGCCATAAGGTACTGAGAGTTGTCAGTAAGATATTGATTCCCCCTATTCTGATTTTTGGACTCTATGTGCAATTTCACGGTGATTATGGTCCGGGCGGTGGATTTCAGGCCGGGGTAATCTTTGCAGCCGCAATTATCCTTTACACCATGTTCTTCGGTGTAGATTTTGCGCGACGAGTTGTGGATATCACCCTGCTGCGCTTTCTGGCTGCCTTTGGTGCATTGCTCTACGGTTCAGTTGGCATTGTATCGATGCTTATGGGTGGGAACTTTCTGGACTATTCGGTGCTGGCCGACAACCCCGTCACGGGGCAGCACATTGGCATTATTGTGATTGAACTTGGCGTAGGCATTACCGTAACCGCGGTAATGGTGCTGATTTTCTACAGCTTCGTCAGCCAGCTCAACAACAAAGGACGTGACGACGGATGAATTTGATTTATTCCCATTATAATTACTGGGTCGTGATTGCCCTGATGATGATTGGTTTTTTTATCGTTATTGCTCAGGGTAACCTGGTAAAGAAAATAGTTGGCTTGAATATCTTTCAAACCTCAGTTTTCATCCTCTATATAAGCGCTGGTAAGGTTAGCGGAGGAAGCGCCCCAATATTGGATGACGCTGTCAGTGTTTACTCTAATCCGCTGCCTCATGTTTTGATTCTGACCGCTATCGTTGTCGGCATTGCCACCACGGCATTGGGACTAGCGTTGACGATCCGCATCAAAAATGCCTATGGCAGTATCGAAGAATCGGATATCCAGCAAAGAGACCTTTCGTGCTAAACCATCTCATAATATTACAGGTTATTATCCCGCTTCTGGGCGCTCCCTGCTGCCTTATTATCGGCCGTGCCCGAGCAGCTTGGTTTTTTGCTCTGCTAGTCAGCGCGGTGACCTTTCTCATCGCCTGCCAGCTCCTGCTACAGGTCTATGATCTCGGAAGTATTTCCTATGAAATGGGGGGCTTTCCAGCACCCTGGGGCATAGAGTATCGCCTAGATTTGCTGAGTGCCTGGCTGCTAGTCATTGTCTCTTTAAGCAGCTTGGTCAGCCTAACAGCGGCTCAAACCAGCATTCAAAAGGAAATAGCCCCAGATAAACAGCTGTTTTTTTATGTTGCTTGGTTGCTATGTTTGGCCGGTCTGCTCGGAATCTTGGCAACGGGCGATGCCTTTAACGTCTTCGTATTTCTTGAGGTTTCCTCGCTTTCCACCTACACACTGATTGCTCTAGGCAAACGTCGAGAAGCCCTATGGGCGGCCTTCCGATACCTGATCATGGGGACAATCGGTGCTACTTTTATTCTTATCGGTATTGGCTTCATGTACATGATGACGGGTACTTTGAATATGGCGGATTTAGCCCAGCGCCTGCCCGAAGTCAAAGACTCTCACTCAGTATTTGTAGCCTATACGTTTGTGGTGGTGGGTATTGGCCTGAAAATGGCAATGTTCCCCTTGCACTTCTGGCTTCCAAAAGCGTATTCAGAAGCGCCATCCATCGCCACTGCTTTCCTCGCTGCCAGCTCCACTAAGGTGGCGGTATACCTGCTGATTAGATTCACCTATACCGTATTTGATGGTCAGCTAGAAAACGCGTCGCTACCGCTTGCGGACATTCTAATTGTTTTAGGTGTTCTCGCTGTATTCAGTGCTTCGACCACAGCGATCTTCCAACGTAATATAAAAACCGCAATTGCCTATTCCAGTGTCGCTCAGATTGGCTACATGATTATCGGTATCGGCATAGGAAGCGCACTGGGCCTGCAGGCCACTTTACTACACCTGTTTAATCATGCCTTGATCAAAGGCGCACTTTTCCTCTCGCTTGCGGCCATGGTCTATCGCCTTGGTAGTAGCAATATTGAGGCGCTAAATGGTTTGGGCAAACGGATGCCGATTACTTCGTTGAGCTTCACTGTCGGTGGCTTAAGCTTGATTGGGGTCCCTCTCACCGTAGGCTTTGTGAGCAAATGGTATCTAGTAAGTGCGGCCATTGAGTCGGGCCGCTGGCCGCTGGCCTTGCTGATTGTACTGGGTTCACTGTTGGCTCTGGCCTATATCTGGCGAGTGGTGGAAAGCATGTATTTCAAAGAGTCCGAAGCCGACGCGCCCACCGGAGAAGCGCCTCTGCTGATGCTCGCCCCTCTGTGGCTGCTGATTGCCGCTAATGTGTATTTCGGCATTGATACTCGACTGCCCGTTGCGATTACGGCAGAGGCTGCCCGCAGCCTACTGGAGGGAATCCGGTAATGGAAAGCCAATCTATGTTGATCAATATCGCCATCGCACTGCCCTTGCTGGCGGCACTGCTAATTAGTATCACTGGCCGCTCCCCCAATCTTCGGGAAGCCGTGTCAGTTGTCTTTGGACTAGCATTACTCGCTACCAATATCGCCATTTATCAGCAGTGGCAAAGTGGCGCGGCACTGCACTACCACTGGATCGATATTCTTCCCGGCCTCGGGCTGAGCTTCAAGGTAGAGGCGCTGGGCTTGTTATTCGCTTTAGTGGCCAGTGCACTTTGGCCAGTGACGGTGGTGTATGCCATTGGCTATATGCGCGGACATGAGGAGCAAAATCAAACACGCTTTTATGCGTTCTTTGCCATAGCAATCTCGGCAGTCATGGCTATCGCCTACGCCGACAACCTTTTTGCCTTGTTTGTTTTCTATGAAGTGCTGTCATTATGCACTTACCCGCTGGTCACTCATGCGGGAACGGAAAAAGCAAAACGCGGCGGACGAACCTATTTAACGATCTTGATGGGCACCTCTATCGCCTTCTTTTTGCCGGCAATGATATTTACTTGGGCTGTCAGTGGCACGCTGGAATTTCGTCTGGGCGGTATTCTGCCTGACGAGCTTTCGGACCCCGTACTATCCGTGTTGTTAGCCCTTTTTGTGTTTGGCGTGGCAAAAGCGGCAATGATGCCCTTTCATCGCTGGCTGCCCGCTGCCATGGTGGCGCCCACACCTGTTAGCGCGCTCTTGCACGCAGTTGCCGTGGTTAAGGCCGGCGTATTCAGCTTAATAAAGATTTTGGTATTTGTGATTGGCCTAGATCGCTTGCAGGAAATTGCTCTCACCGATTACCTACTCTACCTCGCAGGCGCAGGCGTACTGCTATCGTCACTGATCGCCATGCGCCAAGACAACCTCAAGGCTCGCCTAGCCTACTCAACCGTTAGTCAGCTTGGCTATATCAGCCTCGGGGTTTTTCTAGCAACCGAAAGCGGTGTGATTGGCAGTGCCACTCATATTGCCATGCATGCGGTGGGCAAAATCACCCTATTCTTCTGTGCCGGCGCTATCTTGGTTGCCAGTCACAAAAGTGAAATCAGTCAGATGCGTGGTTTAGGGCGGCAAATGCCCATCACCATGGCGGCATTTTTTATTGGTGCGCTAAGTATTATTGGTTTGCCACCGACCGGCGGCACATGGAGTAAGTGGTTGTTACTCAATGCGACGATGGATGCCGGCCAATGGACAATGATGATCGTTTTGTTAGTCAGCTCGCTGCTGAACATTGCCTACTTACTGCCTATTCCAATTCGGGCATTTTTCCCGGGCAGTGATTTCAAGTCCGACAAAACTGTTGCGATAAAGGAAGCACCGTTGCCGGCGTTACTGGCAATCATTGCGACGAGTCTCGCTTGCATACTGCTGTTTTTCTGGCCGGATATACCCTATGAACTAGCCAATGGGATTTTTAATGAGGCGTCCATGCCATGAGTGAGTCACAGGATTTCTTCGACAAACCTGCAAATATCAAACGTATTCTCAATAGCGTATACGCCATTTGTGGTTTACTGGTGGTGATTGAAATGTTCATTCATCGTCATACCGAACATCCCTTAGAGGGGCTTTTCGGCTTTTATCCCCTCTATGGATTTGTGGGCTGCGTGGTGCTGGTATTGCTTGCCACTTTGATGCGCAAGGTATTGATGCGTGATGAAAACTACTATCAGCAAGACCAAGAAACTGTAGAGGAGTCCAGCCGTGTTGATCACTGAACTACCTCCCTTCCTACTATTTTACATTGGAGCAATACTGGCAGGCCTGTGTCAGGGGCGCGTGCGTGCAATAGTATTACTGGGTACGATTGGCCTGAGTGCCCTGAATTTATGGCAGTTACCTGAAAACTTCAGAATAACAAGCTCCTTGATGGATCTGGATCTTATCCCAGTACAGCTGGATAGATTAAACCTGTTATTCGGTTATCTGTTTCATATTGCAGCTTTGATTGGGGTTATTTATTCTCTTCATGTAAAAGATCGTATCCAGCAGTCAGCGGCGATGCTCTATGCCGGTAGCGCTTTGGGCGCCGTATTTGCAGGCGACCTGCTCACTTTGTTCGTGTTTTGGGAAATGCTCGCTCTAAGCTCGGTGTTTTTAGTCTGGGCCCGACGTAGTAATAGAGCCTATCACGCGGGAATGCGCTACCTGATTCTTCAGGTGGTTTCCGGCTTGCTATTACTGGCAGGGATTATCATCCACTACCAAAATACCGGTAGTCTTGAATTTACCTATATTGGCTTAGAGGGCCCAGCCGCCTGGCTGATGTTTATTGCCTTCGGTATCAAATGTGCATTTCCGGGCTTCCATACCTGGCTTACCGACGCCTATCCAGAGGCAACGCCCACTGGTACAGTCTTCTTAAGTGCCTTCACCACCAAGGTGGCAATCTATGCCATGGCTCGCGCCTTTCCCGGTACTGAGTTACTGGTGACCATTGGCGCTGTGATGGCCTGTTTCCCCATTTTCTTCGCGGTAATAGAAAACGACCTTCGGCGCGTACTGGCCTACAGCCTAATCAACCAGTTAGGCTTCATGATTATTGGTATCGGTATTGGCACAGAGCTGGCAATTAATGGCGCCGTGGCTCACGCCTTTAACGATGTCATCTTTAAAGGCTTGCTGTTCATGTCTATGGGCGCTGTTCTTTACCGGACAGGCCGCATTAACGGCTCGGAGCTGGGCGGGCTTTACAAGTCAATGCCGAAAACGGCTATCCTCTGTATTATTGGTGCAGCGTCCATCTCGGCCTTCCCACTGTTCAGTGGCTTTGTTAGTAAGTCCATGATTATGTCCGCGGCCTTGAAAGAGAATTACGACATAACCTGGTTACTGCTGCTTTTTGCCTCAGCGGGTGTATTCCATCACGCCGGCATCAAAATTCCCTACTTTGCTTTTTTTGCCCACGACTCTGGTATTCGCTGCAAAGAAGCGCCGAACAATATGCTGCTAGCAATGAGCATTGCCGCTGCCCTGTGTATTGGTATCGGTATTTTCCCAGAACTACTCTATCAACATTTGCCCTTTGACACGAACTACAGTGCCTATGATATTACGCATATATTGACGCAAACTCAGTTGCTGTTCTTTTCGGCACTGGCGTTCATTTGGTTGAATCTTAAAGGCATGTACCCGCCCGAGCTGCCGTCTACCAACCTGGATAGCGACTGGCTTTACCGGCGTCCATTAGCGGGCTTACTGAAACAATCATTATCCCTAATCTGGGCTGTTGACCAGCGCGCCCGCGGGATTGTCGTCGGTGCTATAAAAGCCTTTGGTCAACACGTAGCCACCATGCACCGTCAGGAAGGTTTCTTGGCCAAGGAAATATCGATCAGTAGCATGGTCGCCTGGATGTGTGGATTGCTGGCCGTGATGTTGTTTCTCTATGCTATTTGATCGTCACTTGCCGAGCCCAGATAGGACTTTTAGAAAGTCTTATCTATGCTCAATGCTAGCCTTTTAGATCAAATAGAAATCAATAGGTATTTCTAGCGGCAGTTCTCCGCGTTCGTTTAAGCGATTTGTTATCAAACTGATTGCCACAATCCCTACTTTTTCAAGACCGTAAGCTGAGCCCAAGAATTCAGGCAAATGCTGCGTATGGCTCTGCCCTACAGGATTATCACGAGTATTGGCACTTAGGTCGGAGTGATTGTTAGCTGAACAAGATGAGAAGAGAATAATTCTAAATATTAGAATGCCGTATTAATGCTCATCACTCTCAAAGCGGAAGTAAATGTCTGCGTTTCGGCCCTCTCCATCTGGCTTATCGTCAGCGCCTAAGCTAATCAACTCAAACCTCGGTGGAGCACTGGAACTGCTGTACTGATAAGAATTTTTCAAAGGGCCTGTAATCAGAGTTACGCGGCTTATATAGGGCCCCTGCCAGAGCGGGGCAAGTGGTTTGCTGTCGGGCTTGGTATACAGGGCTAACAGCCCCTGCTCAGTACTGGGATAGCGCTTGTTGTCTAACTTATATTGATGCAATGCCGCTGCCAGCCTCAGAAAATCATTATTAACTTGTTCTGTAACGGCATAGTCCAATCGATGATTAACAATAATACCCACGCCTAGGGCAATGACCCCAGCCATTACCAGTATCAGCACAAATTCCCACATTTTCATCCCCCGCTGGCAATATCGTGAAGGGATTAGTGATAATTTTTGGCTGGCACAACCAGCATATTTATAACATCGCATAAACGACAATACGGTATGACCCTACAACAGCTTGATTCAAAAAAGCAGCCATCAACACTGGCTGCACAGGAACGTCTTCTTCCTTAATCAAATGGGCTCAACCCACTAATCAATACTTGTTTAAACTTAGCTTAGCCCAAAAACTCGACAGTGAGCGACTAATTGCGGTCTCAGCGGCCAGTCCCATCCGTTCACTCAGACTGCGCTTTTGGCGATAACTCACCGCATAAATATCAGCATCGTCTCTTTGACTAAGCAGGTAGTCATCACTGGTGCGAATTTCATCAATTAACTTTTCATCCAGGGCACGCTTGCCGTACCAAACTTCGCCGGTGGCGATATGATCGATATCTAATATCGGACGATTTTCGCTGACAAATTCCTTGAACAAAACGTGGGTGTCTTCTAATTCTTCAACGAACTTCTTGCGGCCTTCGTCGGTATTTTCACCCACCATGGTCAAAGTTCGCTTATGAGCACCGGCGGTGTGTAATTCAATATCAACGTCGTGCTTTTTTAGCAGACGATTAAAATTCGGCAATTGAGCTACAACCCCAATGGAGCCGATGACAGCAAAAGGTGCAGCCATAATACGGTCACCAATACAGGCCATCATATAGCCACCACTGGCCGCGACTCGGTCAATGGCAATAGTAAGCGGGATGCTTTTCGCGCGGATACGCTGCAACTGGGAAGCAGCTAGCCCATAGCTGTGAACCATACCGCCAGGACTTTCAAGGCGCACCAGAATTTCGTCTTCGGCTCGGGCAACGGTGAGAACAGCGGAAATCTCATGGCGTAAAAATTCAACATCTGAGGCACTCATGTCGCCGTCAAAATCCAGTACATACAGGCGTTTGCGGTGCTGATCTTCACCCTTTTTCCGATCTTCTTTTTCTTTCTTTTTCTTGGCTTTACGTTCTTTTTTGAAACTGCTTTCATCAAGAATTTCGAATTTCAGCAGATCCTCCCAATCTTCGTAGCGATGATTGAGGGTAGTAACCTCGATATGACCGTCGGTGTTTTCTTTCTTATTGCGCTGACTGGCAACCGCAATCGCACTGATAACAACCACAATGGCGACAAGCACCGTTATAGATTTAGCCAAAAACAATCCGTATTCCGATATAAATTCCAAAAAATACTCCTAAAGGACGTCGAAAAGTGCGACATATTGTTATGATATGGCGCCTTAAGTCAAGCGGGCCAGTTGGTAAGAGCCTTAATAGCGATAGGGTTTTGGGCACGAATAAACAAACCGCCATAGCCGAGATAGACGCCATATTGGGCACCATCAATCATGGGTGCGTACACCGCATTTCCGTAATCAGCTTCTACCCAATCCTTGCTGAAGTGATTACTTTGCAACCACTTCCAAATATCAAAGGGTTCAGATAAAGCGATTAAATACACGGTTCGAGGATTATTTCGCTCATGTTCGATATTGGCATACCGACCAGCAAGACGGTCCAAACGGTAAAGATTGTTGAAGCCCAGCTGAGCTAGACTTAATTTCCAGCGAATCACTCGGCTGTCCAACTGCCATTGATCACCCATGATCAAAAAGCTTTGCATGGGCTGACCGTCCAGGGGGTCTATATTGACAATAAATTGCTGTGATTCACGACCACTGACAAAGACTCGGGCCACAAGTTGTTCGTCGCTGAGGTGGCGATAACTTAAAATATCTTTACTTAAGATCGCCGCAGATCCGGTAAAAGCCAGGGACAGGGCCAATGCCACGCTGCCACTTAGAAAATGTCGGTGCAGGCGCATAAAAGACAGCAGACACAAGACAATACCAATACATGACAGCGTTAACAGAAGTGTATCGATATTCATAAACTTTTCGTTTAGTTCAGGTGGAAGCACTGTAAGCCTTCAATGCAGAAACACTGTCTTCGACAAATTGAAGGATTCGCTCATCGGCAATATGCCGACGCCCCAGTTCATTAAGAAAATATTCGATACTGATCATTGCGTCTGCCAGTGTCTCTAGGGCTTGTACATCTTCACTGGAGTTTTTGCGTTTACGATCAACAAATTCATTTAAGAAGCTCGCCGCACCACGCGTTACCTCGGGTAATTTTGGCACATCAATCATTTCAAAGGCGCCCCGAACAGAATTCATCAACTGGGGTAAATACGCAATAAGGCTACTGTCAAAACCAGATTTAATATGCGCTGAGATTGCTCGTTCGACCAACCCAATGGCAGCCTTAGACTCCTCAATAACAATGCTTCTAGCCTCACTCACCTGATTGTCATTGCTAATGGCGTCGCGGCGCTCTAGGCTTAAATCCCCCAAGTCTGCATAATTCAATTTGCAGCGGTCAATTTGAGCTAGACTACCATCAATAAAGAGTAGCGTCTCCGCCAAGTCTTCCAAGCGTGCCCGCTCTTTACTTAAGTCGCAGTCAATGAGTGCCAAGAGTGCATTAGCATGTTGATTTAGGCTATTGGCCAGTTCACTTAAATTGAGCACTTGCAGAATATCGGCACACTGCTTTAAAACTGCCGATAGGGGTATGATCTCGTCACTATCAGCTGCGCTGATGCTGGGCGAGCAACTCCAAAACATCCTTGCCATATCGTAATTCAATCCGCAATTCGCCAAGCACTAACGACACAGTGTCGTAGCTCAAACCCAGCATTAAGGTCCGCATTGAGCAAAGCTGAACGTCACTGATTTCAGATGGCCGGATTTTGGCCACTTTCATTAACCTTCCCAGTCATACCTCCCTGGCAGGCACTCAAACGCAACAAATAATGTAATTCGTTCTCAAGTATCTCGTTCAAATTTGAACGGTTTTTGCTCAATCCATGCATTTGGCCTGCCAGTACGCGCTTGCGCAGAGGGTTGAGCCCTAAGCCATTTTATTCACAAAAGCTTCCAAAACGGCATCAGCGAGCAACCTGCAGCGCTGTATCGGCCCTGGATCAAGGCTATTGCAAAGTCAGCGCACAGCTCTAGACATCATGGTTAACTGCATGGGGATTTGTGAATCGCGCAGCAACCCCAGCAATCCACCCTGGTAGAGATGCCGCACTCGTTTCAATATCGCGGTAAGGGCTTCGCCTTGCAAAGGCTGATTACGTAATTTAAGCTCAGAGTCACGACTAAATAACCAGGTATCTGCTTGAGCAATATAGCTGTCTGGTAGCAAAAGTTGATTGTGTGCGGCGCGCAACTCATTGACGTGGGACATCAGAATGGCGGAACTGAACAAACTCTAGGTAGCGAGGTAAACCAAAAAATGCCGCACTCAAGGCATTGAGTTGGCCCCAGGGACCGCTTCAGTATTACTGATAATGCTTAAACACAGAGCACGCATTTTGTCGGCAATAAGTGCAGCACCTGGGATTTGCAATAACCACAGGGTCCCGTCTACCTGACGCAGCTCGGCTTCGCACTGCTCCAGCAAGGCAAGATTATGGCGTTCAGACAAATATGTTTCAAAAACATTAGTGGCCTGCTGCAGGGCTTTGCCTAGCTCCTCAGCCACCATGGCGTAAAAGCTAGTATTAATTTCCAATTTTAGTGCCACGAAACATCCTTATCGCCTGTCCGGCTGCCATCAAGCTCGGCTTGGTTAACCAACAGCATTTAAAAACTATCTAGCATTAATCGAATGAGATACACAGCACTTAAGCCCGCAAAATATCAGCAATAAGACCGCTATCGCACATTCTTAACAAAAAGACCCTCACTCCTGACCGCTAGATTCACGCAGCCAGACACAAATCCCTTGGCTCGATTTATCTATTTCTTGTATTTGTTGTTGATGAAGTTGTAATTCATCGGCATTGGCAGAAATAACCCGCAGACGGCGTACACTGCCGTCCAACTTAAGGTGCGCTGCGCCAAGACCACCTTCACTCTGCTGCGAACCATCGTCGGCAGCCAGGGCCAAGGCGGTTTGACCGCCGGTCATTAATAAATAAACGTCGGCGAGAATCTCAGCATCTAGTAAGGCGCCGTGTAAATCCCGTTGAGAATTGTCGACATAATAGCGCTGGCACAAGGCGTCCAAACTATTGCGTTGCCCCGGATGTTTCTGTCTAGCCATCACCAAGGTATCAATGACACTGCACATGGCCTTAACTTTGGGGTCTTTACGACCCAGTAGGCCAAGCTCCATATCGATAAAACCAATATCGAAAGGAGCATTGTGAATAATTAATTCAGCACCGCGGATAAAGGCAAGGAAATCTTCGGCAATATGCGCAAATTTAGGTTTATCAGTAAGCATTTCATTGGTGATGCCATGAATCTCAATCGCACCAGGCTCAACCTCACGGCCGGGGTTAATATATTGATGGTAGTGGCGGCCAGTGAGTTTACGATCGATTAGCTCAACACAGCCTATTTCGATAATACGGTGACCTTGGGCATGCTCCAGACCGGTGGTCTCGGTATCTAACACTATCTGACGCATTATTTGGCTCCCATTTCATCAATGCCGCGGTTGGCCAAGGCATCTGCCAAATCATTTTCGCGGTGGCCGCTGTGCCCTTTCACCCAGCACCAATCAATATCGTGGGTTTGTGCCACTTTATCAAGCTGCTGCCATAAATCTGAATTTTTAACCGGTTTTTTGGCTGCCGTTTTCCAACCGCGCTTTTTCCAATTGATCATCCACTCGGTGATGCCCTGGCGAACATATTGGGAGTCGGTGGTGAGAATCACCTTACAGGGCCGCTTCAAAGCCCGCAGCGCTTCAATCGCCGCCATTAATTCCATACGGTTATTAGTGGTAGCCGCTTCGCCACCGAAGAGATCGTGTTCTTTACCTTTGTAGCGCATTAAGGCCCCCCAACCACCGGGCCCTGGATTTCCTCGGCAGGCGCCGTCGGTGAATATTTCTACCTGCTCAGGGGCTTCGCTCATAATTTGCTCGTGTTTTAGTGGAACGGGTGGCGCCCACCATGGATGGATGCCTAAGAATTTGGGCCCTACGCTGAAGTTTTTCAATGCTTGGAATGAGGGGCGCGCGGTATTTTGTCGCGCTCAGCACAAAAACGCCACCCATAGGCCACTTTTTTGGTGCCGAGCGATGCCTCATGAAAAAATCGGGACTATTTATGGGCAGACGATGAAAAGCATATTCCACCGCACTCACCTCAAACCCCAGCAAAGACAGCCAATCACTGATTCGGTGAATGGATAGGCGATGATTCTGCCACATTGGGCTCTGCTTCAACTGCCCCATTATGCCTCTGACAGCCAATAGGGAATATGGGTTTATGCCACAAACCACCACTTTGCCGTAAGGCACTATCACCCGCTCTACCTCGCGCAGAACCTTGTGAGGGTTTTCCACAAACTCAAGCAGGTGATGTAGCACAACCACATCCTGAGATTCATTGGCAACCGGCAATTCCTCAAAATCACACACCACATCGAGCACCTGGCTTAAGCCATAATGGCCAATCCCGCCCAGACAGAATTGTCGATGGTAAACCCCGTTATCAATGGGACAAAGCTCTGGAACCATGCTCAGGTTCAATAAATTGTACTTTGCGGTGCTGGCGTCACTAATAATATTAGCAATTAGGGGGCGCTCTTCCTGAAGCACCGCCCTGCCCACCGGGGTTTGAAACCAGCGTCTGAGAGCTGGAAGCAGAACTTCCGGGGCATGTTGTGTGCGCCAATTCGCCATAAATCCTCCTAGGGATCGGCCCTGATATCTATTGCAGGACCATAAAGGAATGTTTAAGCTGGGTTTTCCAAAACTAAAATAATGATTATGCTGTCAATAAACCCCATAAAAGCTTTTAACGACAACTATATATGGTGTGTCGAAAAAAATGGAGAGGCGATTATCGTCGATCCCGGCGATGCTGCGCCGGTACTTTTGTATCTAGAGCAACAGCAGCTAAAGCTTAACTCAATTCTCATTACTCATCATCATTACGACCACGTTGGCGGACTTGAGTTGCTTTGTGACGCAAATCCCAGTATTTCTGTTTATGGCCCCCATAATGACTGCGCTTATATCACTCAGCGAGTTAGCCATGGGGACCGTATAAAACTCTTTGATGGTGAGTTTGAGATCGTCGAGGTACCGGGGCATACCCTAGACCACATTGCTTATTTCAGTTTGGATGTTGCGGAATATCCGCTATTATTCTGTGGTGACACTTTATTTGCAGGTGGCTGTGGTCGGCTTTTTGAGGGCACACCGGAACAAATGCTGGCTTCCTTGGGACTAATCCGGGAGCTACCAAGCAAAACCGCTGTTTTCTGCGCTCATGAATACACCTTGGCAAATTTAAACTTTGCCAAAACAGTCGACCCTAACAATATTGATTTACAAAAGCGCTACCTGGATGCCCAGGCAAGCAGAGAACAGAATATCCCTACGGTACCTTCAGAAATGGCATTGGAGCTACTAACTAACCCATTTCTAAGAACGAATATTAAAGCCATAGAAGATAGTGTCGTAAAGCACGCACAACTAAAGCAGTGGTCAGAAAAGGATATTTTTGCAAAATTAAGAGAATGGAAGGACCACTTTTGAATACTACAAGCGAATAGTTTCATTATGATTACAATGAACCAAGTTTTCCTGCGAATCATAAGTGCAACCCTCGCCATCGGTCTTTTAAGTGCCTGCGCGCAGACACCGCAGAGAGCTTATGCGCGATCGGGCAATGACAAGCTCTACTGCGCAAAGGAAAAAAATAGGACGGCCAAAGCTTGCCAATATCAACAAGTGGTGGCGCGGCCTAAAACAGATGAAAATCTCGCCAATAAAACGTTACCGGGGCTGCCCAAGCACTACTCCAACTCCTCTGCGCGACAACAATCCAAGCCATCAGCCAAAACCCAACAGCTTCCTCGGCTGGCTAAACAAACCAAACCTGTAATCCCCAAGGCCCCAGCTGCCGCTAAAAGCAGCCTACCAGTTGCCAGCCACGTTAATTTCTGGCCCCGTTTATCCGAGCAGCTCAGCTTTTACGAGCTTGCTGACAAAGATGCGATTGACGATCGAGAAGAATGGTATTCAAAACACCCTTACTATCTGAACACGATCAGCAAGCGTGCCTCACGCTATATTTACTACATACTTGAAAATATTGAGGAACGCGGCATGCCGGCCGACCTCGCACTGCTGCCATTTGTAGAAAGTTCTTACGACCCCTTTGCTTACTCTCATGGCCATGCTGCGGGCCTCTGGCAGTTTGTACCTAATACAGCCAAACACATGGGCATCACCCAAAACTGGTGGTATGACGGTCGACGCGATGTCATTACCGCCACGGATGCGGCCTTAGATTACCTTACTGAGCTGAATAGACGCTTTGATGGTGATTGGCTGCTAACCCTCGCCGCGTATAACTCCGGCGCTAGCACGGTTAACAAAGCGATTCGAAAAAACAAAGCAAAAGGCTTACCAACAGATTTCTGGTCGCTCAAACTACCCAAAGAAACCCGCAATTACATTCCCAAATTATTAGCCTTAGTCAACATTTACAAAAACCCAGCCAGCTATAACGTGAGCTTACCGGCGCTACCCAATCGTGATCATTTCGTGTCAGTAGATACCGGCAGTCAGATCGATTTAGCCCAGGCAGCTAAGCTGGCTGAAATCAGCGTAGATGAACTCTATCGTCTCAACCCGGGATATAATCGCTGGGTAACCGCACCAGAAGGCCCCCACCGTTTATTAGTGCCGGTTGAAAAAGCCAAACAGTTCAGCAACCGTCTGGAAAAAATTGAACCCCAGAACCGGGTTCGCTGGCAGCGGTATTCTGTGCAGCGCGGCGACAATCTAATTGCCATATCTCGTCGCCACCATGTTGATGTCGCCACTTTACGGGCCAGCAATCAACTTGACAAAGATGTGCTCAAAATTGGCCAAGTATTGCTCATACCTGATGCCGGCAACGGCGTGTCACCACTTAAAGGCATAAACCGTCGCGTTGCTAGTAATGGTGCCAGTCGTCAGGAATACACCATTGTATCTGGCGATACCCTCAGCGCTATTGCCAATAAATACGGGGTGGATTCAAAACAGATCAGCAGCTGGAATAAACTTAAGCAAAGCAGCGTAATTCGCCCTGGCCAGAAATTAATTGTTTGGGCAAAAACGAGTAAGAACAGCGGGCAGGCTATTATTCGCAAGGTAGGCTACAAAGTGCGCAGCGGTGACTCTCTGTCGCTGATTGCCAGTCGTTTTAATTTACGAATTCGTGATATTGCGGAATGGAACTCCCTTAAAACAAGCCAATATTTGCGCCCTGGTCAATCCTTAACCTTGTATGTTGATATAACTCACGCAGATCTTTAAGCCGCTTATGATTACTTCTGGGTGCTTGTAATATAGTATAGCTACTTCGCTTGGCTCGGATTTTAACAGCGTTTATGACTGGCTATTTTGTTCGCCGATTTTTACTCATTATTCCCACCTTTATTGGCATCACCCTGCTGGTATTTGCGATTACCCGAGTTGTGCCCGGTGGCCCCATCGAACAGATGATGATTCAGGCTCAACTTGGCGGTGAAAGTGGATCACTACAACGCAGTCAGGGCGGTGGCACTCTCTCCGACGAGCAGATGGCTGAACTCAAACGCTACTATGGTTTTGATAAACCGGTGTTAAGCAGCTATTTCACCTGGCTCAAACAGGTGCTGCAGCTTGACCTCGGCCTGTCTACCCGCTATCAGGATCCGGTCTGGGAAATCATTAAAGAACGGTTCCCGATTTCGATTTTTTATGGCCTCTCAACTTTGATACTTACTTATTTAGTCTGCATCCCCTTAGGGCTAGCCAAAGGTATGTACCACGGCAGCGCGCTGGACAGTTGGTCTTCGGCTGCAGTTTTCCTAGGCTATGCACTGCCTAGCTATGTTATAGGTATTGCTCTAATTTCACTGTTTTCAAGTTACTGGGACTGGTTTCCTCTGGGAGGCTTTATTGGCGATAATTACGATGATTTATCGCCACTGGGCAAAGCCGCTGACATATTCCACCACGCAGTACTACCGCTAACGGCCTATTTGGCCGGCAGCTTTGCAGTCACCACACTGATGATGAAAAACGCGCTGATGGATAATTTATCGGCGGATTATATGCGCACCGCCAGTGCCAAAGGATTAAATCGGAGCCAAAGTGTTCGTCGGCACGCTCTGCGCAATAGCCTTATTCCCTTGGCGACCTCCTTTGGCAGTAATATTTCCCTGTTGCTGGGCGGCTCCTTTCTGATTGAAACAATTTTCAATATCGATGGCATCGGCCTGCTAGGTTATGAAGCCATAGTTGAGCGGGATTACCCCATCGTGATGGGCATTTTAGTGATCTCCTCACTGCTGTATTTATTGGGCAATATTCTCTCAGACATCTGTGTGGCCCTGGTTGACCCCCGCATCCGCTTCGGTGGAGGGTCGGCATGAGCATATTCAGTCTGCGCAATCCTGTCGCCAAAAAACGCTGGCAGCGCTTTAAACAAAATCGCCGCGGCTTTATCTCTGCATGGGTATTAGTCATTCTAACCTTTGCAAGTTTTGGTGCCGAAATGCTGGCCAGTAATCGGGCATTAATCGTGGTTTACCAGGGCAACTGGCATTTCCCCACTTACGGTGATGTGCTTAGTGGCAAGGATTTTGGTCTCGACTATGGCTACGAGGTCAATTACCGCGACTTACAGACGTCATTCACCCTCGCCGACAGCGACAATTGGTTGCTAATGCCACCCATTCCTTTTGGGCCATTGGAAACTGATTTAATTGCCGGTGATTTTCCTCCCCATGCCCCCTCTGCCGACAAGCAGCATTACTTAGGCACTGACACCAGCGGCCGCGATGTTGCCGCCAGACTAATTTACGGCTTCCGTACCGCCATTGTATTTTCCCTGCTTTTATTGGTTTTCAATTACGCCATGGGCGTGAGCATCGGTTGCATGATGGGTTTTTGGGGCGGTGCTTTTGATCTAGTATTCCAGCGTATAATCGAAATCTGGTCCAACATCCCATTCTTATACGTCATCATGATCATTGCCTCCGTGATCACTCCCGGCTTTTGGACCTTGCTGTTTATCATGGCCTTTTTCGGCTGGACTAGCATGACTTGGTATATGCGAACCGCGACCTATAAGGAAGTCGCCCGCGATTACGTGATGGCGGCGCGAGCCCTGGGAGCCTCCAGTAGCCGAATCGTGTTTCGCCACATCCTGCCCAATAGTGTCTCAACCTTAATCACCTTTGTACCCTTCTCGGTTGCCTCTGGGATTACTTCGCTCACCGCATTAGATTATTTAGGTTTTGGCCTGCCGCCACCGGTATCAAGCTGGGGGGAATTACTCAAACAAGGCACCGAGAACTTAGAATCGCTGTGGTTGGTTGGCTCAGTAGTCGGCGCCATGACCTTGATTTTAATGTTGGTCAGCTATGTCGGTGAAGCCATTCGCGACGCCTATGATCCAAGACAGTTTAGCTATTATGAATAAAACTATCGGACTACTGCTGGCCCTTTTGGCACTGACAATAACCCCAAGTGCGCTAGGATTGCCTGAAAACTTGCCCAAGAATTTGCACTGGCAGACCAATAACAGTGACCCTATATTTGCTGACCCCGCCGCCCAACGTGGTGGACGCTTCCGGACCTTCGTAACCACCTTCCCGCTGACTTTACGCATGGTAGGGCCGGACTCCAACGGCAGTTTCGCCGGCTATATGCGCTCCAACAATCTTAGCTTAGTGGGCATCCACCCCAACACCCTCAAGCCGATTCCAGAACTGGCGAGTCACTGGGCCTTTGGCGACGATGGCCACAGTATTTATTTTCGGCTCGATCCTGAGGCCAAATGGTCCAACGGCAAGCCAGTGACGGCCGATGACTTTGTGTTTGGCCTAGAATTTATGCGCTCAAAATATATATTGGCGCCCTGGTACAATAATTATTTTAGTGAAGTCATCACCGACCTTGTTAAATACGATGATTACACCATCGCCATCCAAGGCGCGGTAGCCAAACCCCGCGACGAAATGCTGTTTGAATACAGTGTGTCACCGGTACCCAGTCAGTTCCACAAGCTTGATGAAAAATGGGTGCGGGATTATAACTGGCGCATAGAACCTAATACTGGACCCTACGTCATCACCGATATCCGCAAAGGAAAGTTCGTTGAATTCAGTCGTAAAAAAGATTGGTGGGCCAACGATAAACGTTACTTTAAATACCGTTATAACCCCGACCATATTAGGGTCAAACTGATTCGGGATATTAACATTGCCTATCAGTATTTTCGCAAGGGTGAGCTCGACAGTTTCCCGCTACTGATGCCGCGCTTTTGGCATAAAAAAGCCCAAGGCGATATTTATGATCAGGGCTACGTCGGCAAAATAAAATTCTACAACGACGTTCCCCAGCCAATTTCTGGATTGTTTTTAAACGAAGACGCCACCCCCTTAAATGATATTAATGTACGCTATGCCATTGCGCACGCTCTCAATGTCGACAAGGTAATTAATACTGTCTTGCATGGCGACTACGAGCGTTTACAAGCGGCCCATGATGGCTACGGTGATTACAGTAATACCGGGATGCGCGCCCGTGAATTCGATCTCAAAAAAGCCGCCAGTTATCTCGATAAAGCAGGCTGGAGCGAACGTGGTAGCGACGGTATTCGTGTCAAAGATGGCCAATCACTGGGTATCCGCATCACCTACTACAATAGTACGCACAATGATCGCTTGGTCATTCTCAGCCAAGAGGCACGCAAAGCGGGCATTGATTTCCAGCTACAACTTCTCGATGCTTCCGCAGCCTTCAAACAAATTATGGAAAATAAACATCAGGCAGCTTGGATGGGTTGGTCAGGTGGTGGCTTATCGCCGCGTTATTGGGAGTTTTATCACTCTGAGAATGCCCACAAAGCTCAGACCAACAATGTTACCAATACCGATAATCCGCTTATGGATAAGAAAATTATGGCGTATCGGCAAGGCACAAAAAAATCCTCACGGGTAAAACTTGCTCATGAGTTAGAGCAAATGATTCACGATCAAGGCTCGTTCATTCCCACCTTCAAGGTTCCTTACACTCGTGAAGCCTTTTGGCGTTGGTTGAAATTACCGGCGAGCTACGGTACCCGCACCAGTGATGGCTTGTTTGACCCCTTGGGTAGTAGCGGTGGTCTATTTTGGATAGATGCTAAAGAACAGACCCGAACCCTGAAAGCCAAAAGGCAGGGTGAGGCGCTGCCAGAAATACTGATTATTGATGAACAGTGGGCCATCACACCATGAGTTTACTATCAGTGCGCAATTTGTCCGTCACCATTCGTGGTGAAGACGGTATGCCCAGGGAGTTAATCAGCTCCGTGGCTTTTGATATTGGCCCCGGTGAAACCCTAGGATTGGTGGGTGAATCTGGCTGCGGCAAAAGTCTCACGGCCATGGCCATTGTCGATCTATTGCCCAAGCCCCAGGCTCGTCGCAGTAGCGGTCAGCTATTGTTCCAAGGCCTGGATCTCGCCACCCTAAATCCTGAGCAATTAACGGGCATTCGTGGCAAAAAAATTGCCGTGATATTTCAAGACCCCATGAGCGCACTCAATCCGGTACAGCAAATCGGTCGCCAAATTGCTGAGGTCCTTGAATTACATTTTCCCGAGCTGAGTCGCAAACAACGCAAGAAACGGGTACTGGAGTTATTGTTCGAGGTTGGAATTCCCGCCCCAAACGAGCGACTTCACGCTTACCCTCACCAACTGTCCGGGGGCATGCGCCAGCGTGTTATCATTGCTATGGCCTTGGCCTGTGAGCCTGATCTGCTGATTGCCGATGAGCCAACCACGGCTCTGGACGTGACTATTCAGGCGCAAATCGTCGGGTTATTAAAAAAATTACAGGCAAAAAATGGCATGGCGATGTTGTTTATTACCCACGACTTGGCGTTGGTGTCTCAAGTCAGCGACCATATTGCGGTGATGTACGCCGGTAAAATTGCCGAATACGGCCCCGCCGTTAAATTATTTCAACAACCTCGTCACCCCTACACCCAGAGCTTATTGGCCGCGCTACCGGGCCTACATCACGCGCCCAAATCTGCTCTACTGGCGCTTGAGGGACAAGTGCCAGCGGTGGATGACATGCCGCAGAGCTGTCGATTTGCCAACCGCTGCCGACACGCAGCTGAAATCTGTCATCGTTGCATGCCAGTATCTGTGCCCAGCGATATCGATGCCCAAGTGGCCTGCCATTTATGGAGGGAGATTACACCGTGACCGCAGCGATTTTAGAGGTCAGCGATCTGCAGCTGCATTTCCCCCAGCAGCGCTCCTCTTGGCTGCGAGAGCGCCAGTATGTGCGTGCCGTGGACGGGGTTAATTTCCAGCTCTTTGCTGGTGAAACTCTGGGGCTGGTCGGCGAGTCAGGCTGTGGCAAAAGCAGTCTAGGTAAAGCCGTGCTTAATCTACACAAAGCCCATTCCGGCTCCGTGCAATACCGGGGGCAGAATCTAGTCGGCTTGTCGGATCGTGACATGCGTCCCTATCGGCGCTCCCTACAAATGATTTTTCAGGATCCTTTCGAGTCCCTCAACAGTCGCCATACCGTTGAAGTGATTTTGGAGGAACCGCTGCTTATTCACGGCATCGGTGATCGACTCAGTCGCCGTGAACGGGTAGCTAAATTATTGGATATGGTGGGCTTGCCGCGCTCGGCTGCGAG
>JBLHPB010000033.1:0-23262 GCA_047624025.1 Zhongshania sp.
AAGCCTGCGCCGGCAACGCCAATTGTTTTGAGCTCAGACATCAGAAGTAGCCTTACACCTTTTGATATATCTCGCCGCCCAACTCTTTAAACTCGGCAGATTTTTTCTGCATTTCCACTTCTAGCTCGCCTTCTTCGAGCTTGGCTGCGTAGTCACGCACATCTTGGCTAATTTTCATCGAGCAGAATTTGGGGCCGCACATGGAACAAAAATGCGCAACTTTGGCCGACTCTTTGGGTAGGGTTTCGTCGTGGTAAGAACGGGCGGTATCGGGATCGAGACCGAGATTAAACTGATCTTCCCAACGGAATTCAAAACGCGCTTTACTCAAAGCATTATCACGCAATTGCGAACCGGGATGGCCCTTGGCCAAGTCGGCGGCGTGAGCAGCAATTTTGTAAGTGATAATGCCAGTCTTAACATCGTCCTTATTGGGTAGGCCCAAATGTTCTTTGGGCGTGACGTAACACAACATCGCGCAGCCGTACCAACCGATTTGTGCAGCACCTATCCCAGAGGTGATGTGATCATAGCCAGGGGCAATATCCGTGGTCAGCGGACCAAGGGTATAAAACGGCGCTTCGTCGCAGTGCTTCAACTGCTCGGTCATATTCTCTTGGATCATGTGCATGGGCACATGACCAGGGCCTTCGATCATTACCTGCACATCGTGCTTCCATGCCCGCTTAGTGAGCTCACCCAAGGTCCGCAGCTCAGCAAATTGCGCCTCATCGTTAGCATCAGCCACCGAACCGGGACGCAGGCCATCACCCAGCGAGAAGGACACATCGTAGGCCGTCATGATCTCGCAAATATCATCAAAATGCGTGTAAAGGAAACTTTCCTTGTGGTGAGACAAACACCACTTGGCCATGATGGAGCCACCGCGAGACACAATGCCCGTCACCCGTTTGGCCGTCAGTGGCACATACCGCAGCAAGACCCCCGCGTGAATGGTGAAGTAATCCACGCCCTGCTCGGCCTGCTCAATCAAAGTATCGCGAAAAACCTCCCATGTTAAATCTTCGGCCACGCCGTCAACTTTTTCCAAGGCCTGATAAATCGGTACCGTGCCCACGGGTACTGGCGAGTTGCGAACAATCCACTCGCGTGTTTCATGAATGTTCTTACCGGTCGACAAATCCATCATGGTATCCGCACCCCAGCGAATCCCCCAAGTCAGCTTGGCCACCTCTTCTTCAATCGACGAACCCAGTGCCGAGTTACCGATATTGCCATTCACTTTCACCAGAAAATTTCGGCCAATAATCATTGGCTCCAATTCGGGGTGGTTGATATTGGCGGGGATAATCGCACGACCTCGGGCCACCTCGTCACGCACGAACTCAGGAGTGACTTCCCGGGGAATACTGGCACCAAAGGCATTGCCGGAATGTTGAAACCCCAGCTCACCGGGCTGATCTCCAGCCTCTTTCGCCGCCGCCAAAGCCATGTTCTCGCGAATGGCGATGTATTCCATTTCCGGGGTGATGATGCCCAGTCGAGCGTAGTGCATTTGACTGACATTTTTACCGACCAGAGCTCGGCGAGGATTGCGCTTTAAGTCAAAACGCAATTGCTGCAGACTTAAATCAGCAGCGCGTTTGCGACTGTATTCAGAACTGTCGCCAGCGAGTAGCTCAGTGTCAGCGCGATCAATAATCCACTGATCTCGAATCGGCGCCAAGCCTTTGCGGATATCAATGTTCGCTGCAGGATCAGTGTACGCGCCGGAGGTATCGTAAACCTGCACCGGGGGGTTTGGCTCCAAACAGGTACTGCCATCTCTAGCCTGAATCGGCGTTGCGGTTAATTTAATTTCCCGCATCGGCACCTGAATATCGGCGCGACTACCCTGCACATAAACTTTGGACGAACCCGGTAAAGGCTCAACCGAGGCGGCATCTACCTGAGCAGTGTCACGTAGCAATGGATAATCAGAACTCATTCATTTCCCCTTTTGCGCGCAGCAGAACGCATGTCGATAATTCGACTGTTTTAAAATAAAACCAGAGAGGGAAAATCAGATCGGCGCAACGCAGGTGGACCCCTGCTGAGAAGATCTTGTTTCCTACGCTGGCATTATCCAGATCAGGTAATACGGGATTCGAAAACGATCTCAGCCTATGCGCTTGCGCGCGGGCACCCCGACAAGAGTTGGTAAGTGTAGGGCTTAGCTGGAGCGATGACAAGGAAGCGTAGCCCTCTATAACATCAACTTACGCCAAAAGACCTCGTGATATTGCCTATTTACAACATTGAGATACAGCCTCGCTTATTTAACGTTAACGCCTGTTTCAGTGCAGATACCACATTATTTTTATCAGGGAAGCTCGATCACAAGCAAATCAAAATGACGGAGTGTTGATGAAAGACTTAGAAACCGAAAAGAAAATTGCTGTTTTAATTGACGCCGAAAACGCCAGCACTCTGTATTAGGCACTGTTCTCGCTGAACTCTCTAAACATGGAGGCATCATTGTGAAAAAAGCGTAGGCGACTGGAGCCCAATCCATTTAAAAAATTGGAAGCAACCATTAAACGAGCTTGCAATAAATCCAGTACAGAAATTCTCATACACCCAATGCAAAACTCATCTTATGCGGCAATCATAATTGGCGCAATGGACCTCCTATACTCAAATAAATTTGACGCTTTTGCGCTTATCACAAGTGCCAGTGATTTTTCGAAACCTGCCTCTCGACTCAAAGAGTCTCAAACTTATGTTTTGGGTGTCGGATAGCAAGAACTCCTTTAACCTTCAGAAATTCCTGTTGTGACTTTATATCTACAGAGGTATTAAGGGACTTAAATATTGAACATGATGAAGCGAAAATAAATCATAGCGAACCGGACTCAAGCAACACGAAGAAAACGAGGCAGCAACTTTGTTGCGACACTCGACCCTTAAAAATCATAAGAAACTCAATTGGAGAATACTCTGACGATGAAGGCTGGGCCCCACTTGGAAACTGCGGCGGGCTCATACATGCTGATTTTAACTCTAGGGCTTACTGTTACCCGACGCTAACTCAATTAATTGAAGTCACCGGACTATTTGAGATCGATTGTAGACAGCAGGGGAGCAGCAAAACTCAGGACATTTACGTTAGAAATAATCGAAACTAACTTTTCCAACGGAGCCGGACCTTTGACTATCTAGCTTTCCTACCGACTACTCCCATAGCTCACATTTACGTAATCAAAGACTCAGCGTCACCGCATCAACCACCGCCAGCGCCTTATGCCTTGCCTCGCCGATATCTGCTCCACGCGCCAGCGCCACACCCATGCGACGTTTACCGCTAACTTCAGGTTTACCGAATAAGCGCAGCTGGGTATCCGGGGCGTCGAGAGCGTGCTCGAGATTACCAAAACTAAGACGTTTAGATTCGCCCTCTACCAAAATTACGGCTGAGGCCGAGGGGCCGTGCTGTTGAATATTGGGAATGGGCAGGCCGAGTATAGCGCGAACATGCAGCGCAAATTCGGACAGGTCTTGGGAAATCAAGGTGACTAGGCCGGTGTCGTGGGGGCGCGGCGAGACTTCGCTGAAGATGACTTCGTCGCCTTTAACAAATAACTCTACACCGAATAATCCCCAGCCACCCAAGGCCGTAGTCACTTTTTCGGCAATCTCTTTAGAGCGTGTAAGGGCTTGCTCTGACATGGGCTGGGGCTGCCATGATTCTTGGTAGTCGCCATCTTTTTGTAAATGGCCTATTGGCGCGCAATAACTGGTGACGGTATCGACACCATCACCGTCGCGATGGCGAATGGTTAGCAGGGTAATTTCATAATCAAAATCGACAAAGCCTTCAACGATAACGCGACCCGCTCCGGCGCGACCGCCCTCTTGAGCGTATTGCCATGCATTATCAATATCGGCCGGACGACGCACCAGACTCTGGCCCTTGCCCGATGAACTCATAATCGGTTTGATCACGCAGGGCATGCCAATTTCGGCAATGGCAGCGTCAAAGTCTGCTTTGCTGTCGGCGAAACGATAGCTAGAGGTGGGCAACTCCAAATTTTCGGCTACCAGACGACGAATGCCCTCACGATTCATGGTGAGTTGTGTCGCGCGAGCCGAGGGCACCACATTAAAGCCTTCGCGTTCCAGCTCCACCAAGGTATCGGTAGCAATGGCTTCAATTTCTGGGACGATGTAATCGGGCTTTTCCAGCTCGATCACTCGGCGCAGTTCAGCGCCATCGAGCATGGAGAAGGTATAGCTGCGGTCGGCCACTTGCATGGCTGGGGCATTGGCGTAGCGGTCACAGGCAATGACTTCCACACCCAGCCGCTGCAACTCAATAGCCACTTCCTTGCCCAACTCACCGGCACCACAAAGTAAAACTTTACTGGCGCGATCACTAAACGGGGTGCCGATGGTAACCATGATATTCCTCGTGATTTCGCTAGAAGCATCAATAGCGAATGAAATTCAGCTTAATACAAAAATTAATTGTAAGACTAGGTAGGCGTAAACACCCGCCACTACATCATCAATCATAATACCAAAACCACCGTGCACTTTGGCGTCGAGCACGCGTATTGGCCAGGGCTTCCAGATATCGAATAAACGAAACAGAGCAAAGCCCAAGGCGATCCAATAAATATTCATCGGCACCATAAACAGCGCAATCCACAGGCCGACAAACTCATCCCAAACAATGCCGCCGTGATCGTGCACACCCAATGCCTTAGCCGTTGCGCCACAAAGATAGACACCTAAGGCAAAGGCGGCAATCAGCACAACGATATAATAGACCGGAGACAAGAATTGCAGGGCATACCAAAACGGCAATGCCGCCAGCGTGCCAAAGGTGCCCGGTGCTTTTTTAGCCAGACCACTGCCAAAACCCACTGACAATAAATGAATGGGGTTTTTTAATAATGAAACGGGGATTTTTGTCATAACAAATCTCAGAAGCCTAAAAATGAGGCGAGTAAATGGCCTGAATCAAAAATGCTGATAACCCGCATTTACCTGCAAAACTTTGCCGTTAACATCAAGGCAAGCCAAGCCACTGCCGGCTTTAATATGACCTATTTCAGTCAAGACGATATTACATTGCTGGGCGATATCGGCAATGGCCTGACGCTGCGCAGTTGGCGCAGTAAAACACAACTCGTAATCATCGCCGCCGCTTAGTGCATATTGCACAGCCTGTTCTGGGCAGCATTGCTGCAAGGCAGCGGATAATGGCAGTTTGTGAGTATGAACTTGGGCAGCCACACCACTGCGCGCCAGAATATGCCCGAGGTCAGCAGCTAGGCCGTCTGAAATATCGATGGCGGCAGTGGCAATACCCCGCAATGCTTGGCCTAACTCTAAACGCGGCGTGGGCCGATGATAACGAGCCAGCAAAGTTGATTCTTGCTCGCATAAATCGGCGTCAGCTTTTGCCAAATAATTAAGGGCCGCACGGGCATCACCCAAAGTGCCTGAGACATAAATACTATCCCCCAGCATTGCGCCACTGCGCAATATAGCCACCCCCGCCGGCGCGCTGCCTATCACCTGCAAGGTGATACACAAAGGACCGCGAGTGGTATCACCACCGACCAAAACAATATCAAACTCTTTTGCGGCACTGGCTAAGGAGCTGGAAAAACCCGCCAGCCAGTTTTCATTCACCTCTGGCAGGGTTAATGCCAAGGTGAATGCCAAGGGCGCGGCGCCGGAAGCGGCCAAGTCGCTAGTACACACTGCCAACGCCCGACGCGCTAACAGGGCCGGAGAATAGTCTTGCGGGAAATGGATTTTCTCAACGAGGGTATCAACCGATATCAGTAATTCTTCAGCCGCCGGAATGGCCAGCACGGCGCAGTCATCGCCAATACCACACTTTAACCAGCCATCATTTTCGACGGTGGCCGCAGTGTGGAAATAGCGTTGAATTAATCCGAATTCAGAAACGGGCATGGGGTTTTAATCCCGAGGTAGCTTGCTTTTTTCAGCGGCCACTTCCACGGCGCGACATTCAGTAGCCACTTTATCGAGAATACCGTTGATGTAGCGGTAACCATCGGTGGCGCCAAAACGCTTACCGAGGTTGATGGTTTCATTGATGGCGACTTTATAAGGCACGTCGATACGGCGCAGCAATTCAAAACTGCCCATACGTAACAAACACAGTTCGATGGGATCGAGATCAGTAATTTTACGATCCAAATGCTTTTCAAACAGCGCGTGTAAATCGGTTATTTGTGCCGGAATACCGTGAACCATATCGTGAAAAAATTCACTGTCGACATTAGTCATGTCGTAGTCGGTTTGAAACTCGGCCTCGATTACGTTCAGAGCCTGGCCGGCCATATGCCATTGATACAAAGCTTGCAGCGCATAATGACGGGCCTTGCGACGACCTGCGGCAAGCTGATTGTAGGACGGACTTTGCTGACGTTTAGTCACAAAAAATACTCATCTATTGTGGAAAAACCACATTTAAAAAACCGCGCCATCGCTTACCGGACGACGCGAAAAACATAAAAATTACAACTGTTTGAGCAGGCTGACCATTTCAATGGCTGACATGGCCGCTTCTTCACCTTTGTTACCGGCCTTGGTGCCAGCGCGCTCAATGGCTTGCTCAATGGTGTCGACAGTTAATACGCCAAACGATACCGGCACACTGGACTGCATAGAAACTTGGGCCAGACCTTTAACGCACTCTCCCGCGACATATTCAAAATGTGGCGTGCCGCCACGAATCACCGCGCCAAGGGCAATAATGGCGTCGTATTTTTTGCTGTCGGCCACTTTCTGACACACTAGCGGGATTTCAAAGGCACCGGGGGCGCGCACAATAGTGATATTGTCTTCACTCACACCGTGACGACGTAGGGCGTCAAGTGAACCTTCTAGCAGGCTTTCAACCACAAAGCTGTTCCAACGACCAACCACAATGGCGTATTTACCAGTAACCGCAGCAAAATTACCTTCTATCGTTTTCATATTCTTTCCTTACAATATTTTAAATCAGGCTTGGCCAACGTCTTCGGGGCTGACGAATTCCACTACTTCAAGATCAAAACCGGAGATTGCATTGTATTTTATCGGCGCGCCCATTAGACGGATTTTTCCGACGCCAACATCGCGCAAAATCTGCGAACCCAAGCCCACATTAAAGTAGGTGTTTTGATATTGCATGCTGTCGCCCTGAAGCGCCGGCTTAGTGCCCTGAGCAATGCCTAAATCGGCCAATATCGAATCTGGAGTTTCACGGTGAGCAAGCAGCACAACTACGCCGCCATTTTCAGCAATAGTGGCCAGACTGCGGTGCATATTCCAGCCCGTGGTTGAACCCGGTGGCTGGGTTTGCAACAAGTCGCGCACCGAGGAGCCAAGGTGCACCCTTGTCAAAGTAGGCTCATTAGTATCAATCGGGCCTTTTTGCACAGCAAAGTGGACTTCACCGGCTATCGAGTCTCGGTAGGCATGCAGTTCAAAATCCCCAAAGTCGGTGGAGATTTTGCCGCTGCTAATTTTCTCAATGGTCTGCTCATTAACTACCTGATAGTGAATCAAGTCGGCAATGGTGCCCATTTTTAAATCGTGCTCGGCGGCGAAGATTTCAAGGTCTTCACGACGGGCCATGGTGCCGTCTTCGTTCATGATTTCGCAGATGACGCCAGTCGGCTCAAAACCTGCCAAACGAGATAAATCACAGGCTGCCTCGGTGTGACCGGCGCGGCTCAAAACCCCACCCGGCTCAGACATCAGCGGAAAAATATGGCCGGGCTGAACGATATCGGCGGCAACGGCATTGCGGGCTGCGGCAGTACGCACGGTTTGGGCGCGGTCTGCGGCTGAAATGCCAGTGGTGACGCCTTTAGTCGCTTCAATAGATAAAGTGAACTTGGTACCAAAACCGGAGGCATTGCGATCGACCATCAATGGCAGGTTCAACTGCTTACAGCGCTCGCGTGTCATCGGCATGCAGATTAGGCCGCGACCAAATTTGGCCATAAAGTTGATGTCTTGCGGGCGCACACACTCGGCTGCCATCACTAGATCGCCTTCGTTCTCGCGGTCTTCGTCGTCCAACAAAATAACCATCTTGCCCAGACGAATATCCTGAACCAAGTCTTCTACTTTACTAAATGCCATATCAATGCCTTATATGCGCGCTATTTACGCGCTTTCATAAACCCGTTTTCGGCCAGCGTCGCCATCGACACGCCGCGCCCCTGAGGCTGTTCGGTCTGCAATAAGCGCTCTAGATAACGCGCAACCACATCCACTTCTAAATTCACATAAACCCCGGCGCGATAACTCGCAATAATCGTCTGCGCCGCTGTATGGGGAACAATATTGAGGCCAAACACCTGCGCTTCAACTCTATTCACCGTCAAACTAACACCATCAATACAAATAGAACCTTTGATGGCGATGTAAGGCGCTAAATCGACCGGTACTTCAATTTTTAAACGCAGCGAGCGAGCGTCACGCTCACAGCTGATAATTCGACCCATACCGTCAATATGACCGCTGACGATATGTCCGTCAAAACGGCTACTGGCCAACATTGCCCGTTCAATATTCACCGCCTGACCCGGCTTTGCCTGTGCAAACGTGCTCAAAGACAACGTTTCTCGCGACACATCGGCCCAGAAACCATCAGCCAATTTTTCCACCACGGTTAAGCACACACCATTGCTGGCAATACTGTCGCCTAGTTTAATCTCGGTCATTGGCAAGCTGCACTGCAATTGCAGGCGCATATCGCCACCGCGCATTTCAATGCTGGCAATTTTGCCTACCGTTTCAATAATGCCGGTAAACATTCAAGCCCCTTTTACTTTTGCTGACAAGCGGCAGTGTACGCGCCAATCTTTGCCCACGGCACGAATATCAACAATGTCTAAGGCCTGCTGGTCGGCCATGTCAGTCATCGGCCAATCGAGAAGTGGCCGACCACTGCTACCCATAATACAGGGCGCCATATACACAAACCACTCATCGACAACCCCAGCACGTAATGCCGCTCCAGCCAGAGTCGCACCCGCCTCAATCAATACTTCATTACATTGGCGGTCAGCCAAGTATGCCATTAAGGCTGGCAGGGAAACCCGATCCGAGTCATCCGCCTTAAGGCACAGGATCGTGGCGCCGGCCGCGGCCAGCGACACATGCCTATTGGCATCACTCACTAGAGTGGCAATAATAAGCTCACCACCCTCGCGGAGAATTTTGGCATCCACTGGCATGCGCAAGGATGAATCCACAATAACACGCAGAGGCTGACGCCAGTATTCTTCCTGCAGCTCAGGCGCAAAAATCGCTGGGCGAACATTCAATACCGCGTCGTCATGCAAGATGGTTTCGATACCACTAATAATGGCACAGCTCTGTGCCCGCAAACGCTGCACATCGGCCCGCGCGGCCTCACCGGTAATCCATTTACTCTCACCCGAGGACATTGCCGTGCGCCCGTCGAAGCTACTTGCCGATTTTAATCGCACCCAGGGCAAGCCACTCTGCATTCTACGCATATAGCCACTGTTTAATTCTGTGGCTTGGTCTGCCATCAGCCCGACATCAACTTGTATACCAGCATCTCGCAGGCGGGCAATACCCTGGCCAGACACCAAGGGGTTGGGGTCCGCTACGGCCACTACCACTCGATCAACCGCTGAATTAATCAAATTATCCGCACAGGGCGGTGTGCGACCCTGATGACTGCATGGCTCCAAAGTGACATACACGGTGAAGTTTTCAGCACTAACAAGCTGGTCTAGCGCATTCACTTCGGCATGACCTTCACCCGAGCGAACATGCCAAGCCTTAGCTTTTACTTGGCCATCATGCGTTATCACGCAGCCCACCCGTGGATTGGGGCTGGTGGTGTAACGGCCCTTGGCAGCCAATTGCAGCGCTATTGCCATCATCTGATGATCAAATACTGAAAAACTCATGCGGAACCAGATTTCTCTGAGCGTGGCTCTGCCGACAAGCGGTCAATCTCGGCACGGAATTCATCCAAATCCTGAAAGCTGCGATATACCGAAGCAAAGCGTACATAGGCGACATGATCGAGTGCTTTCAATGCTTCCATCACCTGCTCACCGACATTACGGCTATCTATTTCACGCTCACCGGTAGCCTGTAAGCGCCGCTTAATGCCACTGATTTCGGCTTCAATATGTTCGACACTCACTGGGCGTTTTTCCAGTGCTTTTAACAAGCCGGAACGCATTTTAGCCTCATCAAAGGGCTCTCGTGAGCCATCCGTCTTGATGATTTTAGGCATCAACAGTTCGGCACTTTCATAGGTCGTAAAACGCTCTGAACAAGACAGACACTCGCGACGTCGACGCACCTGACCACCCTCGGCCACCAGGCGGGAATCAATAACCTTAGTATCGTCAAAATTGCAGAACGGACAGCGCATTTTAGGTAGTGCCTCTTAGCGAGTTAATCGCAGCATAGCAGCTCAAAGCCTATTGCAGAAAACTCATGGCCGGATGTTAGGCGTCTGCTGTCGGACGGAAAATCTCTCGCGCCCGACGCCAGACCTACGACTCAACCGTATACTGGATACCGCTTACAAACTTCCAACACCTTGACTTTCACTTCTTCGATTTTAGCAGCGGCATCGCCTGCTTCCAGCGCTTCCAACACGTCGCACATCCAGTTAGCCAGCTGGATACACTCGGCTTCTTTAAATCCACGAGTGGTAACTGCTGGGGTGCCAACACGCAAACCACTGGTAATGAAAGGTGAGCGCGGATCATTGGGCACGGCATTTTTGTTTACCGTGATGTTGGCTGCACCCAGCGCCGCATCGGCGTCTTTGCCGGTGTACGACTTGCCGATCAGGTCAACCAGCATCAAATGGTTTTCAGTGCCGCCAGATACAATATTAATACCGCGACCAATAAAGGCTTTGGCCATGGCCTTGGCATTGCTAACCACTTGCTTCTGATACACCACGTATTCAGGTGTCATGGCTTCTTTGAAGCTGATGGCCTTCGCGGCAATCACGTGCATCAATGGGCCGCCCTGACCACCGGGGAATACCGCCGAGTTCAGTTTCTTCTCAATGTCAGGATTCGACTTGGCCAGAATTAGACCGCCACGAGGACCACGCAAGGTCTTGTGGGTAGTGGTGGTCACCACGTCGGCGTATTGGATCGGGTTAGGGTAAATGCCCGCCGCCACCAAACCAGCAACGTGAGCCATGTCTACCATCAGGTAGGCACCCACCATATCGGCGATTTCACGGAATTTTGCCCAATCGACAATGCCGGAATAGGCAGAGAAACCCGCCACGATCATTTTGGGTTTGTGTTCCAGCGCCAGCGCTTCAACCTGAGCGTAGTCAATTTCGCCAGTCTCGTTGTTCAGACCATACTGGACGGCATTGTAGGTTTTGCCCGAGAAGTTAGGCTTGGCACCGTGCGTTAAGTGACCGCCAGCGTCTAAGCTCATGCCCAATACAGTTTCGCCCGGCAATACCAGTGCTTGGTAAACTGCGCCATTGGCCTGAGAGCCTGAGTGCGGCTGGACATTGGCGTAATCGGCACCGAACAGCGCTTTGGCGCGGTCAATAGCCAAGGTTTCCGCCTTGTCGACGTACTCGCAACCGCCGTAATAACGCTTACCGGGATAACCCTCGGCGTACTTATTGGTCAGAACCGTACCCTGTGCCTGCATAACAGCGGGGCTGGTGTAGTTTTCTGAGGCAATCAGCTCGATATGCTCTTCTTGACGCACCTCTTCTTGCTGAATTGCAGACCAGATTTCATTATCAAATCCAGCAATCGTCATCTCTTTACTAAACATAATACCCCCGAGGCATACACAGGCTCTGAAAAGCCGCACATTGTACAATAAATGCGCGCTCACGGCATCGTTTTAAGTAGACACAATTTGCCATAGCGGGTTTCATTACCTTGGCGCGATCATTAAAACGCTGATACGCCCCGCTCATATAGCCTTTCACCTGAAAAACATTGCGGATTCACGTCATTTTCGCTACCTTTTCGCCCACTCGGCGGCGGCTTACCTGCTGCCTGCCGCCCGCACCCTATTCAGGAGTCAACATGGCCCAGTTCGTTTACACCATGAACCGCGTTAGCAAGGTTGTACCGCCTAAGCGCGAAATTCTTCACGATATCTCTCTGTCTTTTTTCCCCGGCGCCAAAATTGGCGTACTGGGCCTAAACGGCTCGGGTAAATCCACCCTGCTGCGTATTATGGCTGGTGTCGATACCGAGTTTAACGGTGAGGCCCGCCCCCAGCCCGGCACCAAAATTGGTTATTTATCTCAGGAGCCCGCCCTAGACCCAGCCAAAGATGTGCGCGGCAATGTCGAAGAAGGTGTTGCTGAGGCCAAAAATGCGCTGACTGAACTGGATCAACTGTACGCCGCCTATGCTGAACCTGACGCCGACTTTGACGCGCTGGCCAAACGCCAAGCGCAATTAGAAGATATCATTCAAGCCACCGACGCTCACAACTTAGATCATAAATTAGAAGTGGCTGCCGACGCTCTGCGCTTGCCGCCTTGGGATGCCGATGTCAGCACCCTATCGGGCGGTGAACGCCGCCGAGTCGCCCTATGCCGCCTGCTGCTGTCCAACCCCGACATGCTCTTACTCGACGAGCCCACCAACCATTTGGATGCTGAATCGGTCGGCTGGCTGGAACGCTTTTTGTGCGATTTCCCCGGCACCGTGGTCGCCATCACCCACGATCGCTACTTCCTCGATAACGCCGCCGGCTGGATTCTGGAATTAGACCGCGGTCGCGGCATTCCCTACGAGGGCAATTATTCAGATTGGCTAGAAGCCAAAGACGCCCGCCTTTCTCAAGAAGCCAAATCTGATGCCTCGCGCAAGAAAACCATCTCCGCCGAATTGGAATGGGTGCGCAGCAATGCCAAAGGCCGCCAAAGTAAAAGCAAGGCGCGACTGGCCCGCTTTGAAGAAATGAGTTCACAGGAATTCCAGAACCGCAGCGAAACCAATGAAATCTATATACCGCCAGGTCCACGCTTGGGCGACAAGGTGATTGAGGTCAACGGCGTCAGTAAAAGTTATGGCGATCGCCTGTTGATTAACAATTTGAGCTTCTCGGTTCCCAAGGGTGCAATTGTCGGCATTATCGGCGGTAACGGCGCTGGTAAATCGACCTTGCTGCGGATGATGATGGGCAAGGAGCAGCCGGACAGCGGCAATATTGTGGTCGGTGAGACCGTCAAGCTAGTATCTGTAGAACAGATGCGCGACAGCCTCGACGATAAGAAGACCGTTTGGGAAGCCGTGTCTGAAGGCAATGATATTCTGCGCATTGGCAGCTATGAAGTGCAATCTCGCGCTTATATTGGCCGCTTTAACTTTAAGGGCAGTGATCAGCAGAAACGGGTTGGCGAACTCTCTGGCGGTGAACGCGGCCGCCTGCATTTGGCCTGCACACTGAAAGAAGGCGGCAATGTTCTGCTGCTAGATGAGCCCTCAAACGACTTGGACGTGGAAACCCTGCGCGCACTGGAAGACGCTCTGCTCGACTTCCCCGGCTGCGCTTTGGTGATCTCTCACGATCGCTGGTTTCTTGACCGGATTGCCACCCACATCCTCGCCTACGAAGGCGACAGTGACGTGGTATTTTTTGAGGGTAACTACAGCGAATACCACGAAGACTTTGTGGCGCGCAAAGGCAAGAATGCGGGACCGAAACGCGTTAAGTATAAGAAGCTGAAATAGAACGCAGAATGAAAGGTGAGAGGCGCCAGAAGTTCGCGCCGCTCACCTCCCATCAAATAACGATGGTCTCAATTTTAAGTAAGCCCTCTAATTCACACAGCAGCTGGTCGCCAGAATACAGCGGCCCCACCCCCGCCGGTGTGCCGGTTAAAACCACATCACCCGGCATCAAGCTAAAGCTCTGACTGATCTCGCTAAGCAAAGCCTCCACTGAAAACAACATATCCGCACAGCGGCCCTGCTGCTGAACACCACCGTTACGACTAAGGCGCAAATTTAACTGGGCAAAATCTAGATCCGGGTCAAAAGGAATGAAACGCGACAGTGGACTGGCGCCATCAAAGGCCTTGGCACGCTCCCAGGGATGGCCTTTCTTTTTCAGCTCGGCCTGTAAATCTCGCAGGGTTAGATCGAGCGCCAAACCAATCCCGGCAATGGCCGCCCGACACTCTTCTGGCCCTGCCTGCCGTAAGGGCTGAGCAATTAATAAGGCCAACTCCAACTCGTGATGGCAGCTGCCATCACCCGCCGGCAACGCCAAGGGCTCAGCCATGGCGACCATTGCGGTAGCGGGCTTCATGAATAGCAGCGGCGCATCCGGCATCTCATTGCCTAGCTCTTTGACATGCTCGGCATAATTTCGGCCGACACACACCAGCTTACCCGGTACGGCGGCAAATTCACGACCATCAGTAAAGTGGTGACGATACAAATTCATCTCGGCAAAGCCCTAATCAATAGCGTCAAAAATCTTACCCGGATTCATAATGCCCTTGGGATCAAACACTTTTTTCACCTGGCGCATTAAATCAATTTCTACTTCAGAGCGCGAGTAAGGCAAATAGGCCTTCTTCAATAGGCCAACACCGTGTTCGGCGGAGACGCTACCACCATATTTTTTAACGATCTCAAATACGCCAACACTGACCTTGGCGCACTCAGCAAAAAACTCATCTTTATCAAGCTCGTCTGGCTTAAGAATATTCAGGTGTAAATTACCGTCACCGATATGGCCGAACCAAATGATTTCAAAGTTGGGGTATTCTGCCTTCACCAAGGCATCGACTGCCTCAAGGAAATCTGGCACCCGCGAGATGATGGTGGAGATATCATTTTTATAGGGCGTCCATTTGGAGATGGTTTCAGAAATATCCTCACGCAAGCGCCACAGATTTTTCAACTGCTCAAGGCTTTGACTCATGACGCCGTCAATCACCCAACCCTCTTCCACGCAGGACTCGAACAGCGCCATGGCCTGGGTCTCGACCGCTTCGTTCAAACATTCAAACTCGAGTAGTGCATAGTAGGGGCAAGCCGATTCAAAGGGCCGCGGCACGCCACTGTGGGCAACTACTTTCTGCAAAGCCTGTTCCGAGAAGAATTCAAAGGCGGTTAAATCCATCTCGGTTTGAAAGCGATTAAACAAATTCATAATGCCGCTGAAATTTTCAACCCCCAGCACAAACGCGGTGAGATTTTTAGGTGGGCGAGTCAGCTGCATAGTGGCTTCGACGATTAGGCCCAGAGTGCCTTCGGCGCCTATAAACAACTGACGCAAATCGTAACCGGCATTGTTTTTTAGCAAGCCTCGATTCAACTCCAGCATATCGCCATTGCCAGTGACTACCTTCAGGCCCGCCACCCAGTCGCGGGTCATACCGTAGCGGATCACTTTAATACCACCGGCATTGGTCGCAATATTACCGCCAATTTGCGAGGAACCGGCCGAGGCGAAATCTACCGGGTAAAACAAGCCACGCTCTTCGGCAAACTCCTGCAGCTGTTCAGTGATCACACCGGCCTGACAGACCACTGTGCGGTCAATAGGGTCGAAGTCGCTAACATTGCTCATATAATCAAAGGACACCACCACTTCGCCGTTAGCCGCTACGGCGCCACCACTCAAGCCGGTGCGACCACCTGATGGCACAATGGCGAATTCATGTTCGTTAGCCAGCTTGACGATAGTTTGCACCTCAGCGGCGGTGCGCGGAAAAACCACCGCCATAGGGGCCGGTGTATGAGCTCTGGTCCAATCTCGACCATGACTGAGAAGGATTTCGGCATCGCTGCGCACCTTGTCTTGACCGACAACGGCCTGCAAGGCTTTGATTATGGATTCAGGGGAAGACACAGCGGGGCTCGTCGACATGGTAAAAATGCCTCTTAGAATAGCACTTGGGAAAGTGGAATATGATAACATACTGCGCTTTCACTGTACCTCAGAGTGGGGCTAAGCAATCTCATGGCAAAAACATCCCTCGACAAAGCCAAAATCAAATTCCTGCTACTGGAAGGTCTGCACCAGTCAGCTGTCGACGCCCTGCACGCAGCGGGCTATACCAATATTGATTACTATCAAAAGGCCCTGCCTGACGAAGAGCTAAAGCAGAAAATCGCCGACGCGCATTTTGTCGGTATTCGTTCGCGCACCCAGCTCACCGCTGACGTGCTGGACGAAGCCAAAAAACTGATCGCGGTTGGCTGTTTTTGCATTGGCACCAATCAGGTCGACCTGCAAGCCGCCATCGAACGCGGCATTGCGGTATTTAACGCACCCTTTTCCAATACCCGCTCGGTAGCCGAGCTAGTGATTGCCGAAGCCATTTTGCTGTTGCGCGGTCTGGCCGAGAAGAATGCCGCCGCCCACCGTGGCGAATGGCTGAAGAGCGCCGTTGGCTCCTATGAGATTCGCGGCAAACGTTTGGGAATTATCGGTTACGGCTCTATCGGTATGCAGCTTTCGGTAATTGCTGAAAGCTTGGGCATGGTGGTGTGCTTTACCGATGTTGTGAATAAACTGCCGCTGGGCAATGCCAGCCAGGTGAGCATGGGCGAACTGCTGGCCACTGCCGACATTATTACCCTGCATGTACCTGAGACAATATCTACCCAGAATATGATTGGCGCCAATGAACTTGCCCAGATGAAAAATGGCGCCATTCTGATTAATGCCGCCCGCGGCACCGTGGTAGACATTGATGCCTTGGTCAACGCTTTGCGTGACAATAAGCTCGCAGGCGCGGCTATTGACGTATTCCCTGAAGAGCCACGCAGCAATAATGACGAATTTATTTCACCATTACGCGAGTTTGACAATGTCTTTCTGACACCGCATGTTGGTGGCTCTACGGTGGAAGCTCAGCAGAACATCGGCATGGAAGTGGCCGACAAACTGGTAAAATACTCCGACAATGGCACCAGTACTTCCTCGGTAAATTTCCCCGAAGTGGCACTGCCTGCCCACCCCGGCAAGCACCGTATTCTGCACATTCACCACAATGTGCCGGGCATACTCAGCGCCATTAACCAGATTTTCTCTGAGAACAATATCAATATTAGCAGCCAGTACCTGCAGACCAGCGAGAAAGTGGGTTATGTGGTAATGGATATTGATGAGGCTTCTAGTGAGTTTGCCTTGGAAAAATTATTGCACGTAAAGGGCACTATCCGCTGCCGGATTTTATTCTAAATTAAACAGAGGGATACCCGCCATCATGTCAGCCACATTGAACTCAGAACTCGCTGCGCTGCTGGATAAGCGTGCGGTAGTTGGTCTGAGTTATTTTGACATTGACGGCAACTCCCTCCAGCAGCGCATGCTGGCGGGTACGGTAGTCAGAGTCACTGCCAAAGATGGCATTACGATCCGCCCAAGCAATGAAGAAGAGTTCACCCTTCCGTCATCAATGGCGCCGTGGTTTATTGCCCCCGCAGGCAATTACAAAACTGACTCTGGCGAACAGATTAAAGACCCCGACTTTCTGGTCACCTGGGATGTGCATCGCTGCCAGGACATGGACAAACCCGAAGGCGAACACCAGTGGTGGGAATGGCTTGCTAACATGACTCCGCCATCAGTTGGCTAAGGCTGATTTTAGATCCACATTATATTAAACCCCCCTTCAAGCTCACAAATAATCATCACAAGCCTGCCACAGTATGTGCCGGTATTGCTCCCCCTCTTTCACCAAATGATGACGGGCACCGGGAATAAATATGGTTTTGGCATTGGGAAATTTTTTCTCGATGCGCTGAATATTATAGCGCCAAGCCACTGTTTCATCGGCGTCGCCCTGTAAAATCAACACCGAGCTACTGACCGGCGCTTGCTTTAAAAACCACTTTTGCCATTTTTTTAGTGCGCCGACCCAGCTCATGGGCAAGCTACGAGCCTGCAAGGGATCTCGGTCGCGAAGAAATTCCAGAAACTCCTGATCATCAGAATTATCGGCAAATTTACGTGGCAAACTGCTGATATAGCGGTGCAACAAGGTATGCGCAGACTTGCCCCACCACCAGCCACAGGGCCTCAGCAAGGGCGCCATTAACACCACCCGTTCAAATGTTTTGTCGCCGCCACTAAGTAAATGCGACATCAAAATGGCGCAACCGGTACTCTGGGCCAGCGCCACTTTACGCGCTGGCAGATTAAAATCTGCAACCACCGCAAGCGCGTCGCTGAGCACTTGTCGGTAACGCATAAAGTCATCAATGGCCGCTCGCTCTCCCGTTGACAAGCCGTGCCCCGGCATATCGTAGGCCACCACCGCGTAACCGTGTTTTAAAAAATAATGAATCACATTATTAAACAAGCCCACGTGGTCATAATAGCCGTGGTAGACATAGGCGGTGCTGCGGGCGCCTTCCGGCACAAATAACTGCATAGCAATGCGTTCACCAGCACTATCAAAGGCACCGACATAATGTTTTAAACCCGCATAGTGGTCTTCGAAATCCAATTGATAGTAAGCACAGTAGTCCGCCACCCAGCTTAGGCTCGCCGCCTCAGCGGCGGGGCCAATATCCGGCAGCACCGGGAGAGTTTCAAGATCAAGCTCGGGCGACCATTTCATAGAATCTTACTCTGATATATTATTTGCTAAATATGTCCCAAGTTTAGAGTCACAACTTTTCCGCACTACCCTGCATTGCACCGCGCGCCAATTCACGATTATCCTGACCGGGAATACAAATCACCTTGTCACTGCCACCCTCTAACTCGGCAAGACTGAAGCTGACTAGATCCTCAGCACTCCACCACATAGACTCCGGCACTGCACTTGAATCAACCCCCGCCATCGCTTCACGCTGATGAAATTCACTGCGGGTATAGCTTGGGCACAGACACTGAACCCTGATGCCATCGCGCCTCACTTCAAGCTGCAGGGCTTCTGAGAAGGAGTTTAAAAACGCCTTGCTAGCTGCGTATACGGCCGAGTACTTAAGGGGGAAAAAACTGCCCATTGACGACACGTTAATGATCTTGCCGCCGCCATTGTCTTTCATAAACGGCAGTGCTGCGCGACACAATGCTAGGGTGGCATTACAGTGTAGGTTGACCATGGCCTGCTGCCGATCAAGATCAGACTCGGCAAAACGGCCATTGCTACCAAAACCGGCATTGTTCACTAATATTGAAATCGGGCCTTTTTGACGAATGGCTTCCATCACTCTGGTGACACCTTCGGTGCTGGTTAAATCCAGGGCCAAGACGTGCACGCTCAGCCCTTCAGCAGCCACCTCGACAGCCACTTCAGCTAACTTAGCGGCATCGCGTCCGACCAGCACCATGACTTTACAGCGCGCGGCAAAGTGCTGCGCATAGACTCGACCAATACCGGCAGATGCGCCGGTAATCAAAGCTATTTCCGTTCTTGAGATTGCAGACATAAGTTTGAACCGTTAATAATTAGATCGAATTAATGAGCCACATTCTGCACGTAAAGCGGTGTAATCAAAACCAAAATATCAACAATGACTACCACTGTGTATTGAGAAAATATTGATCATAATTAGCTAAGGATTGTTGCTGACATGCCGAAAGACTAGTCTTAACCGTCAAGTTCGCAGTAACACAGGATAACTTATGGCTTTGCCAGGTATTCAGCGACCCATTATTCAAGCCCCCATGGCAGGAGTACAAGGCAGCGCCCTCTGCATTGCGGTATCCAATGCCGGTGGCCTGGGTTCGCTGCCTTGCGCCATGCTAAATAGCGAACAGCTATTAACTGAAATCAATACTATTAAAGGCGCAACGGGCCAGCCCTATAATCTCAATTTTTTCTGCCACCAGCAGCCAGAGCAGAATAACCAGCAGCAAAGCCAGTGGCGCAAACTCCTTCAGCCTTACTTCAATGAACTGCAACTGGACAGCGACACGCCTTCCCTCACACCGAGCCGCCAGCCCTTTAGTCACGTTATTGCCGATCTCATCGAAGACTTCCAGCCGCCGGTTATTAGTTTCCACTTTGGCCTACCTAGCCCCGGTTTAATCCGCAGAGTGAAGTCCTGGGGCTGTAAGATTCTGGGCTGCGCCACCACTCTTGCCGAAGCCCAATGGCTAGAAGCTCGGGGGGTAGATGCTATTATTGCTCAAGGCATTGAAGCGGGCGGTCATCGCAGTATATTTTTGAGTACTGAGCTTAACAAGCAAAATGAGTTAAGCACTTTGCTAAGCCAGTTGCGTGGACAGATATCACTCCCGATTATCGCTGCCGGCGGCCTTGCCAATGCCGAGGATGTCAGTATAGCCCTGAGCCAAGGAGCGGGCGGGGCGCAACTTGGCAGCGCCTTCATGCTCTGCCCAGAAACAAATACCTCGACGGTACATCGCGCCGCTATACGCAGCGAAGCCGCGCGGAGCACCATCATCACCAATGTGTTTTCCGGCAGACCCGCACGAGGTATAGTCAATCGGCTTATTCGCGAAATAGGCGCAATCAATTCGGAGGTTCCGGATTTCCCCCACGCCAGCGATGCCATTGCGCAGCTGCGCAAGCAGTCTGAATCACTGGCTTGTGGAGATTTTTCACCACTGTGGGCAGGAACCAAAGCCAGTCAGTGTCTTGAGATTCCCGCTGGCGAGTTAACACCCCGGCTCGACCCACAAGCTGCAAACACCTAAAATCATTCACTATATAAGGCAAGCTGCCATGATAAAACTGCTGATCTTTTTCGCCGCCGGCTGTGTCGGCGCGCTCGTCAATAGCATCAGCATCTGGTTATTGGGCGACCAAGGTATTACCGCACAACTGGGTATAGCGATTGCCCCAAGCTTTAGCCCCTCTTGGCTCTATCCTCGCATTGTTTGGGGGGGCCTTTGGGGATTACTGTTTATTTTACCGCTGTTACCATCGCGTCCATTATTAAAAGGCTTGCTCATTAGCCTAGCGCCTAGCGCCGCTCAATTACTACTACTTTTCCCTCAGACCAATAAAGGGCTTGGTGGCGTTGAGCTCGGCAATTTAACCCCCTTACTCGTTTTATTGGTCAATGGGGTATGGGGGATCACCACCGCCGCGACTATTCGCTATGCGCGCTAGCGAAGAATCTAACGTAACTTTATAGCTGAAAGATACCTGCTAATATTGGAAATTACTGGCAGTCTCAGTTATACCTTGGATTATCAAAAAAGGACGGACTGAAGCTAGAAGAATTCAAAAAATTCGCGATGCGCTGCGATGTGGTCGATATGACCGTGGGTTTCATCATCGGCGGGAGGTTTGGCACTATTGTCAAAAGCATGGTGTCGGATATTATTATGCCGCCAATAGGACTGATGATGGGCGGCGTCGATTTCGCCGATTTATTCCTCACCCTAAAGGAAGGTGCGATGGCGGTAAGCTACGGGGTGTTTTTTAATGCGGTGGTGAGCTTTGTGATTGTCGCATTGGCTGCATTCATGCTGATTAGAGCCATACATAATATGCAGAAAAAAGAAGAGGCCGCTCCCGCCCCAGTGGCTACCAATGAATGCCCACTGTGCATTTCTCAAATAGCAATTAAGGCGACTCGCTGCCCCTGATTTACCGGCGAAGTCTCTTAAGCAAAGCCGCCCGAGTAAGCAGCCATAAAAGTTTATTATTTGCTTAGTGCGGGCTTATCACGAGGCTTACTCAATAGCCGCCAGCCATCTTTACCCAAGGTCGCAATGATGGCCTTTTTGTTCTCTGCTAACACCTCGTCACGGGCAATATTCAATAGCGCGCCGCTATCCTCGCGCTTTACTCCCGCCAACACATAAAGGTGACGCTGAGGGCTTTGAACCTTATCAAGCACGCTAATGCCGCTAAAGCGCGCTACCCGCGACAGCTCGTTGGCAGCGGGCAAACTCAGTGCGATGGATTCCGGCAATTCGCTGCCGAGCTGAGTCTGAGCTTGGCGTAATAATTTCTCGACCACGGCGATCATCGCCGCCTTTCCCGCCATTCGATTTTGCAGTGAAATTGCGGGCATACGACTTTTATCACCGTAGCCCAGAAAGATGGCACCTTCGAATTCCGTGGCGCCACACAGCCACTCCGGTGCCTGGCCGCGATCACTGTCGGGATAGCCACAATCGGCCCAGACCGGGGTCGCTATAACATAAAACAACCACGCCATTACGGGCATAAAAATTCGCATCTTATCTCCTTATTGTCGCCAAAATGCCCATAGTGAACACGCGGCTTAAAATGATGAACCCGGCTTAGCTAGAAATGCTAACTCAGCCTCGGTGGATTCGCGCCCTAGGATATTATTGCGGTGGGGATAACGACCAAATTCAGCAATGATATTGTAATGGTGCTGGGCAAACCGAGTATTATTCGCGATTGCCACCGCCTCAAAGAGCCGTATTGACGCGCATTGAATTGCCAGCGACTCACTGTGCATATAGGGCATATACATGAACACCCGCTGCGGCTTACTAAGCACCGTGTCGGCACGAGTCCTTATCGCCTCCTGCGCCAATATTAGGGCTTGGCCGTCGGCACTAAACGCACTAGGTATACCACGGTGAATATTACGCGAGAACTGATCGAGTACAATAATCTCCGCCAAGCGCCCCAAGGGCTCGTGCCGCCAGGAATACAATTCACCGGCTATCGCCGCCCGATGCACTTCGCCAAACCGGGCCGAGATATCGTCATCCAGACTCTGCCCGCCCTCAAACCATGCTGATGGTGGTAATTCTGAAAACCAAAAATCAATCACTTTCTGAAAATGCATGAGCCCTTCACTCGTCAACGGTGCAATAGCATACATTATCCCCCTTTTAGCAACCACGGCTAAGCAGGAATTACCCTCATAGCCGCAGACACTGCTAGAATAGAGCGCAAAATCCATTCAGGAGAGGTCAATGGCCAAGGCAAAAACAGTAAATTTTGAGGCCGCGCTTAGCGATCTAGAAAAACTCGTGCAGAGTATGGAGTCCGGCGACCTCAGCTTAGAAGACTCACTAAAAGCCTTTGAAAACGGCATGCAGCTCAGCCGTGATTGTCAGCAATCCTTATCTGATGCCGAGCAGAAAGTGCAGCTGCTGATGGAAAAAGACGGAGAAATCATCAGTAAAGCGCTGCCGACGGAAGATTAAGCATGATTTGGGATTTTTCCGACTACTTGGCCCACTGCCAGCAGCGCGTACAGACCGCACTTCCGCTATTAATGACAAATATTGGCAGTGAATACGCCGATGACAATGCCAGCCACAGCCTGCAAAACCTCGCTGATGCCTCTGTATACAGCCTGCTCAATGGCGGTAAACGAGTTCGCGCCACGCTGG